>CAYZKS010000086.1:0-7122 GCA_964478725.1 uncultured Anaerolineales bacterium
CCCCGTGAGCGCGCGCCAGCTCGAACATGCGCGCGCTGAGCTCTGCCGCCGGCATGCCGCGATCCAGCGCCTGTAGCAGCGCATTGATCTGCGCCAGCATGGTCTCGCACTCGGCGGCGCCGTCGCCGCGCACGCACAACACCTGCGGGTGTGATGTGGGCAGCGCCACCTCATGACCGGCCACCAGCTTCTCGTGCAACTTTTCGCCCGGGCGCAGACCGCTGTAAACCAACTGAATGTCTGGGCCCGCCCGCAACCCGTGCAGGCGGATCATCTTGCGCGCCAAATCGCTAATGAGAATCTGCTCGCCCATCTCCAGGATAAAGACCTCGCCGCCCTGCGCCATGCTGGCGGCCTGCAGCACCATGTTGGCAGCCTCGGACATGCTCATGAAGAAACGCGTCGCTTCGGGATGTGTGACGGTCACGGGCCCGCCTGCTTCGATCTGGCGTTGAAAGATGCGTGCCACACTGCCCCTGCTGGCCAGCACGTTGCCGAAGCGCACGGCCGTGGCCACCAGTGGGGCGCGGCTGCAGGACGGACGCAACTGCGTGACCAGAACCTCGCCCATCCATTTGCTCACGCCGAGGATGCAGCTGGGTTCCACAGACTTGTCGGTAGAGATGAACACAAAGCGCCCGCTGCCCGCGGCCTGCGCCAGATCGAGCAGCAACAACGTGCCGCCCACGTTCACTCGCAGCGCCTCCTCAGGGAACTGCTCCAGCATGGGAACGTGTTTGTAGGCCGCCGACTGCAGCACGATGTCCGGGCGGTATTGGCGGAACACCTGCTCCATGCGAACGCGCTGAGTAATGTCCGCAAGCTCACTGCGACAGCGCGCTAGCACATCGGCTGAAGCCGTCCGTGAACTGCGCAATCTCTCCTGCAGGTCCAGCATCAGGTCATGCAGGCCGGTCTCGTCCTGGTCCAGCATCACCAGCAAACCCGGCTCGAACTGCACGATTTGCCGGCACAGCTCGGAGCCGACCGAACCGGCCGCGCCCGTGACCAGTACGCACTTACCCGCAAGCAACTGGCGGCACGCTTGCCGGTCAATCGAGACCTGGTCACGCCCGACCAGATCCTCGATACCCAGATCGCGCAATGCCAGGGACTCGCGGCTGTCCTCGAAGCGCTGGAAGACGCCCGGGAGCCGCTTGATTCTGGCCGGGGTGCTCATGCAGATGGACAGAATCTCGCGCAGGTCCGGAGCGGCGAGGGTTTGGATGGCAATCACGATCAGGTCCACGTTCTCCGCCCGCACCGCCGCCGGGATGACCTCGCGCCCGCCCAACACCCTGACGCCATGGACGAGCAGGCCGTGCTTGGTCGGGTCGTCGTCCACCAGGCCCACAACGCGGTAACTCGCGCCCTGCTCCTGGCTGAGTAGTTGATAGGTAAGCATCTGTCCGGCCTCGCCCGCTCCGACGATCAGCACTCGCATGCGTCCTTCGGGAGAGCGTCGGGCGGCGCGCAGGCGCCAGAGCAGCGTGTGGATGACGCGATGGCCGTAGCGGGCCACGGCAAAACCTCCCATGGCCAACAGGCCGCCCGCCAGGACCACGCTCAGCGGAATGGGCCGCACGCCCGGGGTCAGCACGTCCAACGCGGCCAGCACTGCGGTGGCCACGGCGGCCGACTCGACAATGGGGATGATCTCCTCCGAGCTGGCATAGCGCCACAGGCGGTCGTACAACCCGAAGAGCGCGTTGGACAGGCAGTACAGGGCTGCTACCGCCAGAACGTGGCTCCTGAGCGGCGGCAGGTAGCGCAGGGGAGAGGAACCAGCAAAGCGCAAGAGCAGCGCCAGGTAGTACGCCAGGACCACGCTGACCAGGTCCAAAAGCAGCATCAGACCATAGCGGGCCGGTCCGCGCTTGGCGCTCTCGATCAGCCTGGAGAGGGTTCGCGCCTTTCTGCCCGTCATGGTCGCCTCACACTCCCGACTCGCGCATGGTCAACGGCCTCCTGCAGCCGGGCGCACACCAGGTCAATCTGCTCTACGGGCAGATTGCCGTAAAAGGGCAGCGCCAGGGTGGATTGCGCGACGCATTCGGTAATGGGGAAATCCCCCTCGCGATGCCCGAACCTCTGGCGGTAGAATGGTTGCAGGTGGATGGGTGAAAAGTACGGACGAGACGGAATGCCGCGCTGCTGCAGGTGCTGCATGACCCGCAGGCGATCGACACCCTCGTCCAGCCGGATGACGTAGACGAACCAGCCCAGGCGGGTTGTGTTGGCGGCGCGGCGCGGGGCCGAGACCCCCTCGATGCGCGCTAGCCGTTCGTCGTAGCTCTGGGCCACCTGCTCGCGCTTGAGAAGCAGATCTTCGATACGCTCAAGCTGGGCCACGCCCAGGGCGGCGCTGAGCTCGTCCAGCCGGTAGTTGTAGCCCAAGCGCGTGTGGTTCAGCCAGGCGTCAAACACGTCGCGTCCCTGGTTGCGCAGGCTGCGGTAGAGCGCGTCCCAATCGTCGCGGTCGGTGACGATCACGCCGCCCTCTCCTGTGGTCATCTGTTTGTTGGGGTAGAAGGCAAACACCGCCGCGTGCCCCAGCGCGCCCGCCTTGCGGCCCTTGTACTCGGAGCCGACGGCCTCGCAGGCATCCTCGATCACCCACAGCCCGTGACGGCGCGCGATCTCCAGGATCGGGTCCATGTCGGCCGGCTGGCCAAAGGCGTGGACGGGCAGGATGGCACGCGTGCGCGGCGTGATGGCGTCTTCGATGCGTTGCGGGTCGATGTTCAGTGTCTCGCGCTCAATGTCCACAAACACCGGCCGGGCGCGTTCGTACAGCACACAGTTGGCCGAGGACACAAAGCTGAACGGTGTGGTGATGACCTCGTCGCCCGCGCCGATGCCCGCGGCCACCACGCACAGGTGCAGCCCGGCTGTGCCCGAGCTCACGCCCGTGGCGTGGCGCACTCCCACGAACTGCGCCATGGCCTGCTCCAGCCTCTCCAGCATGGGCCCGATGCTGAGCTGCGGCGTGCGCAATACCTGGTTGACCAACTCGATCTCGCGCTCGCCAATGTCGGGCCGCGACATGGGGACCACGACGCCTGGAGCGCCCTCCTGCGACTCTGCGTTCACGCCGCCACCTCCGCCTCCGGTCGAGGAAGCCGCAGCCAGGAGCGCACCTCGGCCGGCGTGGCGATCTCCAACTGCAGCGCTTGGGCGATGGTGTGAATCCTGCCCAGCAGCTCGGCGTTGGTGGCCAGCTTGTCGCGCCGCGAGGTAAGCCAGATGCTGTCCTCCAGCCCCACGCGCACGCCGCCGCCATTGACCATGGCGTTGACGTTCATCTTGAGCTGCGCGTCGCCTACGCCACCCACGCTCCAGAACGAATCGTCAGGCAGCTCATGCAGCATCACGCCCAGGTTGAGGATGTCGGCCTGGGCGCAAGCGATGTTGCCCAGGATGAGGTTGAAATAGAACGGGGGCTCGATCAGGCCCTTGTGCTGCAGGTATTTGGCGTAGTTGATCATGCCGATGTCAAAGGCTTCCAGCTCCGGCTTGATGCCGTGTTCCTGCATCTTGCGCGCCAACTTCTGGATCATCTGCGGGCTATTGACGCTGGCTTGCTGATTAAAGTTGAGCGAGCTGAGCGTCAGGCTGGCCATGTCAGGTTTGACCGCACCTTCCAACTCCAGGCACTCTGAGCGGCGGCGGAAGTCGTTCCAGATGCGCCCGCTGGTGGAGACGCCGAGGACCAGCGCCGAATCGCCGTAGCCATCCACTTGGCGGATGCGGCGGATGATCTCGGCGTAGACCTGCTTTTCGTGCGTCGGGTTGCCGGCGGCATCGCGCGCGTGCAGATGCACCATCGAGACGCCATGCCTTCGCGACTCGAGGACCTCGCGCGCGATTTCCTCGGGCTGGGTCGGCACGTGCGGCGTCATGTCCTTGCCGGGGATGATGCCCGTGGGCGTAAAGTTGATGATCAGCTTGTCGGTATGGTTCCTGTGCATTATGTCACTCCATGGTGACCGATTGACGCACTGCGAGAGGGTTTGGGCAGCCTCCCGCGAACGGGAAGCATCTACTCTGCCGCATCGACGTAGCGCACCACTTTGGCCGGCGCTCCCACTGCCACCGCCCGTGGCGGCACATCTGCCAGCACCACGGCGCCCGCGCCTACCACGGCGTTCGCGCCAATCTTGAGCCGGACGTTCTGCCCCATCTCTGCCGGCACGAGCCGCGCTCCAGCGCCGATGAACGCGCCGCTCTCCACGTCCACGCGCGCGGCGATGACGCAGCCCACCGAAATCAGCACGTCATCGCCCACGCTCACATCGTGCGAGATCAAGGCGCCAATGCCGATGTAGGCACATCTGCCTACCGTGCTATGTAGCGAGATGATGGCGCCCGGGCCAACGATGGCGCCGCCACCCAACTGCGCCCTGGGCGAGATATGCGCGCTTGGGTGTACGGCGCTGACCAGGCGAAAGCCTTGGTCCTCCAGCCGGGCCGCCACGCGCCCGCGAGCGCGGTTGCTGCCAATGGCAGGCAGAGCGCCCCCAACCCCCTGCTGCAGGAGCTTCGGCAGCAGCGAGCCATCACCCAGAACGGGCAGGCCCTCGCATTCTTGGCCCCAGCGTTGCTGGTCATCGTCCAGAAAGCCAACCACCTGCACATCTCGAGAGTAGCTGAAGATATAGGCGGCGAATGCCCCCACCTGTCCCGAGCCGTAGATCACTACCTTCTGCAACGTCCGCCTCCGTCGTCTAGATGCGCTCGCGCACCAGGCAGAAACACTCGGCGGCCTTGAGCCCGACGCTCAGGCCACGTTCCTCTACAAACAGCCTCAACGCCTGCAGTGAGCGCGGGTGCGGCCAGTCGCGCAGTTGCGTGCGGTAGCAGGCCATCGCTTCCAGCTTCTTATCCAGGTAGTCGGCGATGTCCACAAACACGTTGGGCACGAATGGCGCGCAACCAGCGGGCAGGCCAAAGCGCGCCGTGCTGGGCGTCTCGTAGGCCAGCAAACGCCGCACGGGAGAGCCTGGCAGCGGCCGCGCCGCCACCAGCGTGCGGTCGTAGACGATGCGGTGATCCTCATTCACGTCGCCGGGCGACGAGGTGTAGACCACTTCGGGCTGCACTTGGTCCAGGACCCTCTGCAGCGCCGAGGCCAGCTCGATCTGCGGCACGGTATTCAGCTTGACGGTAGGGAAGCCCAGGAAGAACAGATCGCGCAGGCCCAGCACCTGCTGCACCGCGCGCACTTGCGGGCGCGCAGCGGCCAGGTGCTGCTCGGACCAGGGCGGCGAATACGGCTGCGTTACCACACACAGGTAGACGTCGTCGCCGCGCGCCACGTGCCGGGCGATGGTTCCTCCCGCGCCGATGACCTCGTCATCGGCATGCGGGGCGATCACCAGAACGCGCACTGTCCCTCTCCTTTCAGCCGGCCTGCCCGCCGTTCTCGTCGGCGTTGCGCCTCAATAGCACGACGGGGATGGAGCGCAGCAGGATGCTGGCGTCCAGACACAGCGACCAACGTTCGACATACTGCACGTGTAGCTCCACGCGCTGCTGCATGGAGAGCGAGCGGCGCCCCTCGTGCACAGCCAGCGAGATCAGCCCGGGCCGCATGCCGAAGCTGATGCGTTCGCGCGCCGTATAGGCTTTGGCGCGCGCAGGCAGCGGGGCGCGCGGGCCGATGAAGCTCATCTCGCCGCGCAGGATGTTGTACGCCTGAGGCAGCTCGTCCAGTCCATAGTCGCGCAGGAAGCGTCCGGTAGGCGTGATGCGCTGCGCCTGTTCAACGCTCCACAGTCCTTCCTGCTGCGCTGCACGCGCCACACGCATGCTCCTGAACTTGAACATGCGAAATGGCTTGCCGCCCCGGCCCACGCGCTCCTGTATGAACAACACGGGCCCCGGCGAGGATAGCTTGACGCACAGGGCGATGCCCGCCAGCAGCGGCAAGCCCAGCGTCAGGACTACCAGCGCCAGCAGCACATCAAAAGCGCGTTTGATGACCAACTGCACTTGCCGCGACACAACGCCCCTTTCCAGCGCTCAGTATACATCCGAATCGCCCATGGTCAGGTACCAGCGGCGGTAATCGAGCACATCCGCGGCGGCCAACTCTGGTGCCATGACCCGGCCGATCCAGTAGGTCACGGGCTCGGCATTGCGGAATCCCAGGCTTTCCAGCACGGCGTGCAGCGGGCCATGCACGTTGATCCATAGACTGAGCGCGGCGGCCGACTCTGCACAGGCCAGCTCGGCCGCGGCCGCCAGCAGTTGCAGCTCCGCCTGCGTGTCAGGCAGCGCGAGCCAGTCCACCACGTGCATCTGCTCTTCAAAGCGCTTGAGCACAGCGTATCCCGCCAGCCCGCCCTGGATCAGGCAGGCCAGGATGCGGTAGCGTGCCGAAGGGTTCTGGACGTAGCGCCACTGCAGAAAGGCCCGGTCGCGCGCTGTGCATATGGCATGGCGGTCGCGCACGGCCTGCCACAGGCGATCCGCCCGCGCGTCGAAATCGTGCCACTCGACGACGTCACGCGGCGGGCTGGGCCAGCGCACGGCGTTTGTAAGTCCGAGCCGGAACAGCGGAATCTCGGCGACGTTCGGCCAGCCAAGCCGGTGTACGAAGACAGGATGGGACAGCGCATTGGTGAAGCCCCACTCCAGATGGTACTTGGACTGCTCCAGGTGCAGGTGCAACGCCCGTGCCAGGGCTTGGGCAACGCCACTACCACGGAAGTCGGGACGGGTCATGACCCCGCCCCATAGCGCTGCACGCCAGTCGCGGCCTGCAGTGCGCACGGCCACCGCATGGGCCCCGGCGTGGCCCACCAGTTCGTCACCATACCAGGCCAGCGCGGCCATGCCCGCACCGAGCGGGTTGCGTTGATAGCGCCAACGCCAGCGCTCCTCGGGCAGCTCGCGCCCAAAGGCCTGCGCAAACAGGCCCAAGATGTGCGATTCGTCTCCCGGTTGGTAGAGACGGATGTCGATGGCTTCGCTCATGCAGCCTTCCCGTTCGTAGTACCCCCATCAGGGGGGCTTTGCTCCACACTGCACGCGCCCCACTTACGTGGGAACTACGAACCTGCGCCCCCGTTTGTAGTGCCCCCGTCAGGGGGGGCTTGTTCTGCACACTGCACGCGC
>CAYZKS010000086.1:7222-13063 GCA_964478725.1 uncultured Anaerolineales bacterium
ACGAACCTGTGCCCCCGTTTGTAGTGCCCCCGTCAGGGGGGCTTGTTCTGCACACCGCACCGGTCCCACTTGCTTGAGAACTACGAGCTTGTGACGCGAGGGCTTCGCGAAACATAGCCAATTGGGCCTGCAGCACGCGCTGTAGGTCGTAGCGCTCCAAGATCTTCTGGCGGCCGGCGCGTCCCATGGCCGCGGCCTCCTGAGCGTGGTCAGCCATCCAGCGCATGGCGCCGGCCAGCGCGGGGGCATCGCCCAGTGGCACCACGATGCCGCAGCCATCCTGCAGCAGCTCTCGCGTACCGCGCACGTCCGTGCCGATGGCTGGCACCTGCAGCGCCAAGGATTCCATTACGCTCTTGGGCACCCCCTCTGTGCTTGAAGCCAGGATGCTGGCGCGCGAGGCGAGAAGGAGGGCCGCGACGTCCCGGCGATAGCCCAGGAAATGCGTCACGCTCTGCAGCCCCAACCTGCCTCCCATCTGCTGCACGCGCGACATATGGCATCCCGATCCGGCAAAGGCCACATGCACGTGAGCATCGTCTAGCAGCGCCAATGCGGACAACGTGTCGACCTGACGCTTGCGCCTGGTGAACTCACCCACGACCAGGAACAGGACGTCATCCACGCCCAGGCCCAACTCGCGCCGGACGGCCTCGACTTGCGCTGCATCCACGCCTTGCGGGTCAAACACCGCGCTGTCAATGCCCGTGCCTGGCAGGTAGCGCACGCGCCCGGTCGGGGCCAGGTGGTAGCGCACCGCTGCCGCCTCGTCCTCCCGGTTGATCACAACCAGGTAGTCGGTCCACCTGGCGGCAATCTTCTCGAGCGCAATCACGACCGCATTGCGCCAAGGGCTCAGGCCCGCGGCGAACTGTAGACCGTGCGTGCTGTATATCAGCACGCTGCGCCGGCCAGACATCTGGGACGCCAGCCGCGCCACCCAACCGGCCACCGCAGTATGCGCGTCCACGACGACGTAACCACCCCTGCGCAACAAGCCGACCACTTGGCACAGCGCGCGCAGGTTGCGAGGATGCAGCGGCCTGCGCGAGAAGGATACGTCGTGCAGCCTGACGTCCAGGTCCTGCAGGCGACTCCACAGCGCATCATCGGTGCGACGGCAGGCCAGCTCCACTGCGTAGCTTTGCGCCTTGAGCGCCCGCACTAGCGGCTGCAGGTGATGCGCCATAGTGCGATCGATGGTTGTGAGCAAGAGCACCCGCGGTAGCGCTCTGCCGCCTGCGGAAGTCGGGGCCATTTTATGCCTCTGCCCTTTTGTGCTGGCGCGCCAGCGCAGCCACCAGGCCGCAAACGACCGCAAAGGGCGTGGTCAGGTATCCCGGGAAGAACTGGTACATCAGGAAGGTGACAGCCGTTGCACCGGCCAGTACGCAGCCGAGGCCGCCCAACTCGGGCCGGTCATCCCCACAGGCGCGTAGGGTAGCCACGAGAATGAGCGCGTGGAACAGCCAATAGGGCAGGCCGCCCAGCAACCCGGTTGCCACCATCTGCTCCAGGAAGTGGTTGTGAACGCCGTTGTCTTCATTGGTCAGCGCCTCGAACTCGCCGTGTCCGATGCCCAGCCACGGCCAGCGGCGCAAGAACTGCAGCGCTTGGGCGTTGGCCTGGATGCGGATCTCGATGTTGCGTGCGCCTGCGCTCGTTCCGGTTTCCAGCAAGGCATCAGGCGGTGAGTGCGCAAAGACGACGTTGGCCATCACCAGGGCCAGGGCGAATAGCAGCACCGCGGCCCAGGCGCCCGTTGCCATCGAGAAGCACGAGCGAAGCAAGCGCTCCGGCCCCGCCATACCAAGGCGGGACGTCGCTCTGCTGCGCTCCGGCCCCGCCATACCGAGGCGGGACGTCGCTCTGCTGCGCTCCGGCAGTCGGAAGAATACGGTCAGCACCAGTGCGAACACAATGCCCAGGTATACGGCCCGCGTCTGGGTGACGAGGCAGGCCAACAGGGTAAGCAGGGCCAGGAGCAGTGCGACCCAACGCGGGCGTACGATCGGCCGCGGCCCGTGAGAAGTGAGACCGATGCTAAGAACAGCCAGGGCCGCGATGATTGCGAACTTGTCCGGGCTCATCGTCACTCCCAGTGTGCGCGGAAAGGGCATGTGAATAGGGCCGAAGCTGCGAGCGGGCATGAGGTCCAGCCCGAACGGCACGTGCACGATGCCGGTGGTGTGCAGCACGGTGAGCAGCCCGATGATGCCCGAGGCATAGGCGTTTCCAGCCAGGACATCCCGCAGCGCATCCAGGTCCTCTACCATGGCCGCGGTCGTGACGCACATGGCCAGAAAGGCCCAGCGTCCGAGTGCGAACGGCAGATAAGCCATCCCGCCTCGGAACGGCACACTCAGGCCTTCGATCAGGCACACGAAGGCATACGACCAGAACGCCGCAGCGCAAGCGCGCCAGGCAGACCAGGCATGGGTCCAACGCCGTTGCAGCAGGGCCAAGGTTAAGAAAGCCATCGTCACCCACAGCGTGGAAGGGATGCCGGGCAGCAGCTCGCCGCTGGATCTGCCGAGCTGCCCGACGGCAAGCGCCATGCACAGGCCATAGGCAAAGGCAGGCCTGTGCCAGGCGGCCATCGCCTGCCTGGCAAGCACGCCGGCGGCAGGAGCCAGCGCCAGTGCTATCCGCGCGGAGAGCGGGCGCGGCCGTGGTTGGGCGGGCTTGTGCCGGTCGTCGTGGGTCATGCACGCCCCCAACGAGTACGAAGCCACGTCTGCAACCAACGCAGTAGCATACACAGCTCCTTCACACCCAGCAGTAGCTGAACTGCAGCGAAAGCAGCCACCCCCGCCAAACCGGCCAGGCCTGTGACGGACGCCAGTGCCAGGCGTCCGTGCACGGCAAAGCTCTGTAGCAGCACCCAGGCGTACCACGTTGCAGCCACGCAGCAAACTACGCCGAGCGCCAGTCCGGCAAAGAAACGCGCATCGCGCCACAGGCTCAGACGCGCCAGGCGACGTTCCACCAGGAAGGCTGCTGCGAGCAGAGACAGAGCCATGGTGGCTACGAACGCCACCCCAATGCCCAACACGCCCCACCAGCGCACGAACAGCACGTCCAGCGCCAGGTTGGCGACCAACAAAGCGAGCTGGTGCAGCGACGGCGTCATGACCCGCCCCGTAGCGTAGAAGCCAGTCATCAGCGCAGGCGATACTCCGTAGGCCGGCAGCGTGATGGCGTACGCCGCCAGCATGGCGGCCGTGGCTGCCAGGGCTTCCGAGGAGTACTGGCCGCTCTCAAACAGCACTCGACTGATGGGCGTGCGCAACGTCACCACGCAGGCCGCGATGGGCAGCATCAGCAACCACATCTGGCGCGAGCCCTGGGTCAGAACCTCAGCCATTTCCTCCTGCGCCCCTCGCGCCTGCGCCAGAGAGGCTTTGGAGCGCACCACGGTGTGCATGGCTTCGGTAAAGATCTTACCCACTCCCAGCGCCATGCGTTGGCTGTAGCTGAGGATGGCCACAGCACCCACTCCCAGGTATCCGGCCAGAACGCGCTCGGCCGCCAGGCCCAGCTGCCGCAGCGCGACTGCGGCTGTCGGCGGCGCGGCGCGGCGCAGCAGTTGGCGCAGCGGCGCCCATGGTACGTCCCGCCACGAACGCATGGCGGTAAGCGTGGGCCTTGCCAGGAGCACCAGCCAGGCCAGTTCGGCGGCGTTGCCCATCAGGAAGGCGGGACCCAGGCCTCGGCCATCTGGCAACCCGCGCAGCAGCACCACAGCGGTCACAAAGGCCAGCGACCCGATCAGGGCTCGTAGCGCGGTCTCGGAGTACACCTCCCGGGAATTCAGGTACGCCGTCAGCACAGCTGTCTGCGCCCCGAGGGCCACGGCCGGCAGTGCCCAGGACAGCACCTGCACCAGCAGGGGGCGCTGGATCGCGGACCCGGCGATCCAGGGAGCAATGACGGTTGCCAGCCAACTCGACGCGAGCGCCAGCAATAGGAGCGGCACGCAAAGCAGGAATAGAAGCAGTGAGGCGTACTTGCGGCTGGTCTGGACGTCCGCGCGGCTGGCAAGGCACAGCCAGGGCAACACCACCTGCCCCGCCACGGTCAGCGTAGCTCCCCTGAGCACCAGAGGCACAGAGATGCCCAAGTAATAGGCGTCGCTGGCCGGCCCGGCGCCGAACAGGCGCGCCACGACGATCTCACGCCCCAGTTCGGCCAGGGCCACCAGGCCCATGGTCAACGTCAGGCCGAACGATGAACGCGCGATGCGCGCGGACACGCCCCGGCTGGGCGTGGGGAGCATGAAACCCTCCTCGCCTGATGCGCCGGCCTCAGGCTCAGGGAGCATCGGATTGTAGTCGCCGGATGCGGTCACGGATCCTTTCTTCCTCGGGCGCCCATTGTTGCGCCCGAAGGTATGCTTGCAGTGCGCCCTGCCGGTCTCCCTGCTCAAATTTCCAGTCGCCCAACAGAAGCGCCCACCGCCAGGCCGGTGCCTGGCGCATGTCGATGGCCGCTGCCAATGTCTCAGCCGCCTCGGCCGTGCGACCGCTCTCATGCAGGCAGCGCGCCAGGTAGTAGGCGCTGTCCGCGTCGCCCGCATCCAGGCTCAGCGCCTGTCGCAGCTGCTCTTCCGCCTCCGCGTACGAGCCCTGCTCGTACAGCGTGAGGCCGATCAGGTAGTGCACTGGCCCCAAGTCGGGCCACAGCTTGGCCGCCTGACGGTACCATTCTAGAGCCCCAGAATGGTCTGACTGTGCACGCCTGGCATCGCCCGCCCGCAGGTAAGGCCAGACCTGATTGCGGCAGCTTTGCTGAGCGGAGGCGCAAACGGCTTCGAGCTCCTGCCAGCGCTCCAACTGGTACAGCGCCGCGGACTGCGACTGCCAGAAGCGGCACGGTTCGACAGCCAGCGTGGCGCCAGTCGCGTAAGCGCTGGCGGCGCCCTCCCAGTCCTGCTGCGCATCGGCAGCCTGCCCTTGCGCCCACCAGTGCAAGGGGTCAGAGGGGGCCGTTGCCGCCGACAGCTCTTGCCACACCGCGCCCTGCATCTCGGGCTCGGCCGCGTCGCCGTACAGTTCGGCCAGCCTCTGCGCCACTTCCAGCGTGGGTGAGACAACCATGCTCAGCTGCAAGAGCTCGAGGGCAGGCCGTAGCTGCCCGGCCTCCAGGTCCTGCTCGGCCAGGAAGCCAAGGTAGAGCGCGCAGGACCGAACGCGCCGGTACTGCACCAAGGCCTCGTCTTCATATCCGCAGGCGCGCAGCGCCTCGGCGCGCTCGAACACTGCAACGGCGTCCTGCTCAAACCCCTCGGGCCAGGCCTGCAGCGCAGCTTCGCAGCCGTCCTGCCGCCAGGTAACGCGGGCCGCCTGCAAGCGTGCTCGCTCGTTGCGCGCGTCCCAACGCAGGGCAGTACCTAGCAGGGACACGACCCGAGGGAGACCAGGGCGCGATGCGCCAGCCGCCGCGGCTTCGAGTGGCAACGCGCGAATCAGGGACCGGCTAGCCGCGTCCAGATAGCCCAGGCTAAACAGGCGCGGGCCGCGCCAGAGTGTGACCGCCAGCAGAAACAGGACCACGATCGTGTCGTGATGGATTCGGAAGCGCTGCATTCTCACCGGGATTGCTCGTCAGAGGTCTGGTGGAGCGCCTGGGACGACGCGAAATGCGCTGGCACGCGCCCAAAGCAGCAAGCATTATAACGGGAAGGGGCATGGGGGCGCAAACGCAAGGGCAGAGAGCGCCGCTACCAGTTCAGCAGGCCAAGCTTGTCCACCGCCAGCCACTTGATCCAGTCGTTCACCACCAGCGAGAAGAACGCGGCCCAGGCCAGCACGCTGGCAGTGACGACCCAGGGCAGAGGCT
>CAYZKS010000087.1:0-12905 GCA_964478725.1 uncultured Anaerolineales bacterium
GCCTTGGCGTACTGGGGTGAGACCCAGATGGAATGCTTCGACCAGAGCTACGATGTGCTGACTCTGCCGGCCATGCTGGCACTGTGCGATGCTGCTGTGGCCGGAGTTCTTTCCTTCGCTGTGGAGCAGGACCGCCTGAACATCGTGATGCTGAATGTGGACCCTCAGTACCAGGGGCGCCGCACGGCGCGTTCGCTCCTGGCTGCGGTCGAAGCACACGCGCGCGAGGAGCGACTCTCCAAGCTGGTAGTGGCCACAACAAACGACGACTTGCCCGCGTTGTACTTGTACCAGCGTTGGGGTTTTGTGCTCAGTGAGATCAAGGCGGGCGCGGTGTTGGAGCACCATGGGCATGAGGAGCTCGGCTTTGCCAGCATTCCAGTTCGGGATGAGATTCGTCTGGAGAAACGCCTGGCTTGATTCGAATTGAGGAGTGCAGGCCATGTCTCAACAGAGTCTCCAGGTAGCCAACATGCAAGTCACTGCCACCCGTGCCAGGGCGTCGCTTCTCAGCAGGCTACGGAAGCAGCTGCAAACGCGCCGTGGGTTGGGTAGGGAAGAGGGCCTGAGCAAACCTGCGACCAAGCGCGTTGGCCTGGCCTTGAGCGGAGGCG
This sequence comes from uncultured Anaerolineales bacterium, assembly GCA_964478725.1. Lineage (GTDB taxonomy): Bacteria > Chloroflexota > Anaerolineae > UBA2200 > UBA2200 > CAYZKS01. Next base: position 615 of record CAYZKS010000087.1, read on the forward strand.
GCGCCCTGGGTGCGGCACACATCGGGGTGCTACAAGCGCTCGAGCAATATGGCATCCGCCCATACTGCGTGTCGGGTACCAGTGCGGGGTCTGCGGTTGGGGTGGTGTATTGCGCAGGGCTAAGCCTGGCCGTGATTGAGGATGTGGCACTCAATCTGCAGTGGACCAAGATTGGCAAGGTGGTGCGACCAACGACTGGCTTCTTTGACGGCAGCCGTCTGGAGGAGTACCTGGTGCGATTGATTGGAGATCGCAGCTTTGAACAGATGCTCACCCCATTTGCCTGTGCCGCGGTCGACATCCTTCGAGACGAACTCGTCACCTTTCGAGAAGGCAGACTGGCGCCTGCAGTGCGCGCCAGTTGCGCGTTTCCTGGGGTCTTCACGCCGGTTGAATCCGAGGGACGGCTGTTGGTAGATGGCGGCTTGATGAACAATGTACCAGTGGCTGTGCTGCGCGAGATGGGCGCCAACTATCTGGTCGCGGTGGATCTCTCCGGGAGCACTGTGCCGAGAGATCCCCCAGGATCACTCCTGGAGATGTGGTTCATGACTCTGAGCACCTTGATCCGTCTGACTCATCAAGAGATTACCTTGGCAGATGTCGTAATCGCTCCGGATGTGGGTCACTACGATGGCTATGATCTCAGTCACGTTCCAGACCTGATCAAGCGCGGCCGCGAGGCAGCCGAGGAGGCCATGCCACGCATTCTGGAGGACCTCGGCATGGAGGACAGGGGTGCACGCTGACTGCGTGTTCTTGAACGGGCGTATCTACACGATGGATCCTGGCCGGCCGCTGGCGCAGGCAGTGGCAGTGCGCTGCGGACGCGTTGTCGAGGTTGGGGACAATGACCGGGTCAGAGCGCTGGCTGGCCGCGGCGTGCAGGAGCTTGACCTACAGGGTAGGACGGTGCTGCCTGGGTTCACAGACTCGCACCTGCACCTGGTGTGGTATGGTCTAAGCCTGCGGCACTTGCAGCTGGATGGCATTCCAACACTGGAGGAGGTCGTTGAGCGGGTGGCCGAGCGCGCGCGTTCGGCCCGGCCGGGTGAGTGGATTCGTGGGCGTGGCTGGAATCGCAATCTGTGGCCAGGGGCGCCCTTTCCGCACAAATGGGACCTTGACCCGGTGACCCCACGCAACCCTGTGTTTTTGCCGGGAAAGGATGGGCACTCGGCCTGGGCGAACTCGCTGGCACTGGACTTGGCCGGGATTCATCGTGACACGCCGGATCCGGCGGGCGGCGAGATCGAACGCGACCCTGAGACGGGACAGCCTACTGGTCTCCTGAAGGAAGGCCCGGCGATGAACTTGGTCCAGCGGGCCGCGGGCGAGCCGGACCTGAGCGAGAAGATGCAGGCCGTTCGATCTGCAGCGACGAGCTTGAACCGGATGGGCATTGTCGGGGTGCACACACCGGAAGAAGAGCATGACTTCACGGCCCTTCAGGATGTTTGGAGAGAAGGCGAACTACCTCTGCGGGTAAACGTGATGATCACAGAGCGCTGGCTGGCTCACGCCGTGCAGATGGGACTGCGTGGTGGGCTGGGTGATGAATTCCTGCGCGCCTCCTGCATCAAGGTGTTTGCAGATGGCGCGCTGGGCTCCCGAACGGCAGACATGTGGGAAGACTATGAAGGTGAGCCGGATAATCGTGGCATCGAGGTCACCGACAGCAAGCAACTGGCGCAGCTTGTGGCAGAGGCCGTGCGCGGCAAATGGAATGTGGCCATACATGCCATAGGCGACCGCGCGAACCATCGCGTCTTGGGTGTCTTGGAGGGCTACAATTGGCGCGAAACGGGTCTGCGACCACGCATAGAACATGCGCAACTGCTGGCCGCCGAGGACATACCTCGATTTGGGAGGATCGGCGTCGTGGCGTCGATGCAGCCCATCCACTGTACGTCGGATATGCTTATGGCTGAGAAGCACTGGGGCCCGCGCTGCAGCGGCGCCTATGCCTGGCGCTCGCTCCTCGGCACTGGCGCAGTGCTTGCCTTCGGTTCCGACGCTCCGGTGGAGGAACCTGACGTGTTGCGTGGCCTCTTCGCCGCTGTGACGCGTAAGCGCGAGGGCGGCTCGACTGATCAAGGCTGGCATCCCGAACTACGCCTGAGCATCTCTGAGGCGGTGTACGCCTACACCATGGGAGCGGCCTACGCATCAGGCGATGAACGCAACAGAGGTTCTCTCTCCGTGGGCAAGTGTGCAGACATGGTTGTGCTATCGCACGACATCATGCAGTCACCGCCTGAGTCCCTGCTGAATGCCCGTGTGGAAGCCACCGTGCTCGGGGGCAACATCGTCTACGGCGCCTGAGCAGGCCGGGCGCGCCTGATTCAGGGCTGGTTCGGTGGTGAGGTTTGGCCCTCAGACAGCAGGCGTTGGTACAAAGCGAAGGTCTGGTCTGCAGCCTGCCTCCAGGAGAAATGACTGGCCCGGACTAGCCCACGGGCGCGCATGTCCGCGCGCAGTTCTGCGTCTGACAGGACGGCGCCCAATTCCTCAACCATGCTGTCGATGTCGTACGGATCGAAGTAGCGCGCGGCCTGGTTGCCCAGTTCAGGCATGCTCGAGGTGTTGCTGCAGACCACTGGGGTTCCACAGGCCATCGCCTCCAGAATGGGTAGACCAAACCCTTCGTAGAGAGAAGCCAGGACGTAGAGGCTGGCCCCACTGATCACGGCCGGAAGGTCCTCGTCCGGCACGTAGCCAGCAAGCAGGACGGCCCTGGGGTCGTGCAGTTCCTCAAGTGCGTGAAACAGCTCGTGGTACAGCCAGCCAGTACTTCCCACTACCACCAGAGCCAGGTCGGTATAACGCTGTCGCAGAACACGCAGGGCAGACACGAGTCGAATCAAGTTCTTGCGTGGCTCGATGGTGCCCAGCGCCAGTATGTAGTGGTCTGGCAGTCCGTAACGTAGGCGTACCTCAGCCACCTTCTGCTTCGAGGCGGGCTGGAAATGCGTTGAGGCAGCCTCGTATACTACGCTGATCTTCTCTGCAGAGATTCCGTAAAACCGCACCAGGTCGCGCTTGCTGCATTCGGAGATGGTGACCAGCGCGCTGGCTTTGCGTGTGAAGACCGGCATGGCGGCATTGAGGTACCAGTAGTTCAGGCGCTTGTGATACTCGGGGAACAATCGGAAGATCAGATCGTGCACCGTCAGCACTGTGGGAATGCCGCGCAAAGGCATGAGTAGGTGCTCAGTCGCGTGGTACAGTTCCACGTCGGGCAGGATGGAATTGAACCCTACGCCAGCTACTTGTCCGAGCCACACGGCCATGCGCCAAGGCTTGTAGCTGCAATCCACGCAGCGCGCCGGAAGATCGCCCAGACCTGACAACGTTTTGATCGATCGGTCGCGGTTGTAGAAGATGCCAAAGCTGTGTTCATGTGCATGCGCGGCAAGCATGGCACGAGTCAGGCTCTCTGCATAGCGGGCCATTCCTGCGCGTTGATGGACAGCCGCCGACACGTCGATGTAGATGGTCATACCCGAATCCTATGGGCTTTGGCTTCGCCTGTCAAGTCAGTCGTTTTTGCTCCCAGGCGCTCTTCGGTGTAGAATGGTCGGGAACTTCCGGAACCTGTGGGTGTGGGAGCACTGCCTTTGTTGGACCAGCAGCGTCTACAGCGTAACAAGAAGTGGTTAGAGGACGCGCGGGTGCGTCTGAAGAGTGACCTGGGCCGCATGGGATCCTCGGGGATTCAGCTGGATCGTCCAGGAATGGGAACACACATGGCCGATCAAGCCACCGAGGTGTTTGAGCAGGCCAGGGATCTGGCCGTTAGTCAGCGGCTGAGCCTCACTCTGGATCTGATCGACAAGGCCCTGGCCAAGATGCAGGATGGCAGCTATGGCACTTGTGAGATGTGTGGGCAGGAGATCGACCCTGCTCGGCTGAAGGCACTGCCATATGCCGTCCTGTGCATGTCCTGCCAAGCCAAATCGGAGAAGATCGGCTCGCCACGCTAGTGGTGGTGGATATCTCGGGATCTTGCTCGAATCCCCCATACGCAGACCGATCTTCGGCAAGTACTTTCTGCAACTAGGGAGACAGCATCTTGATTTCAACGCGGTTCAGGGTATGGTTGTTCTACGGCGTGGCATTGGCGGTCGTGCTGGTCGATCAGTGGAGCAAGTCCTGGGTTCGTGCCCATCTGCAGCCTGGAGTGCCTTGGGATCCCCTTCCGTGGCTGCGCCCCGTACTCAGTCTCACCTTTGTGCGCAATACCGGAGTGGTCTTTGGTCTTCTACCGGGTTTGGGCTGGCTCTTTGCCGCTGTGCACGTAGTAGCCATCATACTGATCTTGTATTTCTACCACAACATGCCGGAGCGGACCTGGCTGACCAGCCTGACCATGGGCATGCTTATGGGAGGAGCCGGCGGAAATCTGATTGACAGGCTCTCGCGTGGCTGGGTCACCGACTTCTTTGACTTCAATTTCTGGCCCATGCAGGACTGGGCAGTGTTCAACGTGGCGGACAGCGCAGTGGTAGTGAGCACCTGTATCCTGATGGTCTACGTGCTGAGTCAAGTGGGGCCGGAACGGGATGACTCCCGACCGGGGCTTGCCTAGGACCGGCTTCGTGACGTGTATGGGCTGGCACTTGCAGAGACAAGCTTGAGGAGGACCAGATGACAGGGCAGGCAGCAGACAAATCCTCGTATCAGAAAATCATCAATGCCTGGTGCATGTATGACTGGGCGAATTCGGCCTTTGCCACGACGATCATGGCCGCGGTTTTGCCCGTCTTCTATGCCTCGGTGGCGGGCAAGGGCTTGCCGGGCAATATGGCGACTGTGTATTGGGGCTACACAGCCTCGTTGGGGCTGCTGATCAATGCCTTCGTTGGGCCGATCCTGGGAGCCGTGGCCGACCATCTGGGGATCAAGAAGCGTTTCTTGGCTGTGTTTGCGCTGTTCGGCATCGTGGCCACCTCGCTCATGGTATTCATCAGCACAGGTGACTGGCTGTTGGCTTCTGTGCTGTATGTCCTCGGAGAGGTCGGCTTTAGCGGCTCCATTGTGTTCTACGACTCGTTGCTGCCGCACATCGCCAAGGCAGATGACATTGACTACGTGTCGAGCAAGGGCTACGCGCTCGGCTACCTTGGCGGTGGCATCCTGCTTGCGATCAACATCGTGATGATCATGTTCTGGGAGAAGCTAGGGCTGCCCAGCCAGGAGGTGGCCTCGCGCCTTTCCTTCCTTAGCGTGGGCGTGTGGTGGGCGCTCTTCTCGATCCCAGTGCTGACGGTCGTCCCAGAACCTCCCGCCAGCGGCGCAGGCAGATTCGATACGAGCGCATTTCGCGCAGCGTTTGAACGCTTGGGCCGGACTTTCCGGGACATACGACAGTACCGGGAGTTGACCAAGTTCATTGCGGCCTTTTGGCTCTACAACGATGGCATAGGTACCATTATCAAGATGGCAACCATCTACGGAGCTGAGATCGGGATTGGGCAGACCGACCTGATTGGTGCGCTGCTGCTTACCCAGTTTGTGGGGATTCCCTTCTCGCTGTTGTTTGGCAAATTGCCCAAGAGGATAGGGACGAAGCCCTCGATCTATCTCGCTCTGGCGGTGTACACGGCAATCTCGATCGCTGGGTACTTTATGACAAAGGCATGGCACTTCTGGGTGCTGGCAGCAATGGTTGGGCTGGTGCAGGGGGGAAGTCAGGCCCTGAGCCGATCGCTGTTTGGTGTCATGGTACCCAAGTCCAAAAGCGCTGAATTCTACGGCTTCTACGACGTTTCCAGCAAGTTCGCCGGTGTTGTGGGGCCGGCTGTGTTTGCCGTAGTGGGTCAACTCGCGGGTTCAAGTCGCCTCAGCATCGTGTCGCTGGTCGTCTTCTTTGTGGTGGGCGGGCTCCTCCTGACCACAGTGAATGAAGCGGAGGGCATTCGAGTGGCCCGGGAGCAGGATGCCTTGGCCGCCTAGCGGCTGGGCAAGGAGGGGCGTGGCGCACTCACAGCACCTCTAGCCACATCAGCACGCCCATGACCACAAACAGTCCTGCAGACAGTTTGCGCAAGGCATGCGACGGGACAACTCGTGCCAAGGCCTCGCCACCCACTACGCCCAGAAGCGTTACGATCACAAGCGCAAGGCTCGCTCCCAAGAAGATGGGCAGTGCCTTGTGCTCTTTGCAGGTCAAGGTAACCACAGCGAGCTGTGTCTTGTCCCCGAGCTCTGCTAAGAACAGTATGCCGAAGGTGCTGGCGATCAGTCTCCAATCCACGGCAGTCCTTTCGGATCGGTAGTTTGGTGTGTTGCGAATTCGCAATTCTACTGCGTCAGGGCTTGGCTGTCAAAGGGACTGCCTCGCACTTGCCAGTTGCGTCTGATGCGCCCGCGTGGCTTCTGGGCCAAGTCAGGGGCTACAGTATGGCAACATTTCAGAGCCGGTTGCTGACCATGGGCAGGTACTGGGTATATGGGCGCCGCGTGGCAACAACTGCCAGGCCCCCGTCGCGTGCAGCCACGAGCAGAGCCTGGCGCGTGGTGTCGAAGAACAAGCCGGTGGTTGCCCCTGGGACGCTCAAGGACCCGTCCAATGCTGGTGCGTCGGGTGTAGAAACCGACACGCGGTGCACACCTGCTCCCTCCGCAGCCACGTAGGCCACGTGGTCGGCGACCGCCACGTCGAGGGCTGCCCCGGCCAACGGCAGGGCGCCGATTACTTGTGGGCTGCCGGGAATCGAAACATCGATGACAGCCAGCCCCATGGTGCCATCTGCGACGTAAGCGGTCTCTCCCTGCAGCGATACGCTGGACGCGTAGCCCATGGTGTCACATGAGCCAACCCATACTGCTGACGCGGGATCAGCGATGGCAATGACCTGCAGTCCTCTATCCCCGTCTGCGACAAAGGCGTATTCGCCAGACACTGCGACGCTGGTAGCTGTGCCTGGGGTGTCCACTGACTTGACTGTGGTTGGGGTGCTGGGTTCAAGAAGCGACACTATCCATAGCCCTGCTTCGCCGGCTGCCACGTAAGCGTAGGCCCCGCCTACTGCGATGCTGTTGGCCACGCCTGGCCCGGTGGCATACCCAACCTGCTCCAAGCTACCTCCCTCGTCAAGGGCAACTACTCTCAGACCCCCTTCACGATCGGCCACGCATACGTGTGAGCCGGAGAGCGCAAGACTGATCGCGGCCCCTGGCGTATCCAGGGTGTCGAGAAGGGTCAGTTCTGAGCCTGCGTAGGTGAATGCCTGTAGGCCAACCACGCCTGAAGCTACCAGAGCCGTTTGCCCATGCACGCATACATCCCAGGCGTCACTGGCCACGGCCACAGAGTACGCGGGCTCGAGCTGCGCGGACGATGCTCCGCATAGCGCGCTCATACCGCCAGAAGTGCAGGCCAAATAGATCAAGTCATCGCTGATCGTGGCGTCCACGGCAGGCCCCGGCAGAGTAAAGGAGCCCACCTCAGAGGGCTGCGCGGGGTCAGCGATGGACACGACATGCAGCACGCCCTCCTGCCCTGCGACGTAAACGTGCTCGGCAGGCGTCGCCCCTTGTGTGTTCAGAGCGACAGCAAGTGAGATGCCTGGCAGTGGGATTGTGCTCACCTTCCGGGGTCTCGCAGGGTCAGCCAATGAGATCACGTGAAGACCGCCCTCACCTGCCGCCAGGTACGCGTATGCCCCCTGAGTCGCGATTCCGTATGCCTCGGTTGCTTCAGGGTAGGGTGCCAGCTGAGTGGGCCTGGCGGGATCAAGCAGAGAGAGCACTCGCAGGCCCCCCAGTTCGCAGGCAACGTAGGCGTAGGGCCCATCCACCACGACGTTGGAGGCGCGTCCTGGCAGAGCCAAGGTTTCCAGAACGGATGGGTGGTGCGTGTCGCGGACGTTCACGGTAACCACGCCGCTTTCGCCGACGGCAACGTACGCATAATCCTGCGCGACAGCGGCAGCCAGTGCCGATCCAGGAAGCTCAACAGTCCCTAACAACTCTGGCGCGGAAGGATTGGCGAGGGAGGCTAGGCACAGTCCACGGGCACCAAGGGTGATGAAGGCAACTCCTTGGTTCAGGGCCACGCTGTGCACGATGTCTGCCATCTCAAGTCTGCTTTGCCACGACAGTCCAGATTCGGAAAGCGCGTAGATGGTGAGGTTTGGTCCTGCGCCCATGCAGACCAGGCCGTTCGAGGCTGCCACTGCATACGTAGCTCCTCCGGCCTGGTGCATGATGCCGGAGAGATCCTGGGCGTCGCAGGGACTGACGCAGGCGCAAGTCAGAAGCAGTACTGTGCACAAGAGGCGCATGCATGCACCAACACGGATGTCGTTTGCCATTTTTCGATCGCTCCCACTATATCTGAAGATGGTTCCGGTGCTAGACTCCAAGCTTGGGCTAAGGGGCTATGACGAACATGCCGCCATCGCTGCGTCCGAAGACCTCTGGGAAGTACATCTCGTACGCCTGTGAAGGCATGGCCCAGAAGCGACCCGCGATGCTGGCACGGATCAGGTAAGTGTACTCGTAGGTGCCCTTGGCGAGGTAAGTGGCAAAGAGGGCAACCATCTCGTCGCGCAGTTGGCTTTCCACAAAGTACCAACCGATCGCGCCCGCTTGCTCTACATCCCACATCTTGGGACTGCTGGCGAGCGAGCTCGCCGTTTTGAGACTGGCGTCCAGTGCCTCGCAACCCGCGGGCAAGGGGTCCTCAACGACCAGATAGTGAAGGTCGTTGGGAGCAATGATCGTCAACTTGACCTGGATGATGTCTCCGATCTTGGCTTGGGTGACCGGTTGTTCTGGGCGATCGATCAGGGAGTACTGCCTGGATACCACGATTCCGCGATTCAGCGCGACGACGTCATCGGCTGGCTTGAAGTAGCGCAGATAGGCCGAGTAGTAGAGCTGTCCCTGCCCTGAGGGCTGACCACCAGAAGCCTGGCGTTCCAGCACGAGGCGGTTGCCTTCGTCCCATAAAAGGTCCGCGATTGCCATCGTAAGCCTATGGCTTTCGGCCACGTTCTGGGAAGTGACAGTACCCTGTTCCAGGGGTCTGGCGTTAAGCGACACGCTGTAATCATAGCGCGCCTGGAGCTCCCCTGTGGTCAGCAAGAAGTCGGTCAGGGCCATCACAGACCAGGCTGTCTCCTGGGTGGTTTCCCAGTGGCCTTCCTTGCGGGCAGTCATCAGCCAGCGCACTGCATTGGCGATCAGGGCATTCTGCGGATCGATGCGCACCAGAGCCGCCAACACCATGGCGGTTGAGCGAGTGTTGGTGTTCATGCTCCAGTATTCGGATTGCTTCTCCTCCCAATGGGCACCCGTTGCACTCAGGATGGATGCGTTCGTGAGATCGCTCAGCAAGGTCTTGGTGTGAATCGTCTGCTTTGGTTCGAGGATCTGCAAGGCCAAAGCCAGGCAGGCCTTCCCGTAGTTGCCAAGTGCCTGGCGCTTCTCATACAGCGAGACTGATCTGCCGAGGTCTCCGCGACCGTATTCGGCCAGGGCGTACAGTACAAAGGCCTGGACGTTCGCCTGGAGCGAGTTCCCCGCGCCAGACGAGTCCAGTGAACGCAGCAGGTAAGCGGCGGCTCTGTCCATTACCTCGCTATCCACTGCGAAGCCTGCCCTATCGGCGTGAGTCAGGCCGAGTAGCGCGTAGGCCGACAGGAATGGCTGGCTATCGTCGGATACCCACCAACCCCAGCCGCCATCATAATGTTGGTGCGCGTAGATGCGCTGCAGGCTCACGCCCACGGCCTGGGGAAGCCCTGTCTCGAGTTCAGCATTGCTGATGCCAAGCTTCTTGAGAGCCTGGTACGTAATCACGTTGGGTAGAAAGCGGCTGATGGTCTGTTCGACACATTCGTAGGGATAGGTGGCAAGGTAGCGCAGGCCATCCTGCATGCTAGCCGCCAGGGAAGGATCGATCTGTACCGTAAGTTCGCCACGAGTCGGATCGAGGCGCTCAGGCAAAAGCACGATTTCGGTGCGGCTTTCGCCATCCGCCACCTGTCCGGCTGTTGCCACGACCTCTGGGGCGCTGTAAGCAAGAACAGGCAGAGTCAGTTCGACTGAGTCTTCCAGGTTTCCGCCAGCGGCGCGCCAGAGCAGCACTGCGGACTGCACGTTCCCCGCATCTGCTTGCCAGGTTACGGCTTTCTGGCCGTTAGCCGGAACGTCTACCTGCAGCACAGGCGCGTCCACCTTGATGCCCTGTCCCTGTAGCGAGACAGTGATTGAGAGCGAATGCTCTGTGTTGTTGTGCAGCACTGCGCCTAACTCGGCGTGGTCGCCTGCGACAAAGAATCTTGGAGCCACAGGACGGACGAGCAGATCCTTTGTGCTGACGATATCCGCCCGTCCTTCACCCACGAGGGTGTCGACGCTAACTCCTTTGCCGGTCATTCTCCAGGTGGTCAGGTTATCGGGCAGTGCAATCGTGACTTGGCATTGGCCCAACGCGTCCGTCCGAACCATCGCATTCCAGTAGGCAGTGTCGAGGAATTGGCGGCGAATCGCAGAGTCCTCCAATCCCCCGCTACCGCCCTTGCCATCGGAGGACGGAGAACGTTCGCGCTCTCTGTCCACGGATACGCCAAGGGTGGATCCAGTGCGTACGCCAAGCGGGCGCTGCCCATAGAAGTGGCTTAACAATGTTCCCTGCGAGCTGTCCACCAACGCAGCCACGGCCTGGTCCACCAACTGAAGCGATAACTCGGCCTGCACCGGACGGCCCTGATAGTCGCTGGCTCGAACGTTGAACGTCGCCGTATCGCCCGGCTGGTAGCGCGTCTGGCGGTCTGCTGTGACTTCAATGGTCAGTTCCTTCTGCAGAGTGGAGACATCCAGGTTGACGTAGCCAAGTTTGTAAGATGCCACCGGGTCAGAGGAAGAAGCTCCCTTGACGACCAAGACTGACACGTAGACGTTTGGAGCATACTCCGGAAGGATCGGGATGTCGATTTGCTCGCTATTGGTACCGAGCGATACAACACGGCTGCCTAAGACGTGGCCTCTCTCGGTAGTCACCAGAGCCTGAACGGGGCCTTCAAAAGGAGACGGCACAAGAACTCGGGCGATCTCTCCAGGAAGGTATGCATCCTTGTCCGCTACCAGCTCAATACGGTCAGTGTTCTCCTGCTTCCAGGTGACATAGTCACCGCTGCTGATCCAGAGGTAGGCCGAGCTGCGCACCAGGTTTTCCTGTTTGTCCCGACCGTACGCGCGCACGCGATAGACTCCTCCCTTTTCGGGGGTGAACTCTGTAACCGCGGCGCCTATGCCATCGGTAGTCAGGGTGGTGGTGTAAACAGGAACCTCCTGGAGCTTCCAGTCCCAGAAGAAGCGGCCGTCGTCGGACTGTTGCTGCACGTTATACCAGTGCTGCTCCAAGAAGACCACAGTCAAGGGAACTTCAGGCACCGTGGTGCCCGTTGGATCCACGGTGATCGCGTCTACCTGGCTTGGGCGTCCCACCGTGCCAATGAACTCCCTGGGAGCCAAGCCTATGTAGAACAGCCCCTTGTGAACTACGGTGCTGGTGCGGGAGCTCACTTCTTGATTGCTCGAGTCTGTGATTGAAGCTTCCAGCGTAAGAACTTGACTGTTGCTGCGAGCGCCCGTGTCGGCAGGCAGAGTAAGGTCAAAGTGCCCCTTCTCGTCGGTGATTCCGTTGCCGGACGTGACGAGCTCGCCGTGAGCAGTCAGCAAGCCGCGTGATTCAAAATCCGCATCGGTGAAGGTGTAGCGCTTCCACTCGGATGGACGGAAGTAGTAGTCCTGGCTCATCAGGCGCCAGACCACACTGGCGCCTGCTACCGGTCCCCCGAAGTAGTATTCGGCTGCGACATCGGCGCTGACTTGATCGCCCTGGGTGTATTCTTGCCTGTCGGTTTGGACGGTGATTACGAACTCTGGCTTGCGGTACTCGGCCACTTGAAAGCCGCTGCTGACAGACCATTCGCCCAGGCTGGCGTTTATGCTATAGTAGCCAAGCCCGGCTTCTTCTCCCAGTTGTACCTCACCGTGCAGTGTCCCCATTTCATTGACTGGTAGGCTGGAACGGTAGATCTCCTTACCTTGGTTGTCGCGGATTGTCACCGTCATGCTTGCGACGCCTTCGGGCAGCCCGTAGCGGCCATCGTCATCTGCACGGAGGATGCCCTTGAAGTAGACAATCTGGCCGGGGCGGTAGATGGAACGGTCGGTGTAGAAGAAGGCACTATACTGCGGCAGGCTTGGATCGAAGGGAAGATCGAAGCTCCAGGGTGCAGATCCACCCGACCAATCGGTACTGGCAATGGC
>CAYZKS010000088.1:0-12815 GCA_964478725.1 uncultured Anaerolineales bacterium
CGTCCTGCTGGACACCGGTGGCCGGCTGCACATTGACGATGAGATGATGCGCGAGTTGGAGCAGATCGTGGCGCAGATCAAGCCCCAGGAAGTGCTGCTGGTGGCCGACGCCATGACCGGCCAGGACGCCGTGCGCGTGGCTGAGGAATTCAACCGCCGCATCCGGCTCACTGGCCTGATCCTCACCAAGGTGGACGGCGACGCGCGCGGCGGCGCCGCGCTTTCCATCCGCGCGGTCACCGGCGTTCCCATCCTCTTCCTGGGCGTAGGCGAGAAATCGGACGGCCTGGAAGCATTTGCCCCCGACCGTCTGGCCTCGCGCATTCTGGGCATGGGCGACATGCTCACTCTCATCGAGCGCGCCGAGGCCGCTTTTGACCAGCAGCAAGCACAGAAGATCGAGCAAAAACTGCGCACCGCCAGTTTCGACCTTGAGGATTTCCTGGAGCAGATGCAGCAGCTCAAGAAAATGGGGCCGCTGCAACAGATTCTGGAAATGCTGCCTGGCTTCCAGCAGATCAAAGGGCAACTGCCCGAGGACGTCACAGAGAAGCAGATGAAGCGCACCGAGGCCATCATCCGCTCCATGACCCCCGAGGAACGTCGCGATCCGCGCATCATTGACGGCAGCCGCAAGCGCCGCATCGCCCGTGGCAGCGGCGCCAGCGTGCCCGAAATCAATGCCCTGCTCAACCAGTTCCGGCAGATGCAGCGCATGATGAAACAGATGAGCAGCGGGCGCGGCGCTGGCGGCATGCTGGGACGCCTGGGAATGTAAGAATTCGGAAGTCTGGGGAGACTTCCGAATTCTTGCTTTCGCCATCTTTTGACCAGCGTCGCTTTTTGACTATAATGACTCGCTTGTGTAGGATGCAGTACCCCACTTGGGGAGACACACTCATGGGAGGAGAGGTTCCTTGGTCGTTAGAATTCGTCTTCGTCGTACAGGTGGAAAGAAGCAGGCAAGCTATCGAGTGGTCGTAACCGACAGCAGGGCGCCCCGCGATGGCAGGTTCATTGAGAACGTCGGGAATTACAACCCCCGCACAGACCCGGCCACTTTTGAGATTAACGACGAGCGGGCCCGTTACTGGCTCTCCAAGGGCGCCCAGCCCAGCGACGCCGTGGCCCGTCTGCTTCAGAAGAAAGGCCTGATCGCCGAGCGCAAGCTGCGCCAGAATCGGCCACCCGCACCCAAGCCTGAGGAGAAACCAGCGGCACCCGCCTCAGCAGGAGTCTAACATCCCATGCCTGAAGGGCGCATCAAGGAACTGGTGGAATACATGGCCAAAGCTCTGGTGGAACACCCCGAGCAGGTGCGCGTCGTCGAGACCGCGGGGGCACGCTCTACCATCTACGAGCTGCACGTCGCGTCCTCGGATATGGGGCGCGTAATTGGCAAGGACGGCCGGGTGGCCAACGCCATGCGCAGCCTGGTGCGCGTGGCAGCCGCACAGGCCGGAAGACGCGCTATTCTAGAGATCGTGGAGTAGCCGCATGGCGGGCAGCCGCCCCGCCTCAACGCAGTCGTCACACGTGCCGGACAGCGCAGGCACCTCGCTAGATGCTTCACAGCAATGCGAGGGAGATGCCGCCGTCCGGCGTCGCATTCCTGAGTACCTTACCATTGCCAGCGTGCTCGCACCCTGGGGCACGCGGGGCGAGTTGAAGGTGCGTATCGAGACCGACTTCCCGGAGCGCTTTGAGCGGCTGCAGCGCGTCTACCTCGGGGCAGAGCACCTGCCATACGAGCTGGAAGGCTTCCGCAGGCACCAGGATCACGGGCTACTGAAACTGAAGGGCTGCGATAGCCCGCAGAGCGCCGCCAAGCTGCGCGACATGGAAGTGCAGATTCCGCTGGCCGAGGCCATGCCTCTGCCCCACGGGCAATACTACACCTATCAGATCGAGGGTTTGCAGGTGCGAACCGAGGACGGCGAGGCGCTGGGTAGCGTGACCGAGGTCCTATTCACTGCAGCCAATCCCGTCCTGGTCGTGCGTGGGGCGCGCGGCGAGGTGCTTATTCCCAAGTTGCCTGAGGTCGTGCTGGAGATCAGCCCTCAGGCCGGCTACGTCATCGTGCGACTGCCGCCAGGCCTCTTGAAGTGAGTGGCGGAGCCCGCTCGCGAGGATCGAAATGCTCGAACACGTCAAGTACTGGGTGGGGATGAACAAAGCGCGCGGAATCGGCGCCGTGCGCCTTCAAAGGCTGCTCGATCACTTTGGCGATGCGCAGACTGCCTGGAACGCGCCAGCAACGGAGCTCGCCCGCGCTGGCCTCGAGCGCGCTCCGCTGCAGAACCTGCTTGACCTGCGAACCCAGCTCGATTTGGACGCCGAGATGCAGCGCGTTCACGACTTGGGCGCGCACGTCGTGACCCTGCTCGACCCTGAGTACCCGCGCTTGCTGCGCGAGATCCATCAGCCGCCTCCAGTGCTTTACGTCAACGGGGAGCTGCAGCCTGAGGACGAGTGGGCCGTGGCCGTGGTGGGCACGCGCCACACCAAGGCCAGCGGCGTGGAAATGACTCGCTACCTGGTAGGCGACCTGGCGCGCAACGGGGTAACCATTGTCAGCGGCCTGGCGCGCGGGATCGATACCATAGCCCATCAGACCGCTCTGGATGCCGGCGGGCGCACCATCGCCGTGCTCGGCTCGGGCATCGACGTCGTGTACCCATACGAGAACGCAGCCCTGGCTCGCAATATCGTTGCATCGGGTGCGCTGATCACCGAGTACCCTCTGGGCACCCAGCCCGAGCGCACCAACTTCCCGCCGCGCAATCGCATCATCAGCGGCCTGGCCTTGGGTACCTTGGTCACACAGGCGGGTGAGAGCAGCGGAGCATTGATCACCATACGTTTTGCGCTGGAACAGGGGCGCGAAGTGTTTGCCGTGCCCGGCAGCCCGCTCGACCGTGGTTTCAGCGGCACCAATCGCCTCATCCAACAAGGCGAGGCCAAACTGGTGCAACGCGCCCAGGACGTTCTCGAAGAGCTCAACTTGACCATGCTCAGCCAGCAAGCAGAAGTGCGCGCACAGGTCCCCGAGAACGAAACCGAGGCGCGCGTGCTGCAACACCTGTCCGAGGAGCCCCTGCACGTGGACGAAGTGGGACGTGCTAGCGGCCTTCCCATCGCCCAGGTCTCTGCTACCCTGGCCCTGCTGGAGCTCAAGGGCTTGGTGCGCCAGACCGGAGGCATGCACTATGTGCGAGCGCGGGAGGCCGCGCCGCCGTACAGACTGGAGTAGCAGGCACAGCCTGGCAGTTTCAGAATCATCCCGCGAGGACAGTATGAGATCGGAACCCTCCCTATATGCTGTTGTCCTTGCCGGCGGCGGTGGGACGCGTCTGTGGCCTCTCAGCCGACAGCAGCAGCCCAAGCACCTCCTGCCTGTCTGCGGCGACGATAGCATGCTGTCGCAGACATGGGAGCGCTTGCGCCCTCTCGTGCCAATCAAGCGTCTACTGGTGCTAACCGTAGCAGACCAGGTTGAAGCCGCTGTGGCCGAACTGAGCGGCATCCCGGCCGAGAACATTGTGGTTGAGCCTGTCGGACGTGGCACCGCCCCCTGTGTTGGCCTGGCGGCGTTCTGGATCCAGCGTCAAGACCCTGATGCGGTCATGATCGTCCTGCCTGCCGACCATGCCGTCCAGGACCAGGCCGGCTTTCGCGACGTGCTCCTTTCTGCCATCGAATGCGCACTCCAGGGACATCTTGTCACACTGGGCATCGTTCCCACTGGCCCAGAGACCGGATACGGCTACATCCATCGCGGCGAGCCGCTGTCACAGATTGGCAATCACCCTGTCTATCGCGTGCAGCGCTTCACAGAGAAGCCGGACCTGCCCACGGCTACTGCCTTCCTTCAGACCGGTCAGTACTACTGGAACAGCGGCATCTTCATCTGGCAAGCCTCGGTCATTCTGGACGAGATCTGCCAGCAGCTGCCCGGCCTATACGCCAGACTGATGCAGATTCAGCCAGTCCTCGGAAGGCCCGAGCAAGCAGAAACCATCGCGCAGGTCTGGCCCAAGCTGCAGACCATCTCGGTGGACGTGGGCATCATGGAACACGCCCAGGACGTGGTCGTGATACCGGCAGACATCGGCTGGAGCGACGTCGGCTGTTGGACCTCGGTCGCCAACTTGCAGCCTCATGACGAGCGTGGAAACGTTCTCCAGGGTGAGCATCTGGTGTTGGATTCTGACAACATCTATGTCCGTAGCGGCGATCGCCTGGTCGTAGCCATTGGCTTGCGCGATCTTGTGATCATCGATACCAAGGACGCCGTGCTGGTGTGCGGCAAGGACAGGGTGCAAGACGTCAAGAAGATCGTCGAACAGCTCAAGGCACAGGGCAAAGAGACCTTCCTATGATCGCTGAAATCGTCACTATTGGCACGGAGCTGCTACTGGGCGAGATTGCTGACACAAACGCGGCGCACATTGCACGCCAACTCGCCTCCATCGGCGTGGATCATTTCTACACCACCACGGTGGGTGATAACGAGGAGCGCGTCGCTGCTGTGCTGAAGCAGGCTATCGCCCGCTCTGACGTGGTCATCACCACCGGCGGGTTGGGCCCCACCGTGGACGACGTTACGCGCCAGGCCGTCGCGCGCGCCGTAGGACTTGCGCTCGAGTTTCACCCAGAGCTGCTGGCTCGCATCGATGCCTTTTTCCGTAAACGGGGCCTCAGTATGAGCCCTAACAATCAGCGCCAGGCCTTTGCCCCGGTGGGCGCCATCATTGTGGACAACCCGGTCGGCACGGCGCCTGCCTTCATTGTCGAGCGCGAGCTCAAGTCCATCATCTGCCTGCCCGGCGTGCCACACGAGATGGAGTTCTTGCTCCAGGAGCGCGTGCTACCCTATATCAGCCGCAGGATGGGCCAGGGCGCCGTCATCTTATGTCGCATGGTGCATACAGCAGGCATCGGCGAGAGCGTGATCGACCAGGCCATCAACGACCTGATGCACAGCACCAACCCCACGGTGGGCACTCGTGCCCACCCTGCCCAGACGGACGTGTGCATTACGGCCAAGGCCGCGTCGCGCGAGGAGGCACAGAAGCTGCTCGATCCCATGGAGGCTCAAGTGCGCAAGCGCCTGGGGTCCGCCGTGTTTGGCACCGATGGCGAGACGCTCGCAGGCGTAGTGATATCTGCGTTGCGAACACATGGCTGCTCGCTCGCCATCGCGGAGACCAGTACCGGCGGTTTGGTGGCCCGTCGGCTGCTGGAGGCAGAGGATGGTGCTGAGACCATCCGTGACGTGCGCATCGCCCTGGACTCTACCGCATTGGCCAGCGAGCTGGGCGTGGTGCCCGCAGCCTCCGAAGAAGAGACTGCGACCCTGATCGCCGGGGCGCTTCGCGATCGCAGCGGCAGCGACTTGGCGCTGGCCGTTGTGCAGGGCGACGCCGCCCCTCCAGTATTGCACTTGGCTCTGGCCACGCCCAGCGGTGTCCAGGCGCGCCAATGGCCGTCGCGTGGCCGCAGCGACTTTGCGCTTCAGTGGGCGGCCAACACGGCACTGGATGTTATCCGGACCTGGGTTCACTCTGCACCCGCATTTGCACAAATTTCGTAACCGTTGTATAATCCTAGCAGCAGAGTTGCGTTGCGGAGAAGTGGGGAAACCCACTTTTCTTCTTGTATGTGCCGTGGCCCGTTGGAGGTATCGTAGCTTGAAGAACGATTTTCTGATCGCCATAACTCAGGTATGCGCCGAACGCCACCTGTCCAAGGAGGTGGTACTGGAGGCTGTCGAACAGGCGCTCGTTTTGGCCTACAAGCGCAACTTTGGCGCGTCTCAGGCCATTGAGGTCAAAATCGACCCCAGTACCGGACAGGCACATGTCTTCGCTGAAAAAGAAGTGGTGGAAGAGGTGCGCGAGGCTCGCACCGAGGTCTCGCTCACAGAGGCACGCCAGATCGACAAGGCAGCACAACTGGGCGACGTCATCAAGGTCGAGTTGACGCCCAAGAACTTTGGCCGCATCGCCGCCCAGACCGCCAAGCAGGTCATCCTGCAACGTATCCGCGAGGCCGAGCGGGATACGCTCTATGCGGATTGGTCCGATCGCCTTGGCGAGGACATCATGGGTACGGTGCGCAATATTGACTCCAGCGGCAACGTGATCCTCTCCCTCGGGCGCGCTGAGGCCATCATGCCCAAGAGCGAACAGATTCCGACCGAGCAGTATGCGCCCAACCAGAGACTGCGTACCTACATCTTCGAAGTCGAACGCAGCGCTCGCGGCCCGCGCATCCGCGTCTCGCGCACGCATCACAGATTGTTGCGCCGTTTGCTCGAGGCCGAGGTGCCCGAAATCTATAACGGCGCGGTGGAAATCAAGGCCATCGCGCGAGAGCCAGGCTCACGTTCAAAAGTAGCGGTCGGGGCCTTGCAGGCAGGCGTGGACCCAGTCGGTTCCTGCGTCGGCCAACGCGGCACCCGCATCCAGAACATCGTTAACGAGCTCAATGGTGAGAAGATCGACGTGATAGCCTGGTCCCCGGACGAAGCTACCTTCGTTGCCGGCGCGCTCAGTCCGGCCAGGGTGGAGCATGTGTGGCTGAGCCGCGATAGCAAGACCGCCACAGTCGTGGTGCCAGACAACCAGCTCTCGCTGGCCATCGGCAAGGAGGGGCAAAACGCGCGCCTCGCCGCCAAGCTGACTGGCTGGCGTATCGACATCAAGAATGTTACCGAAGCAGCAGGAGAGGCCGAGCGCCGTGCCGCTGAAGAGGCAGAGGCCAAGGCCAGAGAGGCCGAACTGGCGGCCAAGCGCGAGGCCGCTGCTATCCTTCTGGCTGAGGCAGAGGCGCTGGTTGCACAGGAAGAGCAGATCGAGGCGGCCATGCTTGAGGCGGGCCCTGCGGCGCCAGAGGCGCCCCTGGCCGAGATGCCGCCCGAGGTGCCTGCATCTGAGGTTGTGGCAGAGCCTGCGGCGCCCGCGGAGGTGCTTGCATCTGAGGCTGCAACCGAGGCTTCTGCGCCCGTTGAGCCACCCTCTGCAATTGAGGAGCCGGCCGTGCCGGTTATGCCGGAGATGCCAGAGGTGGTCTTCGAAGCCTCCGAAGAGGAAGAAGAAACCGACGAAAAGACCAAGGGTAAGGGTAAGAAGAAGCGCCGTCAAGAGGCCCTTGTGCTGGACGAACAGACTGGCTCATTGGTGCGCCGCAAGGCTCGCAAGCAGAGCCGGCGCGGCCACGAATGGGAAGAAGAGACAGAGTGGTAGAGGCGCTGCATGGCTAAGAAACACGTTCCCCTGCGAACCTGTGTGCTGTGCCAGCAGATCCGTGCCAAGCGCGACTTGGTGCGAATCGTACGCACCCCGCAGGGGCAGATCATTGTCGACGAGCGCGGCAAGGCCGCGGGCCGTGGCGCCTACTTGTGCCGCAACCGTGACTGTTGGGAGAAGGCCATCGCCCGCGATCGTCTCGACCACGCACTCAGGACCAGGCTTGGTGTCGAGGACAAGCAACACTTGTTGAGTCATGCCCAGCAGTTCCCGTGCCTTGAGACGCCAAGCGCAGCGGAACAATAGCATGCATGCAGAGCGTTCAGCGCCCTCCACGCTGCAAGCGCAGGCGCCGGGCGCAGTGGCTCGTGGCCTTGAATGTCAAATTGTCGTGCAACTGGTTATGGGCAAAGGAGCATGGAACGTCCGCAACGTCCGCGAGCTAGCGACGTACACATCGAGATGCTGAACATTGCACCCAAAGTGAAACCGACCGGCATGCGTCGGGGCACCCGGGGCAGGGCACACGGTGAGGGAGCGGGTATGGCTCAGTAAGCCTCTGAGACCCAATATCCTCTCCTCTTTCCCCAGTCCTCCCCCCGAGCATCCGGTTGGCCCAGGCGGTCGTTACATATGCGGTGACCGGATGCGACAATCCGGCACATCCGTGCTGGACGCGACAACCCGATGGGAAAATACCTATGGAGCCGGCCTGACGACCCATTTCACGCATTCTCAGCAAGAAGCCGTCAGCCAGGAGTCGCTGGCAAGCCCTAGCTACCGCGTGGCGGCTGAACGCCATGCAGACTCTGGCGCGGTCAGCCGGCCAGTACAAGCAAAAGCATGGAAAGGGGGAGGTTATGAGCACAGACGAAACCACCCGTGACAAAATAGCAGGCCATGAAACGGACAAGGCCAAGGCGCAGGCCGCGCGGCCAAGCCGACCGGTCAAAGCGACCGGACAGCGCGCGCGCGGCGGCGCGCGTGCGGGTGATGCGCCCAAATCCGAAACAAAGGCTGCCAAGAGGCCGCCCAGCACCACAGGAGACGAGAAGGCGGGGCGCGCTCGTACGGAGGCGCACAAGACGGCCGCCGAGCCCAGCGTCGCCAAAGACGCTGAGAAGCCTGCAGCAGCCTCCCGAACTGTGGCTCGTCCGTCTCACTCCGCTTCAGCCCAACCCAGGCCGGTGTCAGCACCCAGGACTGCGCCTCGCGCCGGGTCCGGACCTGCGGCCGCTGCAGCACCGGATGCCCAGAGGCGCACTCTGCCAGCCGAGAAGCCCATCGCCCAGCCCGTGACGCCCAGCACACCGACGGTGGCGCAGGCCGCTGCCAGGCCGGCCGCGGTGCCAACCCCGCCGGCCGTAGCAGAGCCACCCAAGAAGAGCCTCGTTCTCCCCGCCACGGTCACGGTGCGCGACCTGGCGGGCCTGCTGGCCACCAGCCCCATCAACATCATCCGCGAACTGATGAAGAATGGAGTAATGGTCAACATCAATCAGGACCTGGACTTTGAGACGGCAGCCATTGTCGCCGCAGACATGGGCTTCGAAGTCAAAGAGGAGCGCCCTCCCGAACCCGAAGTGGAAGAGGCGCCAGCTCCCGTGCGCAGGCGGCGCGAGTATACCGAGGAAGAAAAGGCCCGCCTCAAGCCCAGACCGCCGGTGGTCACCATCATGGGGCACGTCGATCACGGCAAGACATCGCTTCTGGACGTAATCCGCCAGGCGAATGTTGCCGCCAGTGAAGTTGGCGGCATCACGCAGCACATCGGCGCGTACCAGGTACAGAAGCAAGGCAAGCCCATCACTTTCCTGGATACCCCCGGGCACGAGGCATTCACTGCCATGCGTGCCCGCGGTGCCATGGCCACCGACATCGCTATCCTGGTCGTGGCCGCAGACGATGGCGTTCAACCCCAGACGCTGGAAGCCATCTCCCACGCCCGAGCGGCCCAGGTGCCCATCATCGTGGCGCTCAACAAGATCGACAAGCCCAGCGCCAATCCCGATGAGGTCAAGCGCCAGCTGGCGGATGCCGGCTTGGTAGTGGAAGACTATGGTGGAGAGGTGATCTGCGTGCCAGTGTCGGCAAAGCAGAAGATGGGCCTCGAAACCCTGCTCGAAATGATCCTGCTGGTTGCAGAGATGGCAGATCTGCGGGCTGACCCGAACACCATGGCTTCAGGCGTGGTCATCGAGGGCCGGCTGGACAAGGCCAAAGGTTCTCTCGCCACGCTGCTGGTGCAAGATGGCACGCTGCGAGTAGGCGACTACCTGGTGATCGGCGATGTGGCGGGCAAGATTCGCGCCATGTTCGACGACAAGGGCAAACGCATTGACACCGCCGCTCCTTCCAGCCCGGCTGTGGTGCTGGGCCTGAGCGATGTGGCAGCGGCTGGAGAGACCTTCCACGCTGCCGCGGGCGAGCACGCGGCTCGCGCTGAAGCGTCCGCCGAGGCCGAGCGGCGCCACGAGGCCTCCACGCAACAACAGCGCGCCCTCAGCTTGGACGAGTTCTTCGCCCAGGCCCAGGCCGGCGCGGTCAAGGAGCTTGACATCATTCTCAAGGCCGACGTGCAGGGCTCCATTGAGCCCATCGTGAATTCGGTCGAAAAGCTCGGCGACGAGAAACTGCACGCCAAGTTCCTGCACACCGGAACTGGCAACATCAGCGAGTCAGACGTCACCCTGGCCATGGCCTCCAAGGCCATCGTGATCGGTTTCAGCGTGCAGGTGGACTCCGCCGCCACGCGCCTGGCAGAAGCCAATGGGGTCGACATCCGCACCTACGACATCATCTATCGGGTCGTGGAGGATATCGACAAGGCGCTCAAGGGCATGCTTGAGCCGACTTTCAAAGACGTCGTCATCGGCCGCGCCGAAGTCAAACAGCTGTTCAATTTGCCTCACAAGAAGCAGATCGCCGGAAGCATGGTCAGCGATGGAGTCATCGCGCGCAACGCCAGTGTGCGCGTCAGGCGCGGGGATCAGATCGTCTTCGAAGGGGCAGTCGCCTCGCTACGACGCTTCAAGGACGACGTGCGCGAGGTGGCGGCAGGCTTGGAGTGCGGCATCGGCCTGGAGGGATTCAACGACTTCCAGGTGGGCGACCAACTGGAATTCTACAGAAAGGAACAGGTAACGTAGGTCGGGTACCTGCGTAAGCAATGACTCCTCGACGCCAAGAACGGGTAGCCAAGCGCATTCATCAGGAGCTTAGCAGCCTGCTGCTGATGGAAAGCAAAGATCCGCGCCTGGCCAGTGTGAGTGTCGTTGACGTGATAGTCACACCGGACCTCAGGCTCGCTAAGATCTACGTCACAGTCCTGGGAGGGCAGGAAGAGGGCAAGCAGGCGCTTGCTGGGCTCGAGCACGCCCGCAGCTATCTGCGTAGGGAGGTGTCCCAACGTGTGCAGTTGCGCCTGGCGCCTGACTTTATGTTCTTTTTGGACGAATCATGGCAACGCGGCGCCCGCATAGACGAGCTGCTGGGGAAAATCCATTCCCAAGCGTCACCCGCTGCTTCGGATGGATCAAACGAAGAGAGCGAGGATTAGCTCCCGCGGACGCGATGGCCAAAGGATAGGAATGAAGCGAGCAATCGAGCTTCTGAAGACAACGCAATCCGCATACGTCGTTTGCCACATACTTCCCGATGGGGATGCCGTTGGCTCGCTGCTGGGGCTTGGCCTGGCGCTGCAAAGCCTGGGCAAGACGTGCACAATGGCCTGTGCAGACCCCATCCCGGAGAAGTATGCCTTTCTGGTCGGCGCCGATCGAGTCGTCTCGAGTCCACCGGCTGGGGAGCAGGTCATCGTGAGCGTGGATGCGAGCGATGTCGAGCGCCTGGGAAGCCTGTATGATGCGGTCGTGTATGGTAGCAGGCCCGTGCTCAACATCGATCACCATGTCACCAACACGCGCTATGGCAACCTCAACCTGATACGCCAGTTGCCTTCGACGGCAGAAATCGTGTACGCGCTTTTGGGCAGCATGCAGGTGCCCCTGGATCAGGACATCGCCAACGCACTGCTGGCAGGCCTGCTTGCGGACACGCGCTGCTTCCGCACCAGCAACGTGACAGCACGGCAGTTGCGGACCGCCATTGCGCTCATCCAGGCAGGCGCCTCACTGGCGCGCATCACCGATCTTCTTTTCAACCGCGAACCCATCTCCACCATTTGCCTCTGGGGGCAGGCACTGGGTCACGCCAACACCGGCGGCCGCATCGTTTGGACCGAGATTGACCGTGATATGCTGCTCAGGTGTGGGGCAACTCCCATGGAGGCGGATGGTCTGTCCAGCTTCCTGGCCAGCGCCGAAAGCGCCGAGGTCTCAGCGGTATTTCGTGAGAAGGAGGACGGTCGAATCGAGGTTTCCATGCGCGCCAAGCCCGCCTGGGACATCTCGGGCGTAGCCTTGAAACTCGGCGGAGGTGGGCATCCGCGAGCAGCAGGCTGCATCCTTCCCGGTCCGATGCAGTCAGCGCGTGAGCGCGTCCTCGCGGAGATCCAGGCGGCTCTCCAGCAGCAGGCGCTTTCCAGACCGGCAGAGGGCCAATGAGCACATGCCAGATACGCATTCGGCAGAGTCCCTGTGCGGCATCCTCAATCTTAACAAGGCTGTTGGCCTGAGCTCACACGGTGCAGTCGCACGTGTCCGGCGCATCACGGGCCAGAGAAAGGCCGGTCACGCTGGGACATTGGACCCACTGGCCACCGGCGTGCTTCTGGTTTGCCTGGGCCAGGCCACGCGCGTGAGTGAGTATTTGATGCAGGGCGCCAAGGTGTATCGCGCCCGCGTCCAGCTTGGCATGGTGACCGACACGTACGATGCCGAGGGTCAGGTGATCGCCCGGTCCGAGGTCAAGGCCACCCGGGCGCAGGTGGAGGATGCCTTGCGAGGCCTGCAGGGCACGTTCCTCCAGGCACCCCCGCCCTTCTCCGCGGTCAAACGCGATGGCGTTGCGCTCTATAAACTGGCTCGCCAGGGCTCGGAGGGTCAGCGACGGGCCAGCGACATGGCGCAGCGGCACGCCCGCACGGTGCATGTGGAATCATTGAGGCTGATTCGCTGGCAGCCCACCGAGCTTGAGCTGGAAGTGCAGTGCGGGAAAGGCACCTATGTACGCTCGTTGGCGTATGAGCTCGGCCAGCGCCTGGGATGCGGAGCGTACCTCTCCGGTCTGGTGCGCACCGCCAGCGGCAGTTTTCACATTGATCAGGCCATCACCTTGGAGCAATTGGAGCAGGCCTTCATCCGAGGACATGGACCCCTCCTCCTCCTGCCCATGGACGCGGCGCTGCAGGACTATCCCGCCGCGGCCCTGGACCCGGCCACGGCGCGCAAGATGATCGCCGGCCAGCGCATCGAGCTTGCCAATCCACCCGACGCGGGCATGTGCCGTGCCTACGGCCTTGACGGACGCCTCTTGGCTTTGTTGCGCCGGGAAGCAGACGGGCGTTGGCGACCACACAAAGTCTTTGCAGGACAGGCAGACGATGAGAGTGATTCGTGACCCCAGGCAAGCCGGATTAGAGCAGGACACTGTCCTTACCAT
>CAYZKS010000089.1:0-5857 GCA_964478725.1 uncultured Anaerolineales bacterium
GCAGGCTTGAAAGTGTAGATGGAGGTGTTCAGCCACTTGCCCTCGCCGCGTACGCCGCTTGGCCTGATGCCCTCCTCGGTCAGAAGGTTGGGCTGTCCACTCGAGTCGCCCAAGGCACCCAGCGGAACCACAGGCCGGTTGAACATGATGGTAACGGTCGCATCGGTCGCGACGTCAACGGCGCCGTCGGCCGGCTGCACTGCCGTGATCTCAAGATACCCCGCGGTTCCGAAGGTGAACGCGAATGGTGCCTGCAGCGGAAGCCCTGCGGCGCTGCGCGCTGAGCCGCTGATCGTGACGCGGTAGGATGTGTCGCGATCCAGACCTTTCTGCAAGGGAGTGAACTGCAGGTTGTTGTCGGTCCATGCGAAATTGCCATCTACTGTCGGAGATATGGCAAAGGCTGCTTGCACACTGGCCTGGTCCATGGGCTGATCAAACACAATGACGATCGGTGCGTGCACATCGTGCTCTTGCCCGCGTTCAGGCACGCGCCGGACAACTTGCGGCGGCTGTGCAGCAGTGGGGGAGGGGTGTGGAGTGGGCATCGTCGGGCCACAGGCAAACATGGTCGTGAGGCAGACAAAGACGACGGCTGCGCTCAAGACCCAGAGCAAGCGCGTTCGGGTCATGCTGGTTTCCTCCAGGCAGTTACTGTCATCTAGACGTGCGACCTCTGGCGTCTGTTCCCCCACACTGGCCGAGCCCAGACTTGCCCGCGTCCTGTTCTCTCGAGCACCCGGTGGAGGCCGCACAGCTTGTACGGCCTTAGGTTTGGTTCAGGTCACTGATGAGTCGCAGGCCCTCCAGGGTCAGCCAGGGGTCCACCTGACCGATCTCCTGGGTGAGAGGCGCCATCACAGCGCTGAGGCCTCCGGTGGCTACGACCTCTGCCCCTCCGCCCAGCTCTGTCCGGATGCGCCTGATCATGCCCTCCACCAGTCCCACATAGCCAAGCACTAGGCCGGCCTGCATCGAGTGCACCGTATTCTTGCCGATGGCTGTGGCCGGAGGGACCAGCGCCACGCGCAGCAGTTGGGCTGTATGACTCACGAGCGCATCGGCAGCCACGCCCAGGCCAGGCGCAATCGCGACACCAAGGAAGTCTCCCACGTCGGAGACTGCGCTGAACGTCGTAGCCGTCCCAAAGTCGACAATGATGCATGCTTGGCGAAAGCGCTGGTAGGCAGCCACAGCGTCGGCCACCAGATCGGCGCCGAGCTCAACCGGGTTGTCGATTCGGATGCGCAGCCCCGTGCGAATGCCCGGCCCAACAGCGAGCGGTTCGGTGGCCAGATAGCGGGAAAAGAGCTCCTTGAAGACTGGCGTCAACGGCGGGACCACACTCGCCATGACAACTCGTGTGATGTCCTGCCAGCGGAACCCCTGGTCGTTCAGCAGCGACTTGAGCAGGACGTTGTACTCGTCCGGCATTTTATCACGGATCGTGCGTACGCGCCAGTGGGCCAGCCAGTGGCCTTTGTCCCAGAGACCAAGCACCACGTTGGTGTTGCCGACGTCGACACAGAGTAGCATGCTCGCGTCCCACCCCTTCTAGACTGTTGAGCCTTTGCGGCCACTCTCAATGCGTTTCCAGGCAGCCACCACGGCCAATGTGACTATCGCAGCCACGACGGCTTCCGGCAAACCGTTGGTAACGGCAATGGTTGCGATTAGGGACCACGGTAGGAGGCGATAGAGGCCCAGGACCCCAAGGACGAGAACCGTGTTAGTGAGACTGCCCAGGACTCCGGCTGCGACCAGGGCTGTAGCCTCGTTGAAACGCTTGATGGCCGAGTAGACTAGCCAGGCAACTGGGCCGATAAAGAGCCTGGGAAGGATCGAAACCAGGGGATTTGTGAACCAGACGTCCGTGGGCCCAGTTGGGGCGATTGCCCCCTGCAGCAAGCTGAAGGCACCGAAAATCAGGCCAATGACCAGCCCGACGACCGGACCTTCGAGTACGGCGCCCACGATCACTGGCACATGCATGATGGTGAGGGCTGCTCCGGCCAACCAAGGGATGAAGCCGAGGTGAGTTGCACCCAGGAAGATGGAGATGGCCCCCATCACGCCGGCGATAACGATCTTGCGAGTGTTACTGCTCATGGTCGTGTTCTCCTTTCCAGTGCTCTATGTATGGGAAGCCAGACGATGCAAAAGCCAGGCATCGGCGCCGAGGGTACCCAACCCGATGGCAAGCAGCGATAAACCCAGGCATGCAGCTAGGGTCGCCATATCAACTGGACGCGCGCGCAGCTGAATCAGGTGCGTGCGACCCTTCCCGCCTACATAGCAGCGGGCTTCCATGGCCTCAACCAGGCCATCGGCGCGCTGCAGGCTCACCAGGAAGAGAGGGATCATCAGTGGCAACAGGCGACGCGCTCGCGTGACAGGCCCACCTCCTGAGCGTCCGAGATCGGCGCCACGCGAAGCTTGCGCCTTCATTAGACGCTCGGCTTCGCGCGCCAGGATGGGCAAGAAGCGGATGGCTATGTTCACGACGAGTGCGAACTCGTGCGCAGGCAGGCCAAAGCGCTGCAGGGGAATTAGCAGGTGCTCTACGCCATGCGTCAACTCAGTAGTATTGGTCGAGAAGGACAGCAGGCTGATCCCCAACACCAGCACGCAGAAGCGGCCCACGAGTAAGGCTGCAGCGAAAAGGCCACCTGTGGTGGCCACAAGAAAGCGCCAGCGCCACACGACTGCCGAACCAGCAACGTGTTGAGGGATGGCGAATACCTGCAACAACGCCAGCAGGAACAGGAACGGCAGCGCGGGCGACAGGCCCGATAGGGCGAAGCGTAGGGAGACGCGGGCCAGTCGCAGGCCGAAAAGCACCGCGGCCATGAGGATGGCTAGTCCGAGCAAACTGCGAGTGCCGATGGTGCCGACGATCAACAGCAGGCCCATGCACAGCTTGACGCGTGGATCGAGCCGGTGCAGGACGGAACCAGTAGGGAGGTATTGACCGATCGTGACACGGCCCGACAACTCAAACTCGGATGGCTCAGGCATGCAAGATCGCCTCGATCTGGCGGATTGCCTGCGCAGGGGTCAAGACCGCGTGAGGCACCGTGAATCCGCGACGGCGCAATTCCTGGATCACTTCAACTGCCGGTGGAACCGACAATCCGGCAGGGACTAGCACATCAGTACGCTCGAAAACCTGCTCCGGAGGGCCCTCCAGAACTACCTGCCCGGCCACCAGGACGTAAACTCGCGTGGCAAGCTCGGCCAGGTCCTCCATGTTATGCGAGGCCAGGATGATGGCGCGATCGCCGTCTTTGCCCCATTGCCGCAGGATTCGTAGTAGTTCCAGGCGGCCCTGCGGATCCAGACCAGCCGTCGGTTCGTCCAAGGCAAGCACCTGAGGCCTTTGCGCGAGGACCCCCGCGAGTGCCAGTCTGCGACGCTCACCCTGGCTAAGTTCCAATGTCAATCTGTCCTTGAAGCTGAAGGGTAATCCGCACTGCTCCATGGCCTCCCGGACCCGCTCGCGCACCTCCTCGCGGCCCAGCTTCAGGTTGCGCGGGCCGAATGCCACATCATCGCCCGCGTAGCGCTCGAACAACTGGTCTTCAGGATTCTGGAAGACCAGGCCCACCTGTTGGCGAATGACGCGCAGATCGATTGCCGGATCGTTCACTGACAGCCCGCACACATGCACCTCTCCACGTTGGGGACGCCACAGCCCGTTGAGGTGCTGGAGCAGGGTGGACTTGCCAGACCCAGTAGGGCCAATGATGCCTACGGTCTCGCCCCGCAACGCGCACAAGTCCACGCCACGCAGGGACGGCGTCTCGAGCGGCGTGCCAGCGAGGTAGGTGTGCCATAGACCTCGAACTTCGACTATCGGAGTGCTGGCAGTGTTCATGGGCCTAGCTCGTCACACCGGCGTGCACAACGATGGCGTCGACCAACTCAGAGACCGTGAACACGTCACGCGGAAACTGGGGCAGACGTCTGGCAAGTGTGCGAGCCATGTGCGTTGCCGCGGGAAGGTCCAGTTGGAACGCCAGCAGGCTGGCATCGTCTGCAAATACCTCGCGAGGAGATCCCTGCAGCGCTATGCGGCCTTTGTCCAGGACGATCACTCGCTGCGCTGCAGCGGCTTCGCCCATGTCGTGGGTCGCCGAGATGATGGTGATGCCAGCGCGGTGCAACTGTGTGATGACGGCCGAGACCTGTGCGCAACCGGCAGGATCCAGCATGGCGGTGACCTCGTCCAGAGCCAGGCAGCGCGGCCGGATTGCGAGCGCTCCCGCGATAGCGAGCCTCTGTTTCTGTCCGGCAGAAAGCGAATGGGAGGCTTTGGCTCTCAGCTCCATAAGACCCGTGGCCCGCAGCGCCCAGTCGACGCGAGCCTGGAGTTCGGACCTTGAGACACCCAGATTCTCCGGTCCAAAGGCCACATCCTCTTCCACCGTGGTGGCTACGATCTGGGCCTCCGGTGACTGGAAGACCATGCCGACCGTGCAGCGGATGTCGCGCCAATGCTGCTGCTCGTGCGTGTTCCAGCCGGCCACCCAGACATTGCCCTGGGAGGGAAGTAGCAGGGCGTTGAGGTGACGCAACAGGGTGGACTTGCCGGAGCCGTTGGCCCCCACTAGAGCCACGTGCTCGCCGGCATTGATCGTCAGGTCGATGCCGCGCAAGGCCGATATTGGAGGGCGGGTCCCAGCCTCATAAGCGTAGTGCAGGCCCGCGACGCGGATGAGGGGCTCAGTTGCCGCAGTCACGATTCTCTCCTGGGTCAGGGCACAGATGGTACGACGCCCCGTCCCAAATGTCTCGGTCGCAAGCGATCCAAGCGAGATTAATATAGCACAAGCGGACGTGTTTGTCCAATGGCAGCGTTCACCCGGGGCATACGGCGGCCCCCTATCCCGCGGCCTCGTTTGCCAAATGCGCAACAAAGACCTATAATCCTGCAGCCTTGCGCTTGGCCGCTGTGCATTGGCGGAGCTCGAGCTCAGGAGTGATGATTGGAAAGGAGCATTGGGCAGATGTCGATTCTTGAGGAACCGATCAGAGAACCCTTGCAGCTCAAGAACTGTATCAACGGCGAATGGGTCGATTCGAGCGGCCCCAGGGAAAACGTGGTGAACCCTGCGACGGACAAGGTGATAGCCCACGTTCCCATATCGACCAAGAGTGAGATTGAGGCGGCCGTCACAGCGGCGCAGGAAGCCTTTCCGGATTGGAGGAGGACACCTCCTCTGGCCCGCGTGAGATGCCTGTTTCGACTCAAAGAGTTGATGGAAGAGAACTTTGAAGAGTTGAGTCGCATCCAGACCATGGAGCATGGCAAGACCATCGATGAGTCTCGGGGTGAGACGCGGCGCGGCATCGAGAACGTCGAGGTGGCCGCCGGCATTCCATCTTTGATGATGGGTTACAATCTCGAAGACGTGGCCTCCGACATGGATGAGTACGTGATCCGACAACCGGTGGGCGTATTCGGAATCATCTGCCCCTACAACTTCCCCTTTATGGTGCCGCTATGGTTTGCGCCGTATGCAGTGGCCACGGGAAACTGCATTGTGGTAAAGCCCTCCAGCGAGGATCCTATCAGTCAAATCAAGATAGCCGAACTGGCCGAAGAAGCTGGAATTCCCCCTGGAGTATGGAACATCGTGAATGGTGGACGTACGGTCGTCTCCGGCATGCTGGATAGCCATGGGATCCAAGGGATCTGTTTCGTTGGCTCGACGCCGGTTGGGCGCGACGTCATCTACAAGCGTTGTGGCGAAACCGGCAAACGCGTCATCGCACAGTGCGGCGCGAAGAACTATGCACTGGTGATGCCGGACGCCAACCTGCAAGGCACCATCGCGTCCTGTATGACGTCGTT
>CAYZKS010000089.1:5957-7277 GCA_964478725.1 uncultured Anaerolineales bacterium
CGTGATTTCCAGTTGATTGGGGACTGGCCCAAGGATGCGTTTCTCGGTCCGACGGTGTTTGATGATGTCACCCCCGATATGGCCATAGGCAAGGACGAGATCTTCGGACCGGTAGCCAGCATCCTGAAGGCCCGCAGCCTTGACGAGGCTGTGGATATGATCCACAGCAATCCTTTCGGCAACGCCGCGTGCATCTTCACATCGAGTGGCAAATGGGCCCGAGATTTCCAGTACCGTGTCAGGTGCGGCAACATCGGTATCAACCTGGGAGTGGCAGCGCCCATGGCTTTCTTCCCCTTCAGTGGCATGAAGGATTCGTTCTTCGGCACGCTGCACGGACAAGGGCAAGAGGCGGTGCGCTTCTTCACGGAGAGCAAAGTTGTGATCCAGAGGTGGTTCTGAGATGAGCGAATGCAGCGTCACCGCGGCAGCAGTAATCCGTTTCACGGAGCAGTTGGAAGACACGGCTGCTGGGCTCTATGATAGACTTGCGGCCAAGTTTGAAGCCCATAGGGAGCTCTTCGCTGGCTTTGCCAAGGATAGCCGGAAGAACAAGACTCTGGTCTTGCGGACGTATCAGGAAACGATCACGGATGCTTTGGAGGCCTGCTATTGCTTTGAGGGCCTGGTTCTGGACGATCACAGATTCGCGGCGACTCTGGGACAGCAGGCGGAGCTTCCGGATGCTCTCACAGCGGCGGTGGCGTTGGAGGAGCAGGCGGTGCATTTCTACCTGGACATCGCGCAACGTTCGCAGGCGCTACTCGCTACCATACCCCGCGCGTTCCGGCGCGTAGCGGAAGTGCGAGGAAAACGCAAGGAACAACTGCAGATGCTGCTTTCGCGCTGAGGTCGAGCTTGTGCATTGGCTGGCTTTGCACGTCACGCCAGCGAGTGCACAAGGTCTGGCTCAGGCCGAAGTGCTGGCACTGCAGGTGCAAGGGGATGCCAGCGGAGAACGCCTGCGGGGCAATGATCCTTCGTGCTCTAAAGGAGGAAGGCCGTGAATGGTAGTCCTGCCGTTCTGTCTTCAACTTCACCGGTAGAGTGCACCCTAATGAACGCCGTTGAGATCCTGGAGTACGGCAGACCGTTTCATTATGGTCAGCGCTCCGTTCCCGATGTGAAGGCGGATGAAGCACTGATTGCGGTCAACGCCAGTGGGCTGTGCAGAACCGATATTCGCCTGCTAGAAGGCGGGACAAATCTGGGCCAGTTGCCACGAATCCCCGGTCACGAAATCGCCGGTGAGATTGTCAAGGTGGGCGCTCAAGTGAGCCAATGGCAAACAGGCCAGAGGGTAGCGGTCGCCACAGATGT
>CAYZKS010000089.1:7377-11048 GCA_964478725.1 uncultured Anaerolineales bacterium
GGTCTCGGGATTCATGGGGTACAGATAGCCCGCCTGGCCGGAGCAGAGGTGTTGGTCACCAGCCGCAGCCGCGCCCGCTTGGATGCGGCGAGACGGTACGGAGCACTCACTGTGAACCCTATGGAGGAAGACCTGGCGGCGGCCGTGGCTGATTTCAGCGGAGGCCTTGGAGCAGATGTGGTGGCGGACTGCGTCGGCAGCCACGAAACCATCGGGCAGGGTTTGGCTTTCTTACGCCCTGGCGGCAAGCTGCTGGTTATTGGCTATCACGACGCGGATATTGTCGTTCCGTCAGTGCCCCTGTTCTCGACTGAGAAGGAAGTCATCGGCTGTCGGGGAAGTTCGCGGCAGGAACTGATCGACGCTTTCGATTTGGTGGGGCGAGGAAGGATAGACGTTGTGGTTGGTGCGACCTATCCTCTGTCTGCGATCGGTGAAGCTGTTGCGCGAATGAACAGTGGAAGCGTCATTGGGCGACTAGTACTGACCCGATGATCTCTCCTCACTGGCTCCAGGACCCAGGATGCGCTCCCCGCACCCTGGGTCTTCTCATCTGGCTAGCGCGTCACGCGCACCTCAATGGAATCGCTGTACCACGTGTTTGCATTGGCGTCCAGCGCTCGAGCGCGAAAAGCGTGCGTCCCGGGCTCAAGCTGCCATAGGGCCGAGTAAGGGGCGACGGCAAGCGTGGCGAGAACCTGTCCGTCCACAAAGAGGTCGACCTGTAGTGGTGCGGTCAGACCATGTGGTACGGCCTGGACTTCAATACGTTGATCGGCCAAGGGCATCGTCGTCACTATGCGATAGACCGCATTGGGCTCTGGGCTGGTCAGTGTGATGGAAGCGCGAACCGTGCTCCTGTCGCCTTGAAGCTCGGCCACGGTCATATACAGCGCTCCGCCTGCCGTGCCCTGTGCCTTGGCCCACTCTGCGGCCTCAGGGGGCAAGCACATGGCCACCCTCTCGACAATCTCGTTGCCAGGTGTGCTGGGGGTCGCGAGTTCTCCGGTGCGGCGATCGATGCCTACCATGCGATGGGCAGTGCACTCAGTGCTAGGCTGTGAACCAGCGATGAAGGTTTCGGTGCGGCGGCGTGGGCACAGAGCGCTCGGCAGCATACCTGAGTCGGCGCAGACCTCTACGTCGATCACACCAGCAGGCCGTTCGAAGGCTCGCGCTGGCCGGCCTTTCAGGGCCTCCTCCATGACGTCATGCCAGATGGGCGCAGCGCCGCTGATGCCAGAGACATCCACCATGGGTGAGTTGTTAGCATTTCCCGTCCAAACGCCGACCGCCAAGTCGGGGGTGTAACCCACAGTCCAGTTGTCACGCCAATCTGTGGTGGTGCCGGTCTTGGCAGCCGCCGGCCGGGAGAGTGCCAGGACGCTCGCCTCGCCAAATGCCGGGATGCGTGCGCCGTCATCGGCGAGGATGTCTGTGACCAAGTACGCGACACGCTCATCGAGCACGCCTTGGCCATCTCGAGGCTGCAATTGCCAGATAACCTCGCCGGTCCTGGATTCCACGCGCAGGATTGCTGTGGGTTGCACGCGCTTCCCCGCGTTCGCCAAGGCAGCATACGCGGCTGTTAGTTCCAGCAAGCGTACTTCGCCTCCTCCCAACGTCAATGCCAGACCAAAGCGTTGTGTGTCCTCCAATGTGGTGATTCCCAGGTCATGGGCAGTGGAGAGCAGTGCCTCCAATCCGATCTGATCGAGCAGTTTGACAGCCACGACGTTGAGCGATGATGCCAGAGCCTCCCTGAGCAGAACCGGCCCACGCCACGTGAAGTCATAGTTGACTGGAGAGTATGACGTGCCCTCGCGAGTGCGGAACACAGTAGGCACATCGAGCATCAGCGTGGCTGGAGTGTGGCCCCGCGAGAAGGCAGCGGCATACGTCAATGGCTTGATGGCTGATCCAGGTTGGCGCGGAACCAAGGCCATGTTCACGGCGCCGCTGATGGCCGAGCTGAAGTAGTCAGGGCTGCCCAACATGGCAAGTATCTCTCCGCTGGACGGATCGAGCGCCACCACGGCCACGTCCGTCACGTTGTGCGGGGGCTCGCCTGCATGCGGTTCGGACAGAAGACTCAAGTGGTAGCGCGCCAGGTCACGAATTCGTTCCTGCAGATCCACGTCCAGCGTGGTGTATACGCGCAGCCCCTGTTTGTAGATCAGCTCCTCGCCAAAGTCGTGGCGCAGCATCTCCCAGACGTACATGACAAAGTGGGGCGCGCGAATGGGGTAGGGGATCGCGGCAAAGGCCAGCTCCTCTTCGGCGGCTGCCTCTGCCTCTTCGGGCGAGATGTAGCCGTGCTTGCTCATCAGCCCGAGCACAACGCGTTGCCGTTTCCTCGCCTCTTCCGGATTGGCGAGCGGATTGTAGGCTCCTGGTGACTGGGGCAGGCCGGCCAAGAGGGCGCATTCTGCCAGATCCAGGTCCTGGGCAGACTTGCCAAAATAGGCTCCGGCTGCGGCGTCGACGCCGTAGGCCAGGTTACCATAGTCGGTTTGGTTAAGGTAGAGCTCGAGGATGTGGTCCTTGCTCAGACTGCGCGAGAGGCGGAAGGCCAGCACAGATTCCCGCAGCTTGCGCAGGAGCGTGCGCTGGCTACGCTCCTGAGGTGAGAGCAACAGGTTGCGCGCCAACTGCTGCGTGATCGTGCTTCCCCCAGCCAGGACCTCACCGCCTCTCAGGTTGATCCACAACGCACGCAGAATGCCGCGCAGGTCCACGCCTGGGTTGTCATAAAAACTGGCGTCTTCGGTGGCGATGGTGGCCTGTTGCAGTCGTAAGGGAATCTGCTCGAGGGGCAGAGGATCGTGCTGCCCCAGCTGTGGGTCCATGATTTGATACAGGATTCTGCCGCACCGGTCGTAAATGACCGTGCTGGGGGGCACCTTGCCTGCGGGCAGGCTGTCGAGTACGGGAAGGCCAGAGAGCAGGACATGGCCGCAGACAAGCGTGCCCGTCAGGGCGAGCAATCCCAATAGCCTGAGTGTCCTGGATCGCGCGGAACAAGGCCTCATGTGCCCTCTAATTGGAGGCAAGAGTCGAGCATGTCAGTCTCTAGACGCGAGGATGCTGCGACTGGTTCCTCAGGCCTTCCGCACCTGTGGGAGCAGCAGACCCACAACTGAAACCAGCCTATCCACATCCTGCTTGGTGTTGTATCCCTGTACCGATACGCGCAGGAGTTGGTGCCCGCGCCAGCGTGTGATGAGCACTTCAATGGCGAACTCCTCATACAGCCTCCGCTGCAACACCCGTGCATCACAGGGAGGAAGAAGGCAGGCGGCCATCTGGCAATACCATGCGTTGGCATCGGGGGTGGTTGCTGCCAGACCGGCCACGTGGCAAATGGCATTGCGCGTGTTTCTCAGCAACTGGTGACAGTCCAGGCGCACGCGCGGCCAGTCGTGCTCGGCCTGGAACGCAATGGCCGCAGGCACGCTCAAGTAGGCCGCAATATCGCGGGTGCCCTGCCATTCGTGCTCGTCCACGAAACGCGAAGATCCGGGTTCGTCGCTCTGCCACCCCCAACTGACCACCAGCGGCTCCAGCAGGGGTTGCACTTCAGGCCGGGCGTAGAGGAAGGCCGAGCCCTTGGGGGCGCACAGCCATTTGTGGCAGTTCCCGGCGTAGAAATCTGCACCGAGCTCAGTCAG
>CAYZKS010000089.1:11148-12687 GCA_964478725.1 uncultured Anaerolineales bacterium
CCGTACTCGTGATCGGTTGCCAGCACCTCGTCGCCGGCCTGCAATGGCAGCGAGCGCGCCACGACGTTGAGTCCGGTTGTGGCGTTCGGCACGTAGACCAGATCGTCGCCATTGACGGAGAGGTATTGTCCGAGCGCTGAACGCGAGGCCTGCATGAGCTGCTTGAAACGCCGTGCCAGGAACTCAACAGGTTGGCGCTCCAGTTCTCGCTGCCAGCTTTGATACGCCTCGAATACCGGGCGCGGACAGGCGCCGAACGACCCGTGGTTGAGGAACACAATGTCTGGGCGCAGAAGGAACTGCTGGCGCAGCGCCTGACGCTCGACCGCGGCCTTGGATGACTGCACTTGTGTCTTCATTGTGCTGCCGCCTGCACTACTCCGTCTCGCTGGGCAGCTCCGAGCAAGGCGCGGATCTCCAGCGGAGTGCCCTTATCGGGGGCGAGCGTGAGCAAGAGGGCGCCCTGGGAGCAGGTGCTGCTGCAGACCCCGCAGCCCATGCAGCGGGTCGCGTCTACGTGGACAAAGCCGTCACGCATGCTCAGGGCACCAAACTGGCAGGCGTCCACGCAGGCGCCGCAGCCCGCGCACAGCTCAGGCTGCACTCGCGCGAGATATCCCGAGGATGCCAGCATGGGAGTGCCGTGCTGCCACGCCTGCATCGCCCCGCAACAGCAGGCGCAGCAGTTGCAGATGGCGTAGAAGCGACCCAGCATGGCGTCCTTGAAGAAGGCGTGGTGGACATGGCCGCGCTTGTCCTCATCGGTTAGGATCTCTACTGCCTCTTGCGGACTAACCCGCCGCGAGCGGCGCGGGTGGTATGCGCTGATCATGCCTGCAAAGGGCTCCCCTACCACCAGGCACACATCCAACGGCAGGCACGGGTTGGGGCGTGCCGATCGGCAGGGGCATTCGAGGGCCACGATATGGTCCGGGTGCTGCAGCACAATGTCGCGCGCGAGGGCGTATGGAATGATAGGCTCCAGGTCCCTGAGAATGACATCTTCCTCCACGCTCACCAGTTGCTTTGCGGGCGCCAGGGGGACAACCTTGCCATGGTAGGTATCTGCAAAGGTGACGGGCCTGGCAGCACTGGAGGACTTGGGCACAAGTAGTTGACCAAGGCCACCTACCAGAGGCTTCAGGAAACGCGCCAACGGGTGTTGCCCGGTGCCCATGGCGATGTAGAGGTAGGGCCAGCGCGCATAGACGTAGCCGTGAACCAGGTCCACTAGTGAGTACCCTGGAGTTCTTCGGGCTTCACGCACGAACGTTCGGGTGGCTTCCCAGGAATCCATCGGTGTGGACCTCCCTGGCGGTAATGAATTGCGCTCCACTGTAGCCGAGGTTTGCGTGCAAGTCAAGACGCACCTATAATGGCGGGCAGGCCCATGAATGTGCGCACGATTCTGCTGCTTGGGAGGCGAAGCATGGCCAGCGATCAGTACATTGTGGCACATGATGTCGGTACAAGCGGTAACAAGGCGGTACTGGTGGATGTTGAGGGCAACGTGCGTGCCACGGCCTTTGCCCCCTACGA
>CAYZKS010000090.1:0-12633 GCA_964478725.1 uncultured Anaerolineales bacterium
GGCATGTCGTCGATGAATACGGCGTGCTGGGGCGTCACGTCCAAGCGATCCAGAACCAGGCGATAGATGGCCGGGTCAGGTTTCATCAGCCCTACCTGAGCCGAGATGACGACTGTGTCGAAGCAGTCCTCGATATGTAGCTCGTCCCGGAGCGTGCTCACGAGACGTACAGTGGCATTGCTTAACAGGGCGGTCTTGACGCGGCGTCGCAGATCGCGGATGTAGGCCACCAGTTGCTGATCCAGCTCATCTCCTGCGAACATCTCGCGGCGCACAGCCAGTGCTTCCTCGCGCGTTTGCAGCCCCAACTGCCGACCAATGCGCTCCCAGCGCTCATCCGGCGCCATGCGACCAAGTTGCACGAGCTGGCTCTCCTCGCTTTCAAAGACCAGCCGGGACAGCTCGAGCACGGTCAAGCCAAAGCGCTTGCCCAGCTGTTCGCGCGAGACATGGGACTCAGTCCGCATCAACACCCCGCCGTAGTCGAAGATGACAGCGCGAATGGCACGACTCGTTTGGTTCATGCGCTCTTCCTCACCAGCGTGTTTTGCACTTGGACAGTCTTCCGGCTACGAATCGACAGCGCGGCCGGGCCCGAGACATGCGGACCAGGAATGGTGCTGAGCACGAATCAAAAACCGTGGGGCATGGCCCACGGCTTGCTGGTCCCTGTGATCCAGTATAGGTGACTCGAATGCCACTGTCAAACCAAGCTGACGTGGGAATTTGACAAATCGCATGACGTGTGCTATTCTATAATTAGAATACTATGACTTGGGAATAGAGCATGACGAATGCAGAACTCGCGATTCTCAGTCTAGTTGCGGAGCAGCCGCGCCATGGCTACGATATCGAGAGGGTCATCGAGGAGCGTGGCATGCGCGACTGGACTGAGGTAGGCTTCTCTTCGATCTACTACTTGCTTAGCAAGCTGGAGAGAGAAGGACTGGTGAAGGGCTGCCTCACAACAGCGCGAGGACGAGGTCCGGCGCGCAAGGTATACCGCATCACTGCAGCCGGCCTGAAGGCATTCCGCTCTGGCGTGCTGCAGGCGCTGTCCCTGCCTATCAGGAGCTATCCTCCCCTGCAGTTGGGGCTGGCATGTCTGCCCGGCATAGCGCCGGAACGGGCACTGGCCGCCCTGCGCCAGCGTCGGGATGCTCTGGCGGCGAACATGGCGCAGTTGCGCGAGAGCTGGCAAGCACAGCGCCCACTGCCGTACTTTGTCGATGCGATGTTTGACCACAGCGTGAGCATGATCCAGGCTGAGCTGCACTGGGTTGAACGATTCATCACCACGATGGAGGCACAGAATGACCAAGTTGGACCTGCGCAAGGAACTGAAGCATCTGTATGCGCCGAAGAGTAAGCAGTTCAGCATTGTCGACGTTCCACCCATGAATTTCCTCATGTTGGACGGTCGCGGCGATCCCAATAGGTCGGACGAGTTCCAGGCCGCCATGATGGCTCTGTATGGCATGTCTTTCACCATCAAGTTTGCCAGCAAGCTGCAACTGGGCGTGGACTATGGGGTGATGGCGGTAGAGGGGCTTTGGTGGACCGAGGGGACACCTGGCTTCAACTGGCAAGACAAGAGCAGTTGGTACTGGACGCTGATGATGATGCAGCCCGATCATATCACGGCCTCCATGGTTGAGCAGGCCTGGAAGGACGCCACGCGGAAGCGCCCCTCGCCCGCTCTTGACCGGGTGCGCTTCGAGCGCTTTGCTGAAGGGCTATCGGTCCAGATCATGTACGTCGGGCCCTACGCGGACGAAGGCCCGACCATCGCACGTATGCACGACTTTATAGCGGAGAACGGCTACCAGCCGACCGGCAAGCACCATGAGATCTATCTGGGTGACGCCAGGCGCACGGCGCCGGAGAAACTCAAGACCGTCCTGCGCCAGCCCATCCGTAGGCCAAAATAGACCTATGTGTCCGTCAGCCTCACGATGAAAGGCAAGACGCCGCTGCAAGAGTGTGGAGCGGATTCGCTCGCTCGATCTGACTGCAGAGGAGAAACGTCGCATTCTGGGCGACAATGCTGCGTGTGTCTTGGGCCCCGGCATTGAGCTTCTGAGGCACAGCCAACACGCAGCAAAGGACATACGCCATGACTAGTTCATACGAGCAAGCGAGCATCATCACCAACGGCATTCGCCTGAATGTGGCTCAGGCTGGTCCCACGAATGGTGCCCTGGTCGTCCTTCTGCATGGGTTTCCAGAGTTCTGGTATGGGTGGCGTAAGCAGATCCCATACCTGGCCGAGGCTGGCTATCGGGTGTGGGCTCCGGACCAGCGCGGCTACAACCTGAGCGATAAACCTCTTGGGAAGTCGGCCTACAGCCTCGACGTTCTGGCAGCGGATGTGGTCGGTCTGATCGACGCTGCGGGTCAGGAGACGGCTTTTGTCGTCGGCCATGACTGGGGCGGCGCGGTGGCTTGGTGGCTGGCTGCCAAGCATCCGCAGCGTCTCGAGAAGCTCGTGGTTATCAACTGCCCGTCGGGCGCGGTCTTGCTGCGCGAACTGCGTCGCAGCCGGGCCCAGCAACTGCGGAGCTGGTACATGTTTTTCTTTCAGATGCCCTGGCTGCCCGAGGCAGTGCTGCGCCGGGACAACTGGCGCATGCTGACGCGTATGCTGCAGGCGAGCGCAATGCCGGGTGCATTCACGGGAGACGACCTTGCGCTCTATCGCCAGGCGTGGTCGCAGCCCAAGGCGCTGACTGCGATGCTGAACTGGTACCGCGCCATGCTGCAGGTCCCGACCGAGCCGGCGCCAAGACGACCCATCGAGGTGCCTACCTTGCTGATCTGGGGACAGCAGGACAGGTTCCTGGGGCAGGAGTTGGCTCGGCCCTCGATAGACATGTGCAGCACGGGTCACCTTGTCTTCGTGCCGGATGCTACCCATTGGGTGCAGCACGAGCAGCCGGAGAAGTTGAGTGCCATGCTGATCGAGTTCCTGCACACCTAGCGCGCATGGCAAGCCGGGACCATAGATGTGCGTGCGCCCGCATGGCGCTCTGGCTGTCTGTCGCGCCATACACAAAGACCGCATCTCGAGTCTCGGCCGAGCCCGGCAGGCTTTCGAGGCAAGCGCCCCAGTATGCGCGGGGCGTGAGGGTGCTTGTCTACAGAAACGGAGCATGTAGTGACACACATAGTCCTCGTACGTCACGGCACTACAGAGTGGATGGAGCAGGGGTTAGTGCACGGCAGGCTTGACAGTCGCCTGAGCGAGCGTGGGCGCCAGGAGGCGCAACAGGTTGCCTTGCGACTGCGCGACGAGCCCCTGCAGGCGTTCTATACTAGCCCCATGGGTCGCACAGTTGAAACGTCGATGCTGATCGCACACGAGATTGGCCAGCAGCCTGTGGTTATCGACGATCTGCGTGAGATGAACTTTGGCTGGCTTGAGGGGCGGTACATGTTGCACCCAGGAGGTGCGGGCAATGCACTCATATCCTGGTTGCATCAGGCAGTGCGCGGCGCTATCATATTGCTCTCAGGGGAGAGCTGGTCAAAAGTGAAACGGCGC
The DNA here is from genome assembly GCA_964478725.1 of uncultured Anaerolineales bacterium. GTDB lineage: Bacteria > Chloroflexota > Anaerolineae > UBA2200 > UBA2200 > CAYZKS01. Next base: position 3,545 of record CAYZKS010000090.1, read on the forward strand.
GCGTGTGAGGCAGTGCGCCAGGTAGTGCAACAGAGCCCGGATGCGCGTGTACTGGTTGTCACCCATAGCGGAATCCACAGTGCCATTCTCAGCCGATTGCTTGACGAACCGCACTATCAGGTGCGACTCTACCCCTTCTCTCCCTGTGCTATCACCGAGATCGAGGTAGACGAGGACTGCAACGGCAGGCTGATCGCCTTGAACCAGACGCAGCATCTGAGAAAGTAGTGATCTTCTCCCATATTCAGCACGTGAGATGCAGGGCAGCGGCCGCCAGCTCGTGCTCTGCTAGCTCGTTGTAGCGCTGGCATGCCTCTGCTGTGCGGTATACCTCCACTCGCACGCCCTGCGCCGCCAAGGAGTCCAGGGTGGGCTGCGGTATCTGCATTAAGCCGACATTGCCTGTACCGATGACCAGTACGGCAGGTTTTGCCTCTATCACCAGTTGCAGATCATCAGGGAGCAAAGAATGACCCTGTTTGCGTCGCCAGTTTGGGCGTGCTCCACCAGGCAGCAGGATCAGATCCGAGCTGTATGGTCTGTCGTCGACCACGATCTTGCCAAAGGCGTACGACGTGATGTGAGGCATAGGCAATCCCCTTTCGCCAGTCTTGCGCCGCAGGCGCGCCAGCCGAGCGCACAAGGCGGCCTGCGAACACTCGCCAGCTCCGGCCAGGTCTTCCATTGCCAGCGCCTGACATACCCATGCCGCAGCTACTCTTGGGTCACGCTCGTGATGCTCGTAGTATTTGGCCAACTGTACGCACGCGCTCGCGCTGCCCCGCGCGCCCAGTTCCTGCCAGATCTGCACTGAATGCTCCATCCGCCCATTGCGTTTGCACAGGCGCGCCAGGCTATGTTGTGCTTCATCTTGGAGCTCCGCAGGTAACCCCTGGGCAATGGCACGTTCACAGGAGCGTTCGGCCTTGGCGTATTGTCCTTGCGCTGCCTGGATCATGCTCAAGCTATAGAGGTCCGTGGCATGCTCGCCGGTGCCCTCCGCATTGCTCAAGAGCCTCTCAACCCGGGCTGTCAAGGTGACGAGCGAAAGCACGTCGTGGGCATTGTGGTAGAAGACCTGCGGCATGTAGGTTGTGTCACCATACCGCAGGTAGTCAAAGTAGATCTGAGGAACGAGCCAGCCAGGCACGTCCGCGCCCCGTGGTACCTGCAACGCTCCGGATTCCAGGGAAGACAGGGAACAGGAGCGCAGTCGTCGGCGCCACAGCCGACGCGCCGGATACAGCAGGTCCAAGTGTGGGGCCTCGGGCAGCGGCATTCGCAGCCGTCCACAGGTGAAGCGTGATTGCAGAATGGGCAGGTCGAAATTGCGGCCATTGAAGCTGATCCACCAGCGGCGCTCCTGCATTTGCTGCGCCAGTAGGTACAGCAGGGCATCCTCTTCGCCGTAGTCACGCATAAAGTACTGGCGCACACAGAATTCGTCGCCTTCAAAGGTGCCAAAGCCCACCATGAAGGCATATACGCCCGCGCCGATGCCCAATCCACTGGTTTCGATGTCAAAGAAGATGGCGGAACCATAGTCCATCTGGACCAATCGTCTGTCGCCGGCCAGACATGACAGCAGGGGAGAAGGGTGCGTGTCGGGATCAAGTGCCGATAGACGAAGCTCCCCATGGGCATGATCCAGGGGACAGCGGGTTTCGACCACGAAACAGGGTCCGTGCGGGGTATCCAACACCTGTCCAGGCATAGCGCAATCAATGCCCTGTTGGGTCTGGCGGCTCGCCGCTGCAGCAGGCGTCAAGTCCCCGACCCCCAGTTGGACTCCCAGGCTGCGCAGCCTTTCTGTCAGCGTGGGAGATGCCTCCAGTGTTTGGTGCGCTTTGGATGGGGCGTTCATGGCAGGAGCGGCGCCAGCAGCATGCTCAGGAAGTTGTAGCCGGCGTGCACGATGATGCAAATGGATGTGCTACGTTTCTGGCGGAGCCAACCCAGGATCAGACCAATGGCAAGGATTTCCAGCAGTGCCGGGGATAGCGAGTACTGTACGTGAACTACAGTGAACAGGAGCGTCGTGAGCAGAATCCCGAAACGTGGTTGGAGTGCTCCACGGAAGAGCAGCTCCTCTCCAACTCCAGCAGACAGCCCCAGGATCAGCGCATGCCATGGCGTGGCAAATCCGGAAAACAGGCTTTCTGAGGTCTTGGCTACCAGCTCGTAGCTTTGAGGCCAAAGCGTGTGCCACACGTGCGATACGGTCAGGTCAATACCCAGCAACACCATGATAGACGCACAGGCCAGCGCGATGTGGCTCAACTTTGGCAAGTTCAAGCCCAAGCGCTCGAGCACTTGCGCAGGCTTGCGCCGCGTGAATAGCCCGACGCCTAGCAAGGCCAGGATGGCAAAGACGGCCTCGCCCGCGACCAGAGTGGCGACATCCAAAGACACATCCTGCAGGCTTATCTGCATGAGGCGCTGGTCGGTTAGCAGCAGTGAGAGCGAACTGGCGCCGAGGTACACCGAGAACATCAGTGCAGTGGCGTGGACGGGTGAGGCCGCATCCAACGGCAGCCAACGCGCCAGCAGACGACGCAGCGGCGGCAACAGGCACAGAATGCCAGCCAAAGCGGTAGCCGCTGTCCCAAGTCCCAACACCATCAGGCCAGGAAGGGTTATGTTGCCGGGAGGAGGTTGCCCGGAGACTTGCAGTATGAGACTAGATGCGAGTAGCAGCAGCGCTATCAGCAGGCACAAGACGTTCAAGAGTGCAAGACAGACATAGGTGAAGGTTTTCAAAGTGGGGTACTTGACGCCCAAGTTGGCGAAAAGGACCAGAGCCAGTGCTGGCAGATACACCGCGACAGTCCACATCAGATCCCTCCAGAAAGGTGACCAGAGAAGATTTGTGCGCGGCTATCATAGCATCAACGGGATAGTTTGGCAATCGGCATGGAATCAGGCGCTGCCAGACTGGCCGAGGGCAGCAGCCAGGGACTCACCAGCACGAATGCGGTAGGCGCGGACTCCGCTCTGGGACAGAGCCGCCAGCACGCCCGCAGTGTTAGAGGGTCTGCCGAAGGAAGCTGTCTCCAGCACGATTGCCGTCCCGCGTATGCCGCGGCGACGCAGGTCGCGCAGGCTATCGGTCCAGCGCGTATCGTCTGATGGGGTAATGACTACTGCCGAGGTATTGCGACCAAGCCCCTTGCCCTCAGCGGCCAAGATCTCAGCCAGTGGTATGGTGCCGACGGCGCGGACAACTGCCAGGGTCTCCATGAGTTTGCTTAACTGGCGGTCGCCGCGCTCTGGGGACAGTACCTCACGACTCTGCCCGTAGACGACCAGCCCCACTGAACGGTTGCGAGCCAGAAGGTGCTTGGACAGCGATGCCGCGATGGCAACAGCGTACTCTTCCGTCGAATCGTCCAGCATAGGCCGGGTGGCAACCAGAGAAATCGAGGTGCTGAGCTGTTCCTGCAAGGGACGCTCAGCTTGCACTACTCCCTGCATGTCCAGGAACAGCCAGACGTCGGCCGTCGGGTCAAGCTCGAATTCCTTGACGATCAACCGGCCTGTGCGCGCGGTTGAGGCCCAATGGATGCGGTTGAATCCGTCGCCAGGGAAATAGTCTCGCACACCACTGACATTGGTGGTGACGTAGTGAGTGCGTCGTCGGATCGCTCCTCCTCCCGGAAGCTCGCCACTGGGCAGTGTAAAGTCCGGCAAGTCAACCGTGAGAGGGTAGACCACAACGGACGACGTGGCGAGGAGCTGTCTCTGGCGCTGGAACAGGCCGAAAGGATCACTGCTCATCAGAGTGATCGGGCCCAGGGTAAAGCGCCCTCGTCGCCGGCACACGGTACGCACGTTCCACCCGCGTGTGCGCCGCACCCCTAGTGAGTTCACTACCCAGCTGGCATGGTGCTCGGGCAGGGTGGAGTGGTCACGCACCTCGACCCACAGTTTGGGGATGATACCGGTGTTCCGCACCAGGAAGCGCTCTTCGATGGGCTGCCCCACCTGACTGCGGGCCGAACGAGTCTGGCGCACAATCTGTATGCGGCCCACGTTGGCCCAGGACCAGAAATACGATACTGCCAAGAGCGCCATCAACAAGTAGGCCAGGTTGAAGAACAGCCTCTGACCCGTGGCTAGTGCCTCAGCGAGCGCAACGACCAGCAGGACAAGGATGATGGCCCAACTATGCTTCACTGCCACCTCGCCACCCAACGGCCCTCATGAACTGGCCAGTGCGGACAGGCCCGCCTTCACACGCGTACCGGGCACAGGCACGGAGCGCAGCAACTCATTGATGATATGGCGAGAATCCACGTTCTTGATGCGGGCGGCGGGATGAATGATCAGCCTGTGTGCCAGCGTCACGCTGGCCAGGGCTTTGATATCATCTGGGATGACATAATCACGACCTTGCAGGACTGCCCTGGCCTGTGTAGTCTTGAACAGAGCGAGCGATCCGCGTGGACTGGCTCCCAGGTACACATCCGGATGCTTGCGCGTAGCGTTGACCAGTTCGACGATGTATTCCTCTACCAGCCGGTCGAAATGGATATGTTTCACCTCTTCTTCTGCGCTTAGCAGCTCTTCCGCGGAGACGACCTGTTTCGTGCTCTCTATGGGATGGGCGTACTGCTGTGCTTCCAGGATGGCGATCTCGTCCTCAGGCTTGGGATGCCCCAACGTAATACGCATGAGGAAGCGGTCGAGCTGCGCCTCGGGCAGCGGGAAAGTGCCTTCGTACTCGATGGGGTTCTCGGTGGCTATGACCAGGAATGGCCGTGGCGTGAAGTAGGTCTGCCCGTCCACCGTCACCTGACGTTCCTCCATGGACTCAAGCAGCGCAGACTGAGTCTTGGGCGTGGCTCGGTTGATCTCATCCGTCAGCACGATCTGCGACAGGATCGGCCCAGGCCGGAACTCGAACTCGCGCGTCTTCTGGTTGAACACGGACACACCCGTGATGTCGCTGGGAAGCAGGTCAGGAGTAAACTGGATGCGTTTGAAGCTGCACCCGATAGACCTGGCGATGGCCTTGGCAAGCATGGTCTTCCCCACACCTGGCACGTCTTCGATGAGCAGGTGCCCCTGGCAGAGCAGGGAGATGACGGCCAATTCGATCACATCGCGTTTGCCAAGGATGACCTTCTCGATGTTGTCTACCAGCCTCTGTGCGACGTCCTGTGCAAGATTCATTGTCTCCTCCCGGTCGCTTCCGAGTGACGTTAGCTTAGCTTCTTTGGAGGCGAAAGTCAAAACCCGCCTTCCATGTTAGTACACCATTGCGGCAGCAGTGGTTCAAGCCAATGCGCCAGCTTGCCTTTTGCGACCCCACCGCCGTGACGTAGAATGTGCATCTGAACGAAGAGCACTGCATGTGGCGTGCGTCAAGACGATGGATCGACGCTGTGGCGCACAGCAGCTGTTGGAGTGCGAACCCGAAGACCTGGAGGAATACGATGGCACCGCAGTCCAAGACGATGCGCGAATCACAGACCATACTCAGCCATCTGATGAGACTTACGGATGCGAATCCCTTGGGCAATGTACATGGCGGAACGATCATGAGCATGGTGGACGAGGCAGGAGGCGTTGCTGCTGCACGGCATGTGGGGCGTCCTGTGGTGACAGTGGCAATAGACTCAATGGCCTTCTACTCTCCTGTGTACGTGGGAAACCTGGTTGTGCTCAAGGCTTCCTTGAACTACGTCGGCAGGACGTCCATGGAAGTGGGCGTGCGTGTGGAGGCTGAGGACGTGCTGACCGGTCAGGTGACCCACACCAACTCGGCTTATCTTGTCTATGTCGCCTTGGATGAAAACTTGCAGCCGGTAGAGGTACCTGCGCTTGTGGCTGAGACCCCGGAGGAGCAGCGTCGCATGGAGGAAGGCCGGCTGCGCCAAGAGGAGCGCAAGCGTAGACGCCAGGCTGACAAAAGCAGGCACTGTCAGTACTAGGAGGCCTTCACAGGTAGGCTGAGCGCCGGCGCTGGCACTGCCTCGGAGCTCAGTCTGCTTCTCTGTACGTTCCCACGAACGCGAAGATCTCGACAACCAGAGCTCGCAGCCCGAATCCACTGCGCGTCACTGTCCAGAGGCCCTCGCTCTCTCCATCTTGATTGACAGCCAGGAAGATCACGGACTGGCTGTCCGGCGCCCAGGCCAGGCGGCTGGCCAGGGGCCGACCTTCTACCTGCACCCTGCGTGTGCCGTCGGACTGCATGATTCCCAGGCTGCCCGGAGTCTTGCTGCCCTCCGGGCGAGTGAGGAAGGCTATTGCACTGCCATCGGGTGACACGCGACCTTGGCGATCGTCGATGCCCCTTGTGGGCGACAGCCAGGTTGGAGATGTCCCATCTTTTTGGACCACCCAGAGTCTGGCGCGACTCTCGTCGGGTGCCTGGCGCGTGCAGACCAGTTGAGTAGAGTCTGCGGACCAGCGCCATTCAAAGACGTGTTCGAGCACCTGTCGCCTGTCCGATGGCAGCGTCAATACGAACAGATTGCCGGGTTGTGCGCTGCCAGCGGTCACCTGTGCATAGGCAATACAAGTACCATCGGGGGACCAGCGCGGCCCAACGTTCAGCCAACCTGCGGGCGACTCCCCTCCAAGGCGCTGGGGAGTCCCCAGATTGAGGTTCAGCGTCCAGAGGCCGGCGTCCAGCCGCTCCTGCCCATCCACGCGATCGCGGCAGAAGACGATGCGGCCTCCCTCGGGCGACCAATTCGGATCGCGCTCCTGCCATTGATCGTCTGTCAGCAGCTCGCGCAGCTCGCCAGAAGCCACGTCACCCAACACCAGCACCGATCCAGCGTCGTTGGCGCGCGTGAACACGAAGCTGCTCCCGTCGGGTGAGAACACGGCGTCCGCCAAGCCTGCCTCTGGCGCATCGAGCCGTGTGATTTGCCGACGAATACGGCCCCTCTCGCCCATGTCGAGTTGGATGCTCCAGAGGTCACGATTGGGTCCAGCCAGATAGGCGGCTTGTGCCCTCCCGCGAGGCACAGCGCTGATGATGCCGATGCGGCTGACGTTCGCTTGCCCGCTAGTGACGGCCTTGCCTGTCACCAGGACCAGACGACCTGGGAGGAGCTCACTCGGGCCGGCTGGACTGCCATCAGCGAACTCGACGCGCATCTCGTCAGTGAAGATGACCTGCAGCACCTCGCCGTCGGTGCACTGCAAGGATATCGAACGCCCTGACGCCTCGATAGCCAGGATGATGCCCTGTTGCTGGATGAAGCGCGGCTCTGGCTGGGCGCTTGCCAGGACCTTGACGTACTTTCCCTGGTCCAGAACGTAGATGCCCTGCGTCACGTCCAAGCGGGCCTTGCCGTGGATGTACTGCAGCTTGCCACCCAGAAGAGCCTCTTGGCCGGCGCGCTTGGCGCCCAGCGTGGCGCCTGGCGGCAACCTGTACCAGTCTGGCTGTTCACCCTCGTCGGCCAGCCTCCCTCGCACCCAAACCTGCAGACCATCGTACGCGGCTGGCAGCTTGCCAGAAAGCAGCTCAGCGGCGCTCAACAGGCTGCGATAGTACCACACCGTTCCGTCGGCGTAGCCAACAAGGGAAGCTTCGACAAACTGACCGTCGGCTGTGCCGTAGACAAGCATGCTGTCGCCATCCCGTGGCTGCAATGCAGAGAGCAGGGTGGGACTGATGCGGCGGCCGTCCAAGGTTGCCCAGTGATCTCCGCCTGACACGTGGTACCAACCACTGGTGGTCTGGAAATCAAAGCCGAAGAAGTGGGGGCCTTCGAAGAAAACCGAGTTCACTACTTTGGCTTTCCCACCGCCTGCCGTACGTGGGAAAACCTGCTGCGAAGGGTCTGCCCAGGGGAAGTCGAAAACGCTGAAGGCGTCCCTCTCGTCCTTGGGAGATGCTGTGGGCGTGGGCGCCACGAAAGGACTTGGAGAAGCGGTTGGCCGTGGAGTGGCCGTGGCGGGCAACGCAGTTGCCGTGGCATGCGACACGGCAAGTGCAGCCGTCTGTGAGGCCGCGGCCGTAGTTGGATATGACCTGGCCGCAGGTGCCTGGTTTGACGAGCACCCGACCAGGCACAGCAAGATGACAATTCCCGCTGTGACCACCCACACGAGGACCTGATCCGTGATGGTGCCTGGGAAGCTGGTTCGCGCCGTTGTGGTTTTGCTCTGGCCGGATAGGCTCGCGCCTGAGTTCATAGCGTCGTCCCGTCGAACAAGTCGCTTGATTGTACCCGGCGACAGACGCAACGCCAAGCCGCCGGACAGGCTCGTCGGACGGCACGGCGACGCTCGTGGAACACCTGCAGCGATCTCAGCGTCTAACCCCTGTACAACACACGACTGTGTAGGAGGAGAGAACGATGCAAAACCGACGAATTGGGCTGGTAATGGCGCTGTTACTAGCCGCTGCTCTACTCGTGAGCGCGTGCGACGCTGGCCGGAATCTGGTTCCTACAGCTCCAACCGCTTCGATGCAGGCCAACCGTACCATCACTGTGGTCGGTCAGGGCAAAGCCGGCGGAGCGCCTGATGTGGCACACATAAACATCGGCGTGGAGAGCACTGGCCAGTCAGCACAGGAGGCCATGGAGGCGAATCGCCAACAGATGGCGACACTGCTCGCCAAGATCAAGTCGATGGGTGTGTCTGACCAGGATCTGCAGACTAGCAACTTTAGCATCTATACCGAGCGCACTGAGTCTACCCCTCCCAAGGCCGGGGCCGCTGAGCCTTCCGACCAGGCGATCATCTACCGTGTCAACAATATGGTCAGTGTAACCGTGCGCGACCTGGCCAGCCTAGGTGATGTTCTCGATCAGGCCGTGAGCGCCGGAGCAAATAACATCTATGGCGTAAGCTTTGAGGTATCGGATACTACCAAGCTTGAGGCTGAAGCGCGTGAGAAGGCCATCGCTGATGCCAGGGCTCGTGCAGAGAGTCTTGCCCGGTTGACGGGCGTCGGCCTGGCTGAAGTGCAGCAGGTCAGCGAAGCTGTGAGTGGCACAGGCCCCCTGTATGGGAAGGTGGCTGCGGAGGGCTTGGGTGTTGGAACGCCGATTGAAGCGGGCGAGTTGCAGGTAACCATGAGCGTCGAGGTCACCTACGCCATCAAGTAGACGCAG
>CAYZKS010000091.1:0-12497 GCA_964478725.1 uncultured Anaerolineales bacterium
TTCTCTTGACATCCCTGTCACCGGGACTATAATCGAGCACCGATCAAGTTCATCAGGAGGCAACTGCGTGCAGATTAAGGATTTCTTGTTGCGTCTCTCCCAGGCAAGCGGAATCTCAGGCTACGAGGCGCCTGTGCGCGATTTGATCCGTGCCGAGTTCGCCCAGTACGCCAGCGAAGTACGTACGGACGCGATGGGCAGCCTGATTGCGCTCGCGCGCGGGGAACGCAACCCAGAGACTCCACGGCGCAGCATCATGCTTGCCGGGCACATGGATGAAATCGGCCTGCTGGTAACCAAGCTGGAAAAGGGCTTCCTGCGCTTTGCTACTGTGGGGGGCTTCGACCTGCGTGTTTTGCTGGGCCAGGAGGTTGTGGTACACGGGCGCCAAGACCTGCCCGGGATCATCGGCACGCGCCCTCCACACGTGCTCAGCGCAGAAGACAGAGAACAGACCGTGCCACTCGACAAGCTCTTCATAGATGTCGGCCTGTCCGCCGGCGAGTTGGAGAAGCTGGTTCGCGTCGGCGACGTGGTCACCCTGCAGGGCAAGTTCTTCGAGCTATCCAACGACCTGGTTTCTGGCAAGGCTTTCGATGATCGGGCGGCAGTGGTCTGCATCGCTAGTTGTCTACAACATCTCTCTACGATGAAACACGCCTGGGACGTCTACGCAGTCGCCACAGTTCAGGAGGAGGTCGGGCTAAAGGGCGCTCTCACCAGCACCTATGGTATCGCGCCCGACATCGGCATCGCCATCGACGTGGGACACGGCAACATGCTGGGGGTATCCGAAGTGGATACGCTGCCCATCGGAGGTGGGCCCATGCTCGGACTGGGGTCCAACATCCACCCCCTCATGTACTCGCGCCTGGCGCAGACGGCCAAGGCCAACGAGATTCCTTACCAGACCGACCCGATCCCTGGCCGCAGCGGAACCGATGCCTGGGCAATGCAGGTCACCAGAGAAGGGCTACCCACCGCACTCATCTCAATTCCGCTGCGCTACATGCATACCACAGTGGAAACCCTCTCTCTGAAAGACCTGGAGCGCACTGGGCGTTTGCTGGCCCACTTGATTGCCGGCCTGGACGAGGCATTCGCCCAGGAACTCGGCCTTCGTGCAGAGCCATCGTGACCCCCCGACCACTACTCGCGTAGGAGGATGCAGTTGCTGTTAAGAGAGTTATCAGAAGCACTGGGCGTTTCCGGTCACGAGGGCGCTGTTCGTGAGCTCATCCTGGCCGCGATCAAGGACCTGGTAGACGAGCACCATGTGGATGCATTGGGCAACTTGATCGCTTTGAAGAAAGGCAGCGCATCGGTGTCGCGCCGCGCCAAACGCACTGGCACGCCAGCCAAAGTAATGGTCGCTGCGCACATGGACGAAGTGGGCTTGATGGTGGTATTCTTGGAACGCGAAGGCTCGCTGCGCTTCCGGCCGGTGGGTGGCATTGACGAGCGCGTCCTGTTGTCCAAGCGAGTGCTTATAGGCGACAACAAGGTGCCCGGCGTGATCGGAGTCAAACCCATTCACCTCCTCGAGGAAAAGCAGCGCAATCAAGTGATGCGCGTCCAGGAGATGAGCATCGACATTGGTGCTTCCAGCAAAGACGAGGCGGAGCGTCTGGTCAAGCTGGGTGATTACGCGGCCTTTGATGTCCCATTCGCCGAATTGGGCGGCCCATGGCGCGCCGTGAAGGGCAAAGCCTTTGATGACCGAGCCGGCTGCGCTGTGTTGATTGAGCTGCTCAAGGAGAGCTATCCTTTTGACCTGTATGCAGCCTTTACCGTGCAGGAAGAAGTCGGGTTGCGAGGCGCTCAGGTAGCCGCCTACTCCATTGCGCCCGAGATCGCCTTTGTCCTCGAAGGCACCATCTGTGACGACCTGCCCAAGAAGCGTGATGTCAGCCCCACCACAACTCTGGGAGGGGGACCCGCGCTGACTGTCATGGATCGCTCGGTCGTCGCAGACCCTCGGCTGGTGGACCTTCTGGTCGACACCGCACAAAAGGAAGGCATCCCCCACCAGTTCAAGCAGCCCGGCATGGGAAGCACAGACGCCGGAGCCATCCATCTCACGCGGGAAGGAGTGCCCTCTGCCGTGGTGTCTGTGCCGTCACGCTACATCCATTCCCCTGCGTGCGTGCTGAGCGGCGACGACCTAGACAATACCCTGCGTTTGATGCGTGCGACCCTGGCGCGGATCCAGGGGCTGGACTTGAACCGCTAGACATCGCCTGTCGCCCTTCAAGAAGGACGATCGGGTGACGAGCGTACGAAACAGGAGGCATGACTGGTGAAGGAACTGATTAGGGAGCTGACCGAAGCATTTGGGCCCTCGGGCCACGAAGACAAGGTGCGTAATTTGCTCCAGGCGCGACTCCAGGGGCACGTGGATGAGATGCGCGTCGACCCTATGGGAAGCCTGATTGCATTCAAGAGAGGGCACCCCAAAGCTGGCGTCGAGGCCCACAGAATCATGCTGGCAGCACATATGGACGAGATCGGCGTAATCGTCAGCCACATCGATGACAAGGGCTTCATGCGCTTCGCCGCAGTTGGCGGTGTGAATCCCATAGCACTGATGGGGAGCCGCGTGGTTTTTGCCGATGGTGCAGTGGGAGTGATTGGCCGGGAGCATCCGCCGTCACCCAATGAGTTTCCCATCATCGACAAGATGTACATTGACGTGGGGGCACCGGACAAGCAGCACCTGAACAGGAAGGTTGGTGATGTGGCAGCCTTCTGCCGTCCCTTTGTCGACATGGGCCAGCGGCTTGTCGCCAAGGCCATGGACGACCGCATCGGCTGCGCTGTTTTGCTGCAAGCCATTCTGGAGCTGGAGTCCAGCCCTCACGATGTCTTCGCCGTGTTCACGGTGCAGGAAGAGGTCGGGTGTCGCGGCGCAATGACATCGGCCTTTGGCGTTGAACCCGACGTGGCCATCGCGCTCGACGTCACACTCACGGGTGATACCCCAGAGGCATGGCCGATGGCGGTCGCCCTGGGTGCGGGACCGGCGATCAAGGTCAAGGACCGCGGCATGTTAGCCCACCCCGGCGTCAAGAACTGGATGGTGAGCACGGCACAAGGTCTGGGCATTCCTTACCAGTTCGAGGTGTTGGAGAGGGGCAGCACTGACGCGATGAGCATCCAGACCTCGCGAGCGGGCGTCGCGACCGGTGTGCTTTCCATCCCTTCGCGCTACACGCATACTCCATCAGAAATGGTGGACCTGGACGACGTGCAGAACACAGTGAAGCTCCTGTTGGGGCTGTTGAGCAGCCCAATCAGTCTCTAGAGCCGGATCGCAGCTTCTGAATCCACAGTCCCTTGTATTGGTGCAACCCCTGCGAGATGCAGGGGTTGCTTTTTGTTTGCAGCATCGGCAGTTGCGGGCTATCATAGATCGATAAGTGTCAGATCGCCCAGCCCGCCTACGGAGTGCGACATTGACCTTGGGGCAACGACTGAAGCAATTGCGGGCCCGTCTCCTGCTTCTGCTGGCTGTGATTGGCCCTGGCATCACTACCACCAATGTGGACAATGATGCAGGATGTTGCAGCTCGTTAACGACAGAGCCCTCATGGGCAAATACGCGAACGGGCGCATCTACAACATGATGGCCTGGGCAATCGTGGCAGCGCTCATCTTGCTGACCGCGATCTTGGCCATCACTGCCTTGTTCCCGCGCCCGTTGTCATAGAAGCGTTCACTATCGAAATCGGAAGGAGAAGTATGGATTCAACAGAGAAGCTTTTCCAGGAACTGACAGAGGTGCCAGGAGTGCCTGGTTACGAGCACGAAGTGCGGGCAGTTATCCGTCGCTACGTCGAACCGGTAGCTAGCATCGAACAGGACAAGCTTGGCAGCATCATCGCTGCGCAGCGCGGTACGGCTGAGACGCCGCGCGTGATGCTGGCTGGTCACATGGATGAGGTTGGCTTCATGGTCAGCCTGATCACGGACGATGGGTTCATTCGCTTCGTCCCGCTGGGGGGATGGTGGAATCAGGTCATGCTGGCCCAGCGTGTGGTCGTGAAAACGGCCAGAGGCGATGTCCCAGGTCTCCTCGGTGCCAAGCCGCCTCACCTGCTGGAGCCGGAAGAGGCCAAGAAGCTGGTCGAGAAGAAGGACATGTACATCGACATCGGGGCCACCAGCGCAGAGGAAGTCAAGGCCTGCGGTGTACGCTTGGGCGATCCCATCATACCCGTGAGCCCTTTCACCATCCTGGCTCCAGGCAAGACCTACATGGCCAAGGCCTGGGACGACCGCATGGGCTGCATCCTGTTCATCGAGGCATTGCAGCGGCTAAAGGACTTGCCGCATCCCAATACGGTCTATGGTGTCGGCACGGTGCAAGAGGAAGTTGGATGCCGCGGCGCCAAGACCAGCGTGCATGGCATCAATCCCGACGTGGCGATCATACTGGAAGTGGATATCGCAGGCGATGTGCCAGGCATCAAGCCCGAAGAGTCCGCCATCAAGCTTGGCAAAGGACCGAGCCTGCTGTTGTACGATGCCCGCATGATTCCCAACCTGCGTTTGCGCGACCTGGTGATCTCAGTAGCGGAGGAGCACAAGATACCGTTGCAGTTCTCCACTATGCGCGGAGGAGCTACCGACGGATCCATGATCCACATGCATAACGAGGGCGTGCCCACTGTGGTCCTGGGTGTGGCCACACGACACATCCACAGCCACGCCGGCATTGTGCGCCGCGATGACCATGACCATGCCCTGGAGTTGCTGGTGCAACTCATCCTGCGACTGGACGCAGTCACGGTTCGCGGCCTCACCGAATAGCCCATACCCACACAGAAAAGACCCCCGTCTTCTTGAAGAAAACGGGGGTCTGACCTACTGGCCTAGCTAGGCCTTCTTCTCAAACATCTCTTTCTCAGCCCCGCAGTCGGGGCACATCCAGTCAGCCGGCAGATCCTCAAAGGGCGTACCTGGCGCGACCCCGTGCTCAGGATCTCCCTGTGCCGGATCGTAGATGTAGCCACAGATTATGCACTCCCACTGGTGCATATCGTTCCTCCTTGCGGCAGAGTTGGCCACAATCATAGCGCACTCTTCCACGCCGGTCTGGTCGCCATCGGCCCCCTAGGGTTCTTGATCATCGATGTCGCTATCGGAATCCGTTCTCCCAGACCATCCCTGCGATTCTCGCCGGATGCACTCTGGGCAAAGGCCATAGAAGTCGAGACGATGACCCGTTATGCGAAAGCCCGTGGCAGTCGCGGTCAGGTTGGAGAGGTCCTCGTGGGCATCTATCTTGACATCAACACTGCTTCCACAACGAATGCAGGTCGCATGACAATCCACGCTGATACGCCGGTCGGCATGTTGCATCGCAACTGAAGACCTCATCCGCGAAAGCAGGCCCGCCTGGCGTAGCAGATTCATGGTGCGATGGACAGTGCCAAGACTGATGTTGGGCATGTCCTTACGCACTTGCTCCAGCACCCAGCCTGCGTCAGGCACGGAGCCAGGCATCTGCAGCGCATCCAGCACCGCTTGCCGCTGCCGCGTAATGCGGTAGTTCTTTCCGGCGCATTGGAGTACCTTCAAAACGCTTCACGTCCTTTCCGTCCGTGAGCAGCGACTGCACATCGAGGCTCACAGTCTACGTGCCGGCCTGACGATGCCCTCTCGTCACGCGCGACAAGTTGCAGGAGCGACCCGCGGACGCCTTATCATACCATGGCTGGTGCCGCTTCTCTCGATTTTTCGGTGATAGAATTTGGACATTTCGCAGACGAGGGCCCGGTCGGGCACAGCCAAGCTGCATTTGTCCACAAACACGTTCAAAGCTAGAATAGCTGACGCCATGTACGACAAGGGCTAGGACCAGTGCCAGGAGGGCTCGTGGCCAAGACCTGCATGATCATCTCGCACACGCACTGGGATCGCGAATGGTATGAGCCTTTCCAACGTTTTCGGTTGCGCCTGGTGCACCTGCTGGACAGCCTGCTCGCCATCCTCGCCCGCGATCCCGCTTACCGCTACTTCACCCTGGATGGTCAGACCATCGTCCTGGATGACTATCTGGAAATCCGCCCCGAGCGCGAAGAGGAGCTGCGCCGGCATGTGGAGGAAGGGCGCCTGCTGATCGGACCCTGGTATGTGCTCGCAGACGAGGCCTTGGTCAGCGGTGAGGCTTTGGTGCGGAACCTGCTTGTGGGTGAACGCGAATCAAAGCGATTCGGGGCCAAGATGGCAGTAGGCTACATTCCCGACCCGTTTGGGCACATCTCGCAGATGCCGCAGATTCTGCGCGGCTTCGGGATCGACAACACAGTTCTGGCCCGCGGAGTTGGCGACCGGTCCACCGAGCTGCTGTGGGAATCGCCCGATGGCAGCACAGTGCTGCTGTGCAACTTGCGCGATTCCTACGATAATGCCGCGCGGCTGCCGACCAACGACGAGACGGCCTTTGTTCACGAGGTCAGGCGACTCTGCGCGAGCCTGGAACCCCACGCGGCCACAGAGCACTTGCTGCTCATGAACGGCACGGACCACATGGAGCCACAGGCTGAGCTGCCGCACCTCATGCGGGCCGCTTGCCAGCACCTGCCTGACATGCAGCTGGTGCATGGCACGCTGCCGATGTACATCGACGCCGTCAAACGTAGCCTCGGGCTTTCTGCGACTGCCGGGCTGGATCGGGCTCAGGGCAAGCTACAGACCATCCGGGGTGAGTTGCGTTCGCCGCAGCGGCGACATCTCCTGCCTGGTGTGCTGTCAACGCGCACGTGGATCAAGCAGCGCAACGACCGAATTCAGAATCTACTTGAGAAGTGGACCGAGCCATTCGCTGCTCTGGCGTGCATCCTGACAGGCGCCAGGGGCTCCCTCGGTACCCCAGAGTCTGCCTTTGCTCTCGTCTGGCAAGCGTGGAAGTACCTGCTGCAGAACCAGCCTCATGACTCCATTTGCGGGTGCAGCGTGGACCAGACTCATCGCGAGATGGTGACACGCTTTGACTGGGCCGAACAAATCGGTGAAGAAGTCGCGCTACGGAGCTTGCATGCCCTGGCGGAGCAGATCCAAACCCACTCCGCGCGGGTCGCTCTTCCGTACATCCCTGTGACCGTGTTCAACCCGCTGGCCACGGAGCGCACGGATATCGTGGAGGCAGGCGTGCAGGTCCCAGGTAGCCTGGAGCAATTCAAGCTGTTGGATGCCGAGGGTCAGGCTATTCCCCACCAGGTTCTATCGCGGAGATCGTCCGAGTTCGCCAGCCTGCAGCTTGGGCGCAACCAGGTGCTGGGCTTGGCTGCCATGGTCGAGATGGTCGCCGGTCTGAGCCTGTCCGTACAGGAGATTCATGTGCAGGGGCCGGATGCGAACGCCGGTCCAGCCCTGGCGCGCCTGGATGTCACTCTGGTGACAGGCGGGCGCACCGATCCACAAGTGGTCGCCAGCGCCCAACAGCAGATCGAAGCCCTGCTCGCGGACGAGAGCGTGCAGGTCTTTCAAGTGAGAGCCCACCAGGCAACCAGCATCGAGTTCAGCTTCGTCGCTCAGGGTATTCCAGGGTGTGGCTACAAGACCTACTTCCTGGCCGAAGACCAGAACCGGGCCATTCCGGCAGCCTTGCCTGTAGTTGGCACCGGCGCTGAGGCACAGACGAATCAACCCGCCTTGGCCTGGCGCATGGAGAACGAGTTCCTGGCCGTGGAGGTTACTCCGAGGGACGGCACGTTTAGCGTTACCCACAAGCCATCGGCTGCCACCTACGTAGGTCTGCATCGCTTCGTTGACGGCGGCGATCGAGGCGACGAATACAACTACTGCCCACCCGAGAATGACCTGCTAATCAGCGCACCCGTCAACCAACCACACATCAGGTGGATTGAGCAAGGGCCTGCACGCTGGACCATAGAGATCGAGCAGGTCTATGCCATACCCAAAGCGCTGACCCCAGACCGCAGCGGACGGAACGGGGAAACGTTGCAGTGTCCTATCACCAGCCGCATCAGCCTCAGCCCAGGCATACCGCGCGTGGACATCTGCACGGACGTGGACAACTTGGCCCGTGATCACCGCCTTCGCGTGCTTTTTCCCACCCAGCGCCAGGCAGACTGTTCCTCAGCGGAGAGCGCGTTCGATGTGGTGAGGCGGCCATTGGGCATGCCTTCCGACACCGCCGGCTGGGCAGAGCAGCCCGTCGCTACCCATCCGCAGCAGACCTTTGTGGACGTGAGCGATGGCCACGCAGGTTTGTTGGTCGCCAACCGTGGTTTGCCGGAGTATGAGGTCATAAGGGAGGCTGATGGCACTGCAAGCATCGCCCTGACGCTGTTGCGTTGCGTGGGTTGGCTCTCTCGCGACGATTTCCCTTGTCGTGAGGGACACGCAGGACCGGCCTTGGAAACCCCGGAGGCGCAGTGCCTCGGCCGGGGCAGCTTGCACTATTCGTTAGTACCGCACGCGGGCTCATGGCAGGATAGCTATACGCATGCCCACGCTTTCCACTCGCCCATGCGCGCCATTGGCAGCCAGTCGCACGATGGGATACTGCCCACAAGTGCCAGCCTGATACGACTCGAAGGGCGTGGGCTGGTACTGAGTGCCATCAAAGCCGCAGAGGATGCTGATGGACTGATCGTGCGTGTGTACAACATCACGCCACAGCCGAGTCTAGCTCGCCTCAGCGCATGCCGGCCAATCCGCCGTGCATCGCTGGTAACCCTGGCCGAGCAGGGCCAGGCTCCAATAAGGCCCGATGCGGCCGACGCGATCGAGTTCGAAGTGAGAGGCAACCAGATCGTCTCGCTGAGACTCCAGTTTTAGGAGCATCGAATCCTGAGCAAGTTTGTCGAACATCTGCGCAGCAAGCGCGAATACCGTCCGCAGATCGTACATGTGGAGCATATTCCTGGTCGAGCTGCCCGCTATGGCCACCTGCAACGGCCATTGCCGTCCGCGTTGCAGCAGGCGCTGCGCCAGATGGGCACTGAGCAGCTTTACTTGCATCAAGCGCAGGCGGTCAACGCAGTCCGGGAGGGGCAGGACGTCATTGTGGCCACATCCACGGCCAGTGGCAAGACCCTCGTGTACAACATCCCCGTGCTCGAATCCCTGCTGGCCGACGCGCGCTCGCGCGCACTGTACCTTTTCCCAACCAAGGCGCTGGCTCAGGACCAGCTGCGTTCGCTCCAGGAGCTGACCGAGCATGGCTTGCACGGGCTGCGCTTCGGGACATACGATGGCGACACAGCGCGGGCGGCGCGAACGCGGCTCCGGCGATCTGCATCGATCCTGCTTACCAACCCGGACATGCTGCACCTGGGCATTCTACCCAATCATACTCTGTGGTCGGAGTTTCTCGCCCACCTGCAGTACGTTGTCATTGACGAGGCCCACGTCTACCGCGGCGTGTTTGGCTCGCAGGTGGCTTGCGTCCTGCGCCGATTGCTGCGTCTGTGCCGCTTTTACGGGGCTGAGCCACGTTTCATCCTCTGTTCGGCTACCATCGCCAATCCCAAAGAACACGCTGCACGGCTGAGCAGCCAACCGGCAATCGTCATCGACCAAGATGGTTCCCCTCAGGCTGCACGCGAGTTCCTGCTGTGGAATCCGCCATTTGTAGACGCCGCACACGCCGCGCGACGCAGTGCCAACAGCGAAGCCACACAGCTCTTTGTCGAGATGGTGCAGCATGGCATTCGCAACATCACCTTCGCCAAGGCACGCAAGGTGGCGGAGCTGATCCTGCTCTACGCTCGGGACATCCTTTCTCGGGAAGCGCCCGAATTGCTGCCTCTGATCCGCTCTTATCGCGCCGGCTACCGCCCGGAGCTGCGGCGCGAGATCGAACAAGGGCTCTTCTCCGGGCGTTTGGTTGGCGTGACCGCCACCAACGCATTGGAATTGGGCGTGGACGTAGGCCATCTCGATGCCACAGTGATGGTAGGCTACCCAGGCACCATTGCCAGCACCTGGCAGCAGGCCGGGCGCGCTGGCAGGGGCGTACGCGAGGCCTTTAATGTGCTGATCGGCCTGAGCAATCCGCTTGACCAGTACTTCATGCATCACCCGGAGGCTCTGTTCGGGCGCAGCCCCGAGAGCGCTCTGATTGCGCCCGACAACGTGCACATTCTGGTCAAACACCTGCCATGCGCTGCCTATGAGAAACCCCTCACCAACGAGGACGAATCGCTCTTCGGACCGGGCTTTGTGGATGCCATGGTGCAGTTGGAGCGCAGCTATCGCCTCGAGTATCGCAATGAGCGCTGGTTCTTCACCGGGGTGGGCTACCCAGCCGAACAAGTCAACCTGCGTTCGGTCTCGGCGAACAAGTTTGCCATCCTCGATGAGTCACAGAACTACTGCACGTTGGAGGAGATGGAGGAGACGGCCGCGCTCTCCAGGATCTACCCGGGCGCCATCTACCTGCACCAAGGCGAGACATACCTGATCACGCGCCTTGACCTCGACACGGGCATAGCCTATGCCAGGCCTGTGGAAGCGGATTATTACACAGAACCTCGCGAGGCCAATGACGTGCGTATCACGGGCCGCAGGCTTGCTCAGGAGAAGCGTGTCGGGCTCTCTACAGTCTGCCTGGGCGAGCTCAGCGTGACCGAACAGGTAATCGCCTTCCGACGGCTGCAGCAGTTCAGCGATACCGTACTGTCCGAGGAGCCTTTGGACCTGCCTGCGCAATCCTTCAATACCGTTGGGCTGTGGTTCGACATACCAGCGGAGATAGCCAAAGACCTCGAAGCGCGCGGCTTGGATCTGGCGGGTGGCCTGCATGCGGTTGAGCATGCAGCCATTGCCATCTTGCCGCTGTTCGCCATGTGCGATCGCAACGATATCGGAGGGCTGTCCACGTGCTGCCACCCCGACACGCTGCGGGCACAGGTCTTCATCTACGATGCCCTGCCTGGTGGGATTGGCATCTCCGAGAAAGGCTTTGAGCAGATCCGAGAGCTGTGGGAAGCGACTTTGGCCGCAATCCGCGAATGCCCGTGCGACGACGGTTGTCCTAGCTGCATCCAGTCCCCCAAGTGCGGCAACAACAATCAGCCGCTGGACAAGCGCGCTGCAGTCGTCATTCTGCAGGCACTACTGGCAGAGGCACACTAGCTAGATCGAGGCAAGAAGCGCACGGCACGCCCGGCGGATGCCCTGCAAGACAAAACCCGGTCTCCTCTGCAGAGGAGACCGGGTTCGACCAAGCCAAGCAGAAACCGCTCAGGACACCCTGAGCATCAGGTCAATCAATTCCTCGATCGGCCTATCGGCGCCGTCGGCGTGCTCTTTGGCGGCACACTCCTTGGCGTGGTGTTTCAGAAGGAACACACCTGCGCTATAAATCGCAGCTCGCATGGAAGCGAGTTGGCTCACAATGTCGGCGCAGTCGCGCCCCTCCTCCAGCATGCGCTGCACACCACGCGCCTGACCCTCGATACGCCTCAGGCGCAGTATCAAATCCTGTCGGGCTTCATTCGAAGCTTCGTTCTGCGTCACCGCAACCCCCTCGAAGGCACACGGCCTTCATCTGCGGATGCCTCAGCCACCGGTTGGTGCACACGAGCTATCGCTGGCAGGACCAGGTTTGCCCATGCCACACAGCGATACAGCTTTGTGCACTCGGCTGCTACCACAGCGCGGGCACTTGACCTGTGGTGACAACGCATCGAATCGCACCAACTTCTCGAACCTCTCGCCGCATTTTTCGCACTGGTACTCGTAGATCGGCATATCCTTACCTCATCGGCACAGCAAGAGCCAAGGCTCAGTTTTTGGCAACGGGATTGAGGGCGGCCTCGAGCATGTCTGCCAGAACCTTCTTCGGTCGTGCACCAACAATACGCTCCACTTCTTTCCCGTCTTTGAACAGGATGAGCGTAGGGATGCCCATGATGCCGAAATTGGCGGGAGTTGCGGCGTTCTCATCGGTATTCATCTTGGCCATAACCGCACGACCATCATAGTCCTTGGCCAGCTCCTCCACGATCGGGCCAACCATCCGGCATGGTCCACACCAGGGCGCCCAGAAATCCAGCAGAACGGGCAAATTGGACTCGAGCACTTCCTTCTGAAAGGTGGCGTCAGTGACATGCAGCAGCTCTTTGTTCATTCGTGATTCTCCTTGTGATTTGCTTCTTAGCTTTGACTCAGTCTGAGTGCACCTGTAGGGCAAGCCAACACACACGCAGCACAGCCATAGCAGCGACTCACGTCCACAACTGGCGCCTCACCCGCGTCGATCTGCAGCAAAGCCTTGCTCCTGCAGACGTGGCGAGCCAGACACCTAAGGCATGAGCGGCACAGATTCACGTCCACACGAGGCAGCGCCCGTAGCTGTGCTTTGGGGACGCTCAAGGTCAGCGGTCTGCCTGCATCCATCGTTGCGATTACCATACCCCCCTACACTATGTGCTAGTATAGCACGAATGCGCGGATTTGTCAAGAGACAACCGTCACACAGCATCAGAGGGGATCCCACTCCCTGCGGAAATCGGGCG
>CAYZKS010000092.1:0-12388 GCA_964478725.1 uncultured Anaerolineales bacterium
GTGTTGCACAGGAAGCCTGGAGCGGCTTCCTGACCATCTGACTGGCAACGGCCAGGTGCCTTGGAGGGCCCTTGGGGTACCAGTGATACAGGCGGTCAGTCACGAAGCCTCTGACAGTGTGGACAGATGAAACTGCTGGTACTGCCTGTCTTGATCTTCACAATCAGCGCTCCGCATTGCGGGCACGCCTGGCCTTCCCTGTAACCCACCAGGATGTGCTCCATATTGAAGCCGCCTTTGCGCCCATACAAATCCACTTCGTAGAATGCGCCTCGCCTATCAATGCTTGGTTGCAGGCCGGCGCGAATGCCCTTCCACAGCGCCTCCACATCAGGTTTGCTCAGACTGCTCAGCATCTGAAGCGGGTGCAGACGTGCCAGAAACAGGATATCGTGTACGTATGCGTTCCCAATGCCTGCGATTTGGCTTTGGTCCAGCAGGAAGGCCTTCACCCGTCTGCGCTTCCCGCTCACCAGAGCGCGCAGGTCATCCAATGTGACATCCAGGGCATTGGGCCCCAGCCTCGCCGTCATCGCGTGGCCCGCGAGGCCATCCGCAGGCACATAGTGCGCATAGCCGAACCACCAGAAGTTGATCGACAAGGCAGCCCCGTCCGTGAAGTGTAGCACCAGGCGACGCTTCTCGGGCAGACTCTCCCGGGTGACAAGCAGTACCTCCCCACCCATGCCCAGGTTCAGGAGGAGCCAGCCCTGTGTCGTACGCACAAAGAGCCACTTGCCGCGGTGTGTCACGTCCAGGATCCTAGCGCCGCGGAGCGCCGGAACGAACTCGTCGACGCGAAGGTTGATGCACTTGGGCTGAAGCACCTCGACGTCCGCGATGGTCCTGCCAACCAGTTCGGCCTTCATCTCCGCCGCTCGCGAGGCGATCTCCGGCAGCTCAGGCATGTCCTGCTCCTGCTGTGGGTGGTAGAGGCAGGCCTGTCGAGATATGCCACCTCTGTCAAATCCAGGAGTGGGGGCGGGTGGGACCCGGCCTCGACCTCAACGCACGTTCACTGCGTATTCTGTCTGCTGGCGCGAATCTCGTCCAGTGTGGCACGCACAAAGGGTACCGCCTTGAGAAAGCTGCCTAGCTTCTCGCATGCCTCGAATTCTTCACAACAGCCGCAGTTCGCCAGGCCTCGCCCCACTCCACAGGCACGGATCTCGCACTCCAGGCAGTGCCCACCCAGACGGCCACCGAACGCCCGACAGCCGTCGCAGGTCACGTACGCCACATCGCAAGCCGGGTTGCCGTATTCGACGCGCCATTTGGCCGCGATGCGCTCTTTGGCCTCCTCGTCATTGGCCTGTGTTGCCAAGCGAGCTTCACACTGGCCGCAATAAGTCCGCACACTGCGATCATTCGCTCCATGGCAGCCTCCCTTTCTTCTGCTCCCATTCCGTAGCAGCCCTGGTCGCCCTCACCATCCTTGCGCGTTGCCAGACGCGTTGGAGCCTAGGGCACGCGCTCGATATACTGGACTAGCCGCTCCTCCAGGCACTTGGCCTTGTCCGCCAACTGTGCGCTCTCGAAATGCTCAATCTGGAAGAGCCCAACCAGCTCAGAGTAGAGCCCAGGCTCAGCCAGGGTCTCGACAACCTGTTCACGAATCCACTTGTCGTACGCGATGGGATAGGTGCGACGGCTGATGAACAGGGCCTGCATGAACTCCTGAAAGGCGTGCACCAGGCGGTAGAACGCCTGAAAGTACAGGCCACGCTCCACATACAAGGGCACATGCTCCAGGTTGTTCCTGCAGTACACCAGGGTCTGTCCCAGGCGCGTGCGACGCACTCCATCGCCATAGTAGGGCAGCCAACGTTCGTTCAGGTGGGTAAGGTACTGGCCACGATCCCATAGAGGCACGCTGTAAACCAGGGTGTTCCCAATCTCCACTTCAAACTCGTCGGGCCAGTCCGTCCAGCCACGGTCGTGCGGCAAGAAGCGGCCATCGCAGAAGCCCAAATCCACATGCGAGTACTTGCCCACGCCTCGCAAGCGCTCAAAGACCTCGCCCTGGCTCAGGTCCCGCCAGTGCAACTCCAGTCCGGCCCGCACTTCAGGGGGAAGCCCTGGCGAGATCAAGACCGTGATGTCGAGGCAACTGTCGGCAGTGCCCTTACCGCGCGCGCAGGAGCCAACCAGCAGCACAGCCTCAACCTGATCCAGACCGGCAAAGGCATCTACGATTGCTCTGGCGGCACACTCGTGCTCTGCAGTAGGATAGGACAGACTGTACATCACACGTCCCTCTTTGCCACGGCTATTGCAGTTCGCCGACACGCACGGCCATCAGTCGGTGCAGCGGAAGCAGTCCAGTGCGCGCTTGATCGTCGTTGGGCATGGATGCCTCGTCAGGTTTGTCAGACAGCCCAAACACCAACACTCCGGCTTCACGCGCCACCTCGATTGCCCGAGCAACCTCTTCGGTCATGCAGATACGCCGAGCCAGAATCTCCTCAACCGCGGCGTCTCCCACGTCACCGAAGCGGGCAATCGTACACAAATACTCGTTGTGGCGAAAGGCCTTGAAGGGCGTCGGATCTCCTTCGCGAATCCGCTCCCGGATCTCGTCGTGCACAGCCAGCAAGCCACGGACTGCCAATTGCTCTCGCTTCGTCTCCACGCGAGCGAGCCAATCCACAAAGCGCATTTCCCCACTTCGCGCCTCTTGGGCCAACGCCCGTGCTGAGAATAGCCCAGAACCCAGCACCAGGCAAACATAGGCCAGGTAGTCCTGGTTATCCTCTGTGAATGAATGATACGCAGGCTGGTTCAGTTCATTGTAGGCCTGCCGGAAAGCCGTTGCGTCAAAGCGCTGGCCAAGCAGCCGCTCAACAGTCCGCTCCACGGCCTCCACTCGGGCCGCGTCAATCACAGCATCATTGCGCCCCCGCGCCCCGACGAGCGTCTTATCCACGTCCACGACCAGCGCTGTCTCCGCATCCAGCGGGAAGCCCTTGGTTTTCAAGAACTGCAGGAACTCAGGCAAAGCGGACCAACGATTAGCCACATACAGTCTGTCCGCCACCTTGACCAGAGCGCTCTGGCCAGGGTCATCCTGCCCGATGAACGCCCATCCCGGCCATTGCCCTGCCACACACAGATTCTCAAACGCCGTCCCATCGTTCATGCGCGTGTCACCGAGGTAAAGCAGGCGCCGAATCCTTGCCCCGGGCGAGTCCAAGCAGCGTGCACTGCTCAGCATCTCAGCCACGACGCACGCGAACCCAGGCTCCGCCTTGCGTGGAATGGCGCCAGGACGCAGAGCACACCTCTCGCGCAGATGTGCCAAGCCAGGAAGTCGTGCGTCCAGCGGCCGTAGGTTGCGGTAGACAAGCAAACCGCCAAGTAGCTCCTGCAATGAGGTCAGCCCATACCTCTGGTACATCATGCCAGCTCTTTCTCCAGACCAAGCTCGCGGTGCAAATGGCGCACGGTACTGGCTACCTGCTCCTCAGGTATGCAAAAGGACACGCTATACTCGGTGCCAGCCTGTGCAACGGCAATCAGTCGGGTGCCGTGCTTGCCTAGTGCGGCAAACACGTGCGGAACGATGCCATGCTCATTCCAACCAGGGAAGCCGACCACGGACACTGTTGCCACCTTTTCCTTGACCCCCAGATGATAGCGTCCGTTCGCACGGCCATCCCCGAGAAAGCCATGGCTTGCAGACGCTCGCGCGTCTCCGTTGACGCGGCCGTTGAACTCCTTCTGAAGCACGTGCAGGCAGTGAGTCTGATTCTGTTCACGCACGACCAGGTTCAAGCTGTGCTCGGAAAAAGCCTGTGAGAGCAATAACACGTCGACGCCGGCCTCGCTCAGGAGCTGGAGCGCGCGGGCGGCAAGCGGCAGCGACCATGAATCGTCATTGCTCCCAAGCTCAATCATGCTCAGGCCGGTTGAGGAGAGGATCGCAGGCTGACGCTTGCGCTCCGCCCCTGGAGAAGCCACGATCAACGTGCCCGGATGCTGTGGGTGGAAGCTATTGAGTATGCGTAAAGGAATCCCCACCTCGACCAGGGGACGAATCGTCTTGGGGTGTAGGACGTCAGCGCCATAGTAGGCCAGCTCAGCCGCCTCGGAATACGACAGCTCCGGAACGGTCCGAGCCTGTGCAACAATGTTCGGATCCGCTGTCAGGATCCCGTCCACGTCGCTCCAGATCCACACTTCGTCAGCATCCAAGCCCGCGCCCACGATGGCCGCGGTATAGTCGCTGCCACCCCGGCCGAGGGTGGTCGTGACGCCCAGCTCATTGGCCGCGATGTAGCCCGTGATGACAGGCACGAGCCCCTGTTCAAGCATCGGCTTCAATCTCAGACGCAACCGCTCCCGTGTTGGGAGCATCAAGGGAGCGGCGCCGCCATGCTGGCTGTCCGTCACAATCAGTTCGGTCGCCGATACGGCCTGCGAACGCACTCCTTTGTTGCGCAACAAGGCTGCCAGAATGCTGGCCGAAAGCGGCTCGCCAAACGAGGCCACTGCATCCATGCCCCTCGCGGTCAGCTCCCCCAGAACGGCGATGCTACGATACAGCCGCTCCAAATCATGCAGGCGATCTTCAACAAGCCCTCCCAATTCCAGGCGTTCTGGGCTGTGTCCGAGCAGCTTCTGAATCACCTCCAAGTGCCGCTGCAACAGGCCAGCCTTGATCGAGCAGTAGGTCGAGTCCATTCCAGCAGCTGCGGCCCTTGCGCCGGCCACTAGCTGGTCCGTGACACCGCTCATAGCAGACACCACCACCGCCCTGCCTTCCATACCGCCTGGTGCAGTCACAGCCCGTTCAGACGCCCGTCCGTTCGAACCGAGCTGGACCAGTATCTCGGCCACGTTCTCAAAGCAATCCGCATCGCCCACGGACGTTCCCCCAAACTTGTGTACGATCATGTCAAACCCCCTGCCACGTTTTCGCCAGCGCTTGATCCAGGTCGGCGATCAGATCTTCCGCATCCTCCACTCCCAGCGCATACCGCACCAGGTTGTCCTTGATCCCAGCCGCTTCACGTTCTCTTGGATCAAGAGAGAGCAACGCCGCCGGCTGTTCAACAATGCTCTCCACGCCGCCGAATGTGGGTCCGATGTAGGGGATGCGCAGTTCGTCAATGAACTGGCCCGTCATGTCCAAGTCGCCTTGCAGCTCGAACGTAACCACGCCGCCAAAGCCGGCCATCTGGCGCGCAGCCACCTCGTGGTCGGGGTGACTGGCCAGGCCCGGGTAGTACACGCGAAGCACCCTCGGATGCCCTTCCAGGAACTGCGCTACCATCAATCCATTCTCATTCTGCCGCTGGACACGCAGCGCGAGGGTCTTTAGTCCGCGCAACAGCAGATAGGCCTCATTGGGGTTGCTCATTCCTCCCAGCAGCCCACGCATATGCTCTACACCTTGAAGCAGCGAGCGCGGGCCAATCACCGCGCCTGCGAGCAAATCGTTGTGTCCGCCCAGGTACTTGGTGGCGCTATGAATGACCAGATCGATGCCGTACTCCAGGGGCTTGAGGTTGACTGGCGACGCCATCGTGCTGTCCACCATCGTGATGACTCGATGCTTGCTGGCGATTTTCGATATGCGCCCCAGGTCAACCACGCGCAGGTAGGGGTTGGTAGGTGTCTCGGTAAGGATCAACCGCGTATTGGGCCGCACGGCAGCTTCGAGCGCAGCGGGCTCGTCCAGCAACACAGGCGTGCACTCGATGCCCCAACGTGGCAGGCATTTGGTCATGAACTCACGACTGCGGTGATAGCAGTCCTTGACGAAAATGACATGATCTCCACTCGACAGCAGGGCAAGCAGAGTACAGGTGATTGCACCCATTCCGGACGAGAAAAGCAGTGCAGCCTGGCCGCCCTCGAGGGCAGCCAGTTTGCGCTCAGCCGCGCTCTGGGTCGGGTTGCTGTAGCGGCCGTACTCATCGCGCACGGGCCAGGCTCCAGACGCCTTGAGACGCATGAAGGCCATGATCTCGGCGCTGTCAGCAAATGTGAAGGTGGACGTGCGTACGATGGGCGTGGTCACAGCGCCGTAGGGCTTTCGCTTTTCCTCGCCCGCGTGCACGGCAAGCGTCGAGATTCGAGATGTCATGTCATTCCTCCTGGGGCAGAGTCATCACAAGGCAAAAACAAGTCTCCTCAACAGAGGCTTTGCCGGTTGAGGAGACATCGTCCGTCATTGCACGCTTCTCATCTTCCAGAACCCGCTGGGGTCTGCCGGAATTGGCACCATGCCAGCGCCTACAGCGCTGTCTGGTTGTCGAGGTTTCGCAGGGCCGGTCCCTCCACCTCTCTGGATAAGAGCCACATGGCTATTCAGTTGGCGTGGGCGCGATGATACACCAATCAGCCCAGGCTGTCAAACCGGCGCAGCCCCGCAGATCGCGGCGCAATACGCCCACAAGAAGCCACTGGCGGGCCAGCAGTTCACACCCGCCATGCCCTCACAGCCCTAGCAGACGGCGCTCGCTACTTCTGCTCTTCCGCCTTCAAGAACTTGTCGGGATCCTTGTCGAATTCCCTCTTGCAGCCCGGGGCGCAGAAGTAGTAGGTCTTGCCCTTGTACTCCGACTTGCCTGCCGCTTCGGCGGGGACTATCCACATGCCGCACACCAGATCCTTGACCTTCTCCACGGTTGTCCACCTCCTGCTATACAGCCCCAGATGCGTGCAAACCCGCAATCTCGGCTGCTGAATAGCCCAGCTCGTCCAGTACCTGCTCAGTATGCTCTCCCAAGCGCGGCGGAGCGAGCCGGTACGTCGCTGGTGTCTCTGACAAGTGCAGTGGGCTTGCCAGGAGACGCAGCGTGCCCACCGCAGGGTGAGGCAATTCGAGCACAAAGCCTCGGGCTCGCAACTGCTCGTCCGATAGCATCTCTGCCACGCCATTGATCGGGCCCGCCGGGATCTCGTTCTGGTCCATCAGCGCGCACCATTCGGCCGCGCTGCGTTCGAGTAGCTTGCTTTCCAACAACTGCCGTACCTCTTCACGATGCAGCACTCGCTCTCGGTTCGTACGGAAGCGCGGGTCGTCGCGGGCTACACCAAGTCCCAGCAGTTGGCACAGCCGCCCCCACAAGAGCTCGGTCCCACATCCAATAATAAAGTGGCCATCCTTCGCCTTAAAGGCGCCATACGGCACAATAAAGGGGTGATCATTCCCCAGCCGCCCAGGCTCCCGTCCGCTCATCAGGTAGGCAACGCATTGAGTCACACCCCACCAAGCCTGTGATTCAAGTAACGACAGGTCGATGTACTGCCCTCTGCCCGTGCGCTCCTGTACCAGAAGAGCCGCCAGCACGCACGAGACCCCGTACATGGCAGTGGCCAGATCCGCGATGGACGCCGGGTAGCGCATGGGCGGGTCGCCCTGCTCTCCGGTGAGAGGCATCATCCCGGACATGCCCTGGGCGATGACATCGTACCCACTCCGCCCTGCAGCGGGCCCCGTCATACCAAAGCCGGTGATCGAACAGTATACCACCCGCGGGTTGTGACTAGCCAAGGATTCATAGTCTATTCCCAACAGGCGCCGCACATCCTGACGACGTTCGTTGGTTAGCACCACATCGGCGCGCCTGCACACACGGCGCAAGACTTCCCTGCCCTCCGCGGACTTGAAGTTGCAGGTCAGGCTGCGCTTGTTCCGATTGACTGCCAGGTAGTACGTGCTCACCCCATCCACAAAAGGGGGGCCCCATCCTCGCGCCTGGTCGCCGCCATCCGGGCGTTCAATCTTGATCACATCCGCGCCCAGATCGCCCAACAACATCCCCAGATACGGCCCTGCCAGCGCCTGCGTGGAATCGGCCACCAGCACGCCCTGCAATGCACCCTTTACGGCGGGCTCGGGTGACATGCGCCTCTCCTTCAAAGCAGATTGATCATACGCTGGGTGTCGCAGGCGGCGCCTTCGGTCTAGCCGCCCAACGCGCTAGAACGACCAGTACCACGACCAAGGCCAGCGGTACGCCACACAGCAGTGACAGCACCAACAAACCCACCAGACAGCGAGGTGCAGATGCCGCGACGCCCCTGAACAACGGGCATTGCCCACCCAGCAACTCACCCTGCCCACGCAAGCCGCGCTGCAGCAAGCCAGGCCGGGCGGACATCATGCCGGGGCCCATACGCCCCGACATTGCCAGCCCCAGCAGGACCAATCCCACCACCAAAAGCAGCGCCACCGCGACAAAAACCAAAACCACAGCCCACGTTTTCTTGCTCAAGGTTCACTCCCTTTCGATTCGCATGAATCCCTGCCATCGCGTAGCATGGCATGCCAACTCTGAGCGCTAGCGGCCGGCCACCACCAACTTGACAATACCCGTGGGTACCAAGTTCTCCACTCGCTCAACTTTCAGGCCGGCCAAACGCACGTTTTCAACCGTACGCCGGGCGAAGCGCTCCCCCGAGAAGTGGCCCACAATCCAGTCAAACCCGTCCATCAGCCTTCCCAGCCAGGGTACGTCCGCGCGCATGTGCTCCACAAGGTAGATGTATCCCCCGGGCTTGACTACACGGCCTAGCTCACGCAAACCCGACACCGGATCGCTCACGCTACAGAAGACCAGAGTCGCCACCACCGAGTCAAACGAACTGTCTGGAAAGCCAAGATGGTGCACGTCCATCACCTGGAGGTCGGCACTGAAACCGCACGCGCGCGCACGCTGTCTGGCTCGCTCCAGCATGCACCGGTTGCGGTCGACTGCCGTCACCATGACCTCCTTGGGGTAGTGCCGCATGTTGGCACCAGTCCCGACACCAACCTCGAGTACGCGACCAGCCGGGACAAGTCGCCACAGCCTCTCACGCCAGGATTTGAAGGCCACTCGCTCCGCCACTCCGTCGAACTTTTCGTACGTTGCTGCGCCGCCTCTGCTACACGGCTGCGAGGTAGCCCCATTATCTGCTGCTGGCATAGCGCTCAATCGATCTTGACCCTACGAAGTAGATTGGCGTTCGATACCACGGTTACTGACGAAGTCGCCATGGCAATCTCGGCCAGCACTGGGTGCATCCACCCGGCAATCGCCAGTGGGATCATAATCACGTTGTAGAAAAAAGCCCAGAACAAGTTCTGCCGGATCTTGGCAAAAGTCGCACGGCTCAGTTTCATGGCAGAGACTACCCCCGACAGTTGCCCGCGCACCAGGGTGATGTCACTGGCTTCAATGGCGATGTCCGTGCCAGTCCCAATGGCGATGCCCACGTTAGCCTGTTTCAAGGCTGGGGCATCGTTGATACCATCCCCAACCATCGCCACCATGCCCAGAGCCTGCTGCAACTTCTGGATTTCTGCCACCTTGCCATCGGGCAGCACTTCCGCCAGTACGTGGTCGATACCCACTTGGCGTGCGATTGCCTCTGCTGTACGCCGGTTGTCTCCAGTAATCATGGCAGTCTGCAACCCCATGCCGTGCAGCTCAGCGATGGCCGCTACAGAATCCTCCTTGAGTGTGTCTGCCACGGCTACCAGACCCACCAGCGTGGTCTGGCCATCACTCACGCGCGCCACCAGCATCACGGTCTTGGCTTCGCCCTCGAGCTGCTCAATCTCCAGAGCCAGTCGAGAGAGGTCCGCGCCGTGCTCCTCCATCAGACGGCGGGAGCCAACCAGCAGCGTCCCCCCATCTACCTTGGCCAGCACTCCTTTGCCACGCACGGCCTGGAACTCCTGCGGAGTCGGCACCTGCAAACCATCCAGTTCCGCCCGCGCGAAGATGGCGCGTCCCAGCGGATGCTCGCTGCCGCGCTCGGCGCCCGCAGCCAGGCGCAGTACTTCCTCCTGAGTTGACCCTCTCTCCGCAATCACGTCCGTCACATCCGGCTTGCCTTTGGTGATTGTACCGGTCTTGTCGAAGACGATGACCTTCACGTCTTTCATGGTCTGTATGGCTTCACCCGTACGGATCAGGATGCCGTTTTCGGCGCCCATCCCACTGCCTACCATCAGCGCTGTGGGAGTCGCCAGACCCAAGGCGCACGGGCAGGCGATCACCAGCACAGCCACAGTGGAGACTATGGCAAGCGTGACAGTGGTCAGACTGGGATTCACCCACGGTAAAAACGTGCCACGCTGCAGCAGCGCGCGCATCGTTCCAGGCGCAAGCATCCAGGCCAGAAAGGTCAGCGCCGCGATGCCCATTACCACTGGCACAAAAACCGACGTCACCCGGTCGGCGAACTCCTGAATGGGCACTTTGGAGCCTTGCGCCTCATCCACCAGTTTGATCACCTGGGCCAAGAACGTATCCTTGCCGACACGAGTCGCTCGGACCTGCAGTAATCCTTCCTGATTGATGGTCGCGCCGATCACCTCATCGCCCGCGTGCTTGTTGACAGGCATGGACTCGCCCGTAGCCATGGACTCGTCCACAGCGCTTTCGCCCTCCACCACGACGCCGTCGCTGGGTATCTTCTCGCCCGGACGCACGACCATCACGTCCCCAACGGCTACCTTCTCGATGGGCACCTCGACTTCGCGGCCATCCACCAGAACACGCGCCGTCTTGGCCCCCAGCTCCAGCAGCTTGCGGATGGCCTGTGAGGCACGTCCCTTGGCCGTTTCCTCCACATAGCGTCCTGTCAGATGAAAAGCCATGATCATGGCAGAGACGCCGGCATAGTTGGAGATGCCCGGGAACAGGAACGATACAGGTCCCGTGAGCAAGGATACGCCCGTGCCTAGCGTGATCAATGTGTCCATGTTGGCATAACCATGCATCACGGCGCGAATGCCACTGCTATACGTGCGCTTCCCTACCCAAAACAGGACCGGAAGAGTCAGGACAATCATGCCCAAGTTGTGGAGCATCGCATTGGGCCACATGATGCCGAAAAACATCTCCGGGAGCATCCACACGATGATGGGCGCGGTGAACAGCCAGGCAACCCGCATGCGAAAGGCGGCTGCGCGCATCTTGAGCTCAGCCTCGTCGGGTTGCTCCTTCTCAGCACCCTTATCAGTGCTTGTCAAGACTGTGTAGCCCGCATCTTGCACGGCCTGCTTGAACTCGTCCATCCCCACCACGCCAGGCACGTACTCCACGCTGGCCTTCTCTGTAGCAAGGTTCACAGAGGCGCCCAGTACGCCCTCCAACTTCTTCAACGCGCTCTCTACATGCTGCGCGCAAGAAGCGCACGTCATGTCTCCTATGGATAGGATGACCTTGTCCGTGGCAATCGCATACCCGGCATCGCGCACCGCCGCAAGCATGTCGGTCAGGCTGGCCTGTTGCGGCTCAAACGTCACTGTTGCGCGCTCTGTCGCCAAATTGACGACCGCGTCCGTCACGCCTGGCACCTTTTTCAAGGCCTTTTCCACGTGCGCCGAGCATGACGCGCAGGTCATGCCCTGCACCCCCACAATGATCTGTTTCATGTAGCGTAGCCTCTCAGTTCAGAACGATAGCCACGAACCAACTAGCCGGATCGTGGCTGCATCGCCATCGGACACACCTAGCCTGTATTGTCCCAACGCACTTCTGCTAGATGAACAGTGTAATCACAGATTCCCGCGCAGACTGCACGTAAGTGCCCACAGCGCCGCACTCGTCCACCCAGTCTTCGCGCAGGTCCTCGCGCCGCACGCCCATGATCTCCATGGTCATGTCACAGGCGATCACTCTGCCGCCAAGTTCTTTGTAGTCGCTCATCAGCTTCTCGAGCGAAGCCACGTTGGCCTTCTGCATGCGGCGGTTGATCATCCACTTCCCCAGGCCCAGCATGTGCATTTTCGACAGCGGGCCCTTGTTCAGGCCGCCTTTGACCAGGCGCTGCAAACCCCAGAAGGTAAAGTAGATCGAGACCTCCATGCCCATGGCCAGCGCGCCGTTTGCGATGATCAGCGCGCTGTAGATCTTGTCCAGGTCACCGCTATGCAGGACAATCGTAGCCTTCTCTTGTTTCTTGGTGCCTTCTCCCATGCTGTCTCCGTTTCGCCATCGGCGCGTCCCAGGACTGAACTAGATCACCCCAGGCCATCGGCATCCGACAGTTTCACTGGGTAGCCGGCATCTTCCCATGCCTGCAGGCCGCCCAGCATCGCCTTCACGCGCGTGTAGCCACGTTGATATAGAATCTGTGCCGCACCGGCACTGCTGTGCTCGTTCAGTCAGGTACAGTACATCACGATGTCGACCGACTGGGGAAGCTCCGCAAGACGCTGCTCCACCTCGGCGAGCGGCACAGAGATAGCTCCCTCAATATGCTTCTCCTTAAATGCCTCACGCGAGCGCACGTCCACTATGAGTACCGTTGCGCCCTCGTCCAGTGCAGCCTTTAGTTCCTGCGGTGTGATGCGCGGTACTTCATCAGCCGTAAGTACTTGAGAACGAAAAGGCGACACTGTGGCCAGAGGTGTTGCTGTCTGCTCTGCCGTGGCCGT
>CAYZKS010000093.1:0-12331 GCA_964478725.1 uncultured Anaerolineales bacterium
AGAAGCCAATCGGCTGCCTGCAGGACGTGGCGACGCGCGACAGAGATGCCCAGGTACAAGAGCATGGGGACGCACAGGAGCATGATCAGGTGGTTTCCCAGGCTCAACCCATAGACTAGGGCAAGAGGCGCAAGCACGCCAAGCACTCGCATGCGTTTGATGCTACCTTTGCCATCGAGTGTCTGGGCTAGCGCAGCCAGAGTCAGACCCACAACGGCCGTGAAGAACAGCACGTTCAGCGCATATACCTCTGTGATGATGGCCTGCGACCAGAAAAGGCGCGAAGCAGCCAGCCAGAGCCCGGCCGACAGCGCTGCGACCGAGGAATGGACTGCGGCGCCTGGCGCGGCCGTCGAGATCGTGTAGCACGCTGTCACGGCCAGAGCGGCGCACAGGGCCGAAAGCAAATTCATACGATAGGCGATGTCGCCAACAGGTATCCTGGTGAAGATGTGGCCTACAAGCATGTAGGTGGGATAGCCCGTGGGGTGAGGGATGCCCAAGCTGTAGGCAGCCGTGATCAGATCTCCTGCGTCGTAGCCATCGTGTTGCCAGGTGATGCTGGGGGCGAGCGTCAGCAGATAAAGCAGGAATACAAGTACGAAAACGCCGGAGGGTATGAGAAATCTCACACGCAACTTCTGCACTGGCACTGTACCGCTTCCTTGCTGACTTGGCACTCGATCTGCTTGGATTCTAGCCGATGGACGCCGAAAGTCCAATGCTTGCACCGGGACGCTGGCTGACCCGGCCGCGCTTCTGGCTGGGCGTGCTGATCACCGCGATGGCGCTGTACCTTACGCTCAGGGATGTGCAGTGGCCCCAGGTCGGCCAGGCGCTTGCCACTGCGAACCCCGCATTGCTGCTCCTGGCAGTGCTCGTTTTTCTGCTCACCAACTGGGCCAAAGGTGTGCGCTGGCGGCTGATGTTCTACCCGTTTCACCACAGGCTCTCTGTCAACAGATGCGTCTGGATCCTGTTCATCGGGCAACTGGCCAACAACCTGCTCCCAGTTCGCCTGGGAGAGTTCGCTCGGGCTTATTTGCTGGGTGATAGCCATGGCATCGGCAAGTTGTATGCGTTTGCCACCACCGTAGTGGAGAAGGCCATGGATAGCGTCATGCTGCTGCTGCTGATTGCGGCTCTCTCTCCCCTCATACCGCTTCCTCCCTGGCTGCGCCGCTCTAGCCTGGTAGTCTCAGGTGTGCTGGCGGCACTGTTGGTGATATTGATCGTTGCCGCCTCTCAGCGGGGCAGAATCGTGACGATCATCGCTGGATTGATCAAGCGCTACCCGGCGATGGGGCCTGCGCGTGTAATAGGGCGCCTGGCAGAGGCCAGTGCAGAGCTGAAGAGTCTGCGGGATTGGGGCGCGCAGGCCCAGTTGTGGGGCTGGTCCATTCTGATCTGGCTGCTGGCGGTCCTAACCAACGAGTTGGTATTGTGGGCGGTGCATCTGCAAGGGAACCCTCTGATCTCTCCCTTGCTCCTGGTAGTATTGATGACCGGCGCGATCATGCCGACTTCTCCCCTCCAGATCGGAGTGTTTCACTATTTGTGCATCATCACTCTGGGCGTGTTTGGAATCGACCAGAGTCATGCATTGACCTATGCCCTGCTGTTGCACATGATAGTCTACCTGCCAATCCTGGTAGGGGGTGTCTTGGGGTTGTGGATTGAGAACTATGACCTGGGCAGTCTGGCTGCGAGTTCCAGGGGCGAGCGCGCATGAGGGATAGCGTCCAATCCATATCTGTGATCGTTCCGGCCTACAACGCAGAGCACACCATCAAGGAGTGCGTGGAAGCCCTGCTTTGCCAGAGCACACCGCCCAGCGTGTACGAAGTGATTGTGGTGGACGATGGCTCAACCGATGACACCGGGCGGATCGCCGCGCGCCTGGGAGCGACTGTGCTGCATCAGGCCAACCGCGGCCCGGCGGCGGCGCGCAACCTGGGCCTGAAGAAGGCGCGCGGCGGCGTGATCCTGTTCACTGATGCTGATTGTGCACCATCTGCCGATTGGGTTCAACAGATGATCGCCCCACTTTCGGATCCGCAGATCGCGGGCAGCAAAGGAGTCTACCGCACTCGCCAGAGGAGCCTGACCGCGCGCTTTGTGCAGGTTGAGTACGAGGACCGCTATGACTACACGGCGCAGCAGCCCTTTGTGGACTTGGTCGATACTCATGCTGCATGCTACCGTCGCGGGGCCCTTCTGGCCAGCGGGGGCTTCGATGCCAGGTTCCGCTATTGCGAAGACCAGGAGTTGTCCTTTCGCATGGCTGAGGCCGGCTACAAGATGGCATTCTGCCCGCGAGCGGCCGTGTATCATCATCATCCAGACAGTTGGCGCATGTACGCACGCAAGAAGGCTCGCATCGGTTACTGGAAGGCCTTTGTGCTGCGTCTGCACCCAGGAAAAGCTCAGCACGACTCTCACACGCCTGAGAATGTGAAGCTGCAGATGCTCCTGGCCGCGCTATCTGCGCCTCTGGCGGTCTCGGCGCTGCGATCAGAGCTGAGTGCATGCTTGCTGGCCGCTACGCTGATCGCGTTCTTGCTCAGCGCCGCCCCATTTCTGCTGAAGGTTTGGCGCGTCGACCGCATCGTGGCCTTGATCTCTCTGCCTGCTCTGTATCTGCGAGCCTGGTCCCTGGGGTTGGGCCTGGTCGCTGGGTACTTGCACAGGCTGCTGGGGAGGGGGCCGCTATCACCGCGCTCGCGCACGGGTCCTGGCGGTGACGTGTAGCAGATGGGCCTGGCCAGAGCTACGGTTGGACAACTACGCTTATCTCGTAGGGTGGCGGAAAGTTGCCAGACATGTCCACCACAGTCAAGCGCAGCCTGTACGCCCCCGGCGGAAACCCGGAAACGTCCCACACTGCCAGGGCCCCATCAGCCACCGGCGTGCGCCGCACCTCGCCGATGCTGTTCCACTGCTGTGGCGTCTCACCCATGCCGTACTCGACCTTGTAGAACTGGAACGCATCAATGCTGGCGGTGCCACGGATTGTCACCTGACCCTGGATGACCTGGCCGTTCACAGGGGAGGTGATGCAAACGCCCGGCAGCGGGCAGCGGACCACCGGCAAGGGCGCAGGGGTGGGTGTCTCGGTAGGCAGCAACCTGGTGGGTTGGGGCCGGGTGGGGATGCGCGTTCTGGTTGGAGTGGGAGGTGCCTGCGTGCTGGTAGGAAGCAATATCAACACCTGTGTGGGAGTTGGCTCGCGTACTGAAGGCAGGGGGCTGGACGGAACGACGGCGAACCGCAGCACAGTGAACAAGGCCAATAGCACCAGCACTACGACCAGCGCCACGCGGGCGCGGCTCTCTCGCGAGCTGGCCAGCTCCCTCTCCAGGGAGAAGATGGTCTGCTTGCGGCCCCGTCGCCCCTCGTAGAACTCGCGGAGGCACCAGATCAGGATGGCAAGACCCACCGCGACGATCCACGTGTAGTAGGTCTTGATATACGCCAGTGCTATGGCGACGGTCATCTCCGCACATCTCCCAATGCATGGCTTGCACAGCGGCGTTCGCAGGCCAGAGCATGAACTCGCCTCATGACCAGCACGCTCGGAGTACTCATGATCGTATGTCGCCCGCGGGAGGGGTCAACCTCTCAGACGCCTTCGCTGGAGCCTATGGCTCCAGCCTGCGCGCGACTTCTCGGATTAGGGGTACCAAGCTGGCCGTGAGCTTCTTGCCGGCCTCAAGCACTTCCTGGTGAGAGACCTCTACTCCGCCGGGCTCCAGTTGGGCCACGTTGCTGATGCCCGAGATGCCCACAACGCGAATGCCTGCGTGGTGGGCGACTGTAGCCTCTGGCACCGTGGACATGCCCACCGCATCAGCCCCGATTAGACGCAGGAACCTCAGATCGGCCGGGGTTTCGAAACTGGGCCCGGAAGAGATCACGTACACTCCCTGACGCATCAGGATGCCCAGCTCCTGCGCGACTTGGAGCACCAGCGCGCGCAGCTCTCCGTCGTAGACGCACGACATGTCCGGGAAGCGAGGACCGATTTCCGGATCGTTGGGTCCGCGCAAGGGGTTTAGCCCGACCATGTTCGAGAGGCCGATATGGTCTGTGATGAGCATCAGGTCGCCGGCCCTGAAGGTTGGATTCAAACCTCCCGCTGCGTTGGTGAGAATCAGGTACTTGACGCCCAGCGCCCACATGACTCGAATTGGGAAGGTCACCTGCTGCATGCTGTAACCTTCGTAGTAGTGGGTCCGGCCGCGCATGAGCATCGTCGGGTGACCCTGGAGCTTCCCCACTACCAACTCGCCTGGATGGCCCTCTACCGTGGATGGCACAAAGTGAGGCACGTGGTCAAAGGGAATCGTCACAGCCTGCTCGACCTCGGAGGCAAGCCCGGCCAGACCCGACCCCAAGATCAGGCCCAATCGCGGCCGCAGCTGAGTCGTCTGGGTGATCCAGTCTGCGGCTTCACGCATCTCGCTCTGAGAGAACTGCAAGTTCATGTGTGATGGCTGCATTGACTACTTGGCACGTGGGTGGGCTTCGTCATAGACTTCGCGCAGGCGTTCGTTACTGACTTGCGTATAGACTTGAGTGGTTGCGATGTTGGCGTGGCCGAGTAGCTCCTGCACGTTGCGCAAGTCTGCACCGCCGCGTAACATGTGGGTGGCAAAAGAATGCCGCAGGGTATGGGGAGTCACTGGCACTGGGATGCCCGCCTCCTTGACGTAGCCCTTGACGATAAGCCACAGGCCCTGTCGAGTCAGCCGCTCACCACGCTGGTTCAGGAAGAGCGCCTTCTGCTCCGGTTGGTGCAGGAGATGGATGCGTCCCTTGGTGCGGTAGGCTTCGACGGCCTGGACGGCGCGTTCGTAGATGGGGATCACGCGCTCCTTGCCGCCCTTGCCAAAACAACGCACGCTGGCGGATGCCAAGTCCACATCGCCGGTATTCAGTGCCACCAATTCGCTTACGCGCATCCCTGTCGCGTACAGTAGCTCCAGGATGGCCCGATCCCGCAGAGCGCGGGGAGTGCCTTTGACACCTGGTGCCTCCAGCAGCTTCTCTACGTCTTCCTGCGAAATTGCCCTGGGCAAGTACTTCTTGACTCGTGGAGAGTCCAGAGTGGCTGTGGGGTCGTCCTTGATGAATCCTTCGCCCACCAGGAAATGGAAAAAGGACTTGATCGCTGCCACTTTTCTCGCCACCGTCGTGGACGTGTACTCACGGTCGCCCTTTAAGTATAGAATGTAGGCGACCAGGTGATCTTTCCTTACCACTTCCCAGGATTCGACGCGCGGCACGGTTTTGTTTCCCAGGTAGTGCAGGAATTGGCCCAAGTCGTTCTTGTATGCCACCCTGGTATTCTCGGAGTACCCCTTTTCCACTTCAAGGGATGTCAGGAACTCTTCAATCTTCTTCTGCATCTTGTACTCCTTTGCTCTTACCTGATAGACGGCCGGCCATCGGATTTCGATACTCCATAATCCCATTATACACGGGCTTTGCATAAGATGCAAATCATACACATAGCGCAAACTTGAAACCTGTCGGCTTCTCGAACCTACCGCGCAAAGGAGATCTCTTCCTTACCCTTCAGGCGATCCAGTATGCGACCCACGATGGTTGTCAGGTGTTGCTCGTGCTGGACAAAATCCAGCTCATCGCTGGGTATGGTCAGGACAGGGCATAGATCAAAGCGCTCCATCCATTCCTCATAGAACGAATTCAGCAGAGACAGGTAGTCCTGCGTGATTCCGCTCTCGATGGTCCGACTGCGCTTCTGAATGCGGTCCATCAGCGTGGGCACGCTGGCACGCAGATAGACCAGCAGACTGGGCGCGGGCAGTTCCCGAATGATCTCGTCATAGACGGTGCGGTAGGCATGCAGGTCGCGCTCCTGCATGTTTCCCATGGCGTGCAGTGCGCGCGCGAAGATCTCTGCGTCCTCGTAGATGCTGCGGTCCAGGATGCTGGAGACCGGGTGCACGCTGCACAAATGGCGATGCGTCTTGGCCCGATGCCCCAAGAAGAAGACCTGCAGGTGGAAACTCCAAGTCTTCATGTCGCGGTAGAAGTCTGCTAAGTAGGGGTTATCATCTACCGATTCGTAGGAGGCGTCCCAGCCAAGTCGTGCTGCCATGAGCCTGGCAAGAGAAGTCTTTCCCGCGCCGATGTTGCCAGCAACCACGACACAGTACTTGGGCATATGCGCCTCCTGCCAGGCCCAGCCTAATGCTATCGCCTGGCTACGGAGAATAACACAACAAGCTATTACAGTCAAATGAAGAATGCTAAGCGTGTTGAAAGAAAGTGCATCCCGCGTTCAGGTAGATCGGGTCTGGCTTGCGGGCAGTGGTGTGCGGCTTGGCTGGCCGCTGCTTCTGCCCCGGGCTACATCTCGTGGTTCTGCACGCGGCCGCGCAACACCTTGCGTTGGGCGCGCCGACGCTTCTGAGCCAGTCGCTGCTCGATGGTGGCTCTGGATGGGCGCGTGGGACGGCGCTGGCGAGGCACGTGCAGCCCGCGTCGCATCAACTCGACAAAGCGTGTCAGTGCCAACTGGCGGTTCAGCAACTGGCTGCGCTCCGCGTTCACCACGATGCGCAGGATGCCGCGGCTGTCTACCTGGCCGGCCAGCCGCGCCAACAAGCGCTCGCGCTCTGCCTCCCCCAGGCTGGGGGAGTGCCCAAGGTCAAACAGCAGCTCTACGCGCGTCTCGCGACGATTCACGTTTTGTCCGCCCGGACCGCCGCTGCGCGAGAACTGGAATTCGACCTCGCTCATAGGAATGGCCAGGTCCGGGGTGATGTGAATGCTGCGTGCCTCTGTGTCCTCTGTCTGCATGCCCAAAGCCGTCCTATCCCCCACTCCCGTTGGTGCGTGCT
The DNA here is from genome assembly GCA_964478725.1 of uncultured Anaerolineales bacterium. Classification (GTDB taxonomy): domain Bacteria; phylum Chloroflexota; class Anaerolineae; order UBA2200; family UBA2200; genus CAYZKS01. The sequence continues at coordinate 6,873 of CAYZKS010000093.1, forward strand.
TCCACAGCGTGATATATGAGGCCCGCGGAAGCGTTCTGCGCCTACAGGATCAACATGGCGTCTCCGAAGCTGTAGAACCGGTAGCGCTCGCGGATGGCCTCGCGATAGGCGCGGTCCAGTAGCTCCTTGCCGGTGAATGCCGCGACCAGCATGAGCAGCGATGAGCGCGGCAGGTGAAAGTTGGTGACCATGGCCTGCACGGCTCTGAAGCGGAACCCAGGATAGATGAAGAGGTCGGTCGTGCCAGAAAAGGACGGGATCTCCGATGCGCCGCCGCTCGCGTGCAGTGCTGCGCTCTCGATGGTGCGCACGCTGGTGGTGCCGATCGCGATGATGCGACCGCCGGCAGCACGGGCGGCCTGGATGGCAGCTGAGGTCTGCAAAGGCAGCTCGCAGTACTCGCTGTACATGTGATGCTCCTCGAGCCGTTCTGCCTGCACCGGGCGGAATGTGTCCATGCTGACGTGCAGCGTGACAAAGGCGAAGTGAGCCCCCCGTGCCCGCAGCTCTTGCATGAGCTCTGGCGTAAAGTGCAAGCCCGCAGTCGGCGCGGCCACAGAGCCGGACGCATGGGCGTAGACGGTCTGGTAGCGCTCGGGGTCAGCCAGCGGCGTGTGAATGTAGGGTGGCAGAGGCATGGCTCCGATGCGCTCCAGCAGCGGCTCGATGGGCACCGAGAACCGCACCACCCTTCCGCCAGCCTCAGTGCATCCCACCACCTTTGCCTGGACTTGCCCAAACGCGGCATCTTCAGCGCTCTGGCCTGCGGATGGCCGCCCGTCAATCGCTATTGTGGCACCAGGTTGGACTCGACGTCCCGGCTTGAGCAGCACTTCCCAGCTGCCATCGTCAAGTTTCTTGAGGAGCAGCATCTCCACCTGGCCGCCCGTCGGGACCTTGTGCCCGAATAGGCGTGCCCGCATGACGCGGCTTTCATTGGCTACCAACAGGTCGCCGGGATGCACATATTCGCGGATGTCTTCGAAGTGACGATGATGGATGGATCCGTCACGTCGAGAAAGCACCAACAAACGCGAAGCATCGCGTGGCTCGATGGGCGTCTGCGCGATTAACTCCTTAGGCAGATCATAATGGAAGTCGCTGGTCTTCAACTCTCTTTGCCCACTTGTCTGCTGTCGGACTGCAATGTGGAGGGACTAAGGCTTGAGCAACTGCTGGGCGAAGCTGGCCCCAGCCCGCAAAGGTTGCACCTCTAGCCAGTCCGCTATGCTCGCTCCTAGGTCAGCAAACGTAGCTCGCGTGCCCAGGCGCACGCCTGGGCGGATGGACGCGCCATACACGAGCAACGGAACGTATTCACGCGAATGATCCGTGCTGGATGTAGTCGGATCACACCCGTGGTCTGCCGTGAAGATGAGCACATCGTCTTTGCGTAGGGCTTGAAGGATTTGGGGCAGGCGTGCATCGACAGCCTGCAAAGCGTCGGCATAGCCCCGGGCGTTGTTACGGTGCCCGTACACCATGTCAAAGTCTACCAGATTGGTGAAGATCAAGCCAGGCCCCGCGTCGCGCATTGCTTCGAGGGTCCTGTCCACGCCATCCATGTTGTTGTGCGTGTGCACAGCCCGGCTGATGCCCTGGCCAGCAAAGATGTCCTCAATCTTGCCTACTGCCCATACGGTTTGGCCGGCCTGTGTGACGTGGTCCAGCAAAGTCGGTTCCGGGGGTGGGGCGGAAAAGTCACGGCGTCTGTCGGTGCGCTGGAAGGCACCAGGCTGGCCGAGGAACGGACGTGCAATCACGCGGCCGACGTTGTGCTCGCCCTTGAGCATGTCTCGTGCGATCTGGCAGATGCGGTAGAGCTCGTCGATTGGGATGATCTCCTCATGCGCTGCTACCTGGAAGACGCTGTCCGCGCTGGTGTACACGATCGGGAATCCGGTGCGCATGTGCTCCGCGCCCAACTGCTCAATGATGACTGTCCCCGAAGCCGGGTAGTTGCCCAGAGTCTTGCGCCCGATGCGTTGCTCATAGTCGGCGATGATCTCAGCCGGGAAGCCCTGCGGATAGGTGGGTAGAGGCTGTAACGAGATGACGCCGGCGATCTCCCAGTGACCGATCGTGGTGTCCTTGCCCGCAGAGCGCTCTGCCATGCGCCCAAACGCAGCCAGGGGAGAGGCTGCTGGTGGCACACCCTGAATGGCATGGAGGTTGCCTAGCCCCAGACTTTGCAGATGCGGGAGGTGCAGGCCTCCCAGTGCCTGCGCCAGGTTCCCCAGGGTGTCGGACCCCACATCACCGTAGCGGTCGGCATCCGGCAGCTCGCCCACTCCTACGCTGTCCAGAATGATCAGAATCGCCCTCGAGATTTCGCTCACCGTCTTTGGTCTCCTTTGGTGCAACTAGCACCAGTTGCTCCTAGTGAGGTAGCAGAGCCGCTATGTTTGCCCGGGGTTGAGTGAGTCCCAGGCTGGCCGCGGCGACCATGCACTTGGTGCGAAGCAGACAGAAGACATCTGCCTTGAGCTGCGGTGCAAGCTCAGAGCAAGCATAGTAGTTCGCCTGTCCCTTGCTCACCACATAGTCTGCCGTGCGCAGAGCAGCCTCGAGCTCGCTTGACATCTCATCCAACGGTAGGCCCAGGGTGTCGGGTCCGGTCAGAATGATCGGAGCCAGCTCGTCCAGACCAGTTGCTTGCGCGTCCGCGAGCACCGCGTCGCTGGTGATGGGGCCGCCCTTTACGGCCATAGCTACTTGGCCGCCATAACGCTGCAGCTCCGACACGAGCAAAGCGTCCAGGGCGATTTCTCCCACGTTGTCTGCCAAGTAGAGAACCCGCCCGCCTTGCATGGCCCGCTCCAAGAGCGCGGCCGACTGGTCGATTGCCAGCCCTTCGGCCACTATTGCTTCCAGTTGAGCGCCTAGATCTGCGGTAGACAGGTCATAACCCGTGCCCACAGTGCGAAAGTCCAGGTGATTGCCTGCAATGACCCCAAGCACCAACTCGCGCATGCGCTCCACAGGCTGGTCTGGCGCGGGCAGGCGTTGTGCCAGACGCTGCCGCATGGACATGCCGGCTGCGTTGCAGCGTTCGCGCAGCAGCCGAAATGGCATCTCCTGGCCGGTGCGCCGTTTGAGCAGGCGATGGACGCGCGTGATGTAGTATGAAGGGATGCGCTGCAAGTCAAACTCATCGCCCAGCCAGGCCAGAGCCTCGCGCAGGATGGCAAGACGCTCGGCTTCGTCCTGGACGGTCGTTTCGAGCGCGCCACGCAGGTCATCCACTATGCAACTGGCACAGGGCAATTCGGTCAACATCAGAGCCAAGCTTACCCCAGAGTAGTGGATTGGTCAAGCCTCTTGCCGTCGACCTGCCCCTTCAACGAAGAAGCGGCGTTTGCCAGCCGGGACGCGAATCAGTATAATGTGGAGGTAGCAAATCATCCAGCCCCGAGCACGTGAGGGGCTCTTTGTTCGTCAAGGGACCTATGAACAGCCTATCCATTGAAGCGCGTTTGGCGCAGGTAGAACAACGCTATAACGAGCTGGAACGCCTGCTGGCGGACCCACAGGTGGCCTCGGACTATGCCCGTATCCGCGACTATGCCCGTGAGCGCGCCGGGTTGGCCGAACTAGTAGAGACTTATCGCAAGTCCCGCTCTGTGGAGCGACAACTGGCCGATACTCAGAGCATGCTGGACGATGAGATGGACGAAGACATGCGCACGCTGGTGCGAGGCGAGCTCGAGCAGCTTCAGACGCAGCAGAGTGAGCTACGAAACCAGCTGCAGTTGCTTCTGGTGCCAAAGGACCCGAACGATGAGCGTGACGTGATCGTGGAGATCCGTGCGGGCACCGGAGGAGAGGAAGCTGCGCTCTTTGCCGCTGACCTTTATCGCATGTACGTGCGCTATGCCGAAACACATGGTTGGAAGACCGAGCTGCTCAGCTCCAACATCACGGGCATCGGCGGCTTCAAAGAAGTCATCTTCGGAGTCAAGGGCGAGGGCGCCTATTCACGATTGAAGCATGAGAGCGGGGTGCACCGCGTGCAGCGTGTGCCCGTCACGGAGGCGAGCGGGCGTATCCATACCTCGACCGCGACGGTGGCCGTCTTGCCGCAGGCGGATGAGGTCGAGGTCGAGATCAAGCCGGAGGACCTGCAAATCGACGTGTTTCGATCCGGCGGGCATGGCGGCCAGAGCGTGAACACCACAGACTCGGCGGTGCGCATCACGCACCTGCCCACTGGACTTATCGCACAGTGCCAGGACGAGCGCTCGCAGTTGCAGAACAAAATGCGCGCTCTGTCCATTCTGCGCGCCCGGTTGTACGAGATGGAACAGAACAAGGCGCACAGCGAATTGGATGCAACGCGTCGCTCTCAGGTGGGAAGCGCCGAGCGCAGCGAGAAAGTGCGCACATACAATTTTCCCCAGAACCGCGTCACGGATCATCGCATCAATTTCTCCAGCTTTCGCATTGAAGCGACAATGGCTGGCGACCTGGACGAGTTCATTGAGCAGTTGATGGCGGCGGAGCAGGCCGAAAGGTTGCGCGCTGCCGGCGTCAACTGATGCGGCCATGAGCGCGCTGATGGCCGACGCCTTGCCGGTGCGCGAGGCTGTGCGCTGGGCCGCCTCGGTGCTTGCGGGTGCGGGCGTCCCCTCGCCGCGTCTGGATTCAGAGGTGCTGCTCGCGCACGCACTGGGCTGGAATCGAGCACGATTGTACGCCTTCCCCGAGTTCGAGCTGCCCGCGGAGCAGCGCCAGGCTTTTGTAGCGTTCGTGGAACGCCGCGCGCAGCATGAGCCTGTGCCATACATCGTCGGCCACCGTGAGTTCTATGGGCTGGACCTGCTGGTCGACCGTCGAGTATTGATCCCACGACCGGAGACTGAACTGCTGGTTCAGCACGCGCTGGAGAGCGCCAGCCAATTGCAGCGCAGTACCCACGCTCTGACCCTGGTTGATGTGGGAACTGGCAGCGGCTGTGTCGCGGTCAATCTGGCAGTGAACCTGCCAGAGGCGAAGGTGTATGCCACTGATGTCTCTGTGGACGCCCTCAAGGTGGCGGCGCTCAACGCAGTGCGTCACAACGTCGAGAGTCGCGTGCACTTGCGTGTGGGCAACCTGCTGGAGCCTCTGCCCGAGCGAGTGCACATGATCGTGGCCAACCTGCCCTACATCTCCACGGGCTACCTGGCCAAGCTGGATCGGGATGTCCTGGATTATGAGCCCCGCCTGGCCCTGGAAGGCGGGGAGGATGGACTGCGACTTGTGCGCGCCCTGTTGGAGCAGGCTGGAACATGGCTGCTGCCAGGTGGAGTGATCTGGTTGGAGATCGGTGGCTATCAGGGCCCGCAAGCCATGCAGTTGGCTCAACGCTGGTTCCGGCAGGCGCGCATTGAACTGCGGCAAGACTATGCGCACCTGGACCGCAATCTGGGGATTCACAGTGCTGCGTAGCACAAGCTCATCCACCAGTCTCTTGTCCC
>CAYZKS010000094.1:0-8279 GCA_964478725.1 uncultured Anaerolineales bacterium
GCTGGAGCCAAGCTGCGCCAGGCGAATCCCCCCGAGAGCGCGCAATGGGCGCCTCCTGCCATGCTGGGAGGCTGCCGCTTCGGCGTGCGCCGCGCCGGCGGTGAGGAGTGGCGCAAAGCCCGGAGAGAATGATTCTCACGGCACACCAGCGACTTGCTAGCCCGCTCGAAGCCATCCAGCACAAGGAGGAAATCTGCCCATGAAGCGCAACGCAACGACATTGAGTCTGTCACTGGTACTTCTGGTCTCACTGGTATTGGGCCTTGCCCCGAGCGGATGGATGCAAGAGACGGACGCGGACAAGGCAGCCAGGCCGGCGGTCGCCCCGGGCACACAGGCGATCTCCAGCGCTGGCGGCATGCCCGGGCGGCCGGCGCCGGCCAAGCCCATCCCGCATCACGAGCCGGGACAGCCGTCGCGGGCCGGGAGCTATCGCACCGAGGTGCAACAAGCCAACGAGCTCGGGTTGATGGAGACGGTGCAAATCAGCGGGGCGGACGCCATGGCGGCCGACGGCGTGGACCCGTTGGCCGAGAATTACACCTTGGTGAGTTTGGACACGGTCTTGTGCAGTTCTTCCCAGGGTGATCAACTGAATCTGAAGACTCTCAAGGTGGATGTGCCTGAAGCAACTAGTCCACCATATGCGATCGAAACCATCCCGGGCAGTGAAAAAAGCGTCGCAGCGTATCCTTTCCATGATATTGCGGCCACTGACTTGAACAACGATGGTCAGACAGAGCAAATTGCGGCCTGGATTGGCGAGAGCAATCGCATTTTCATGTCGGTTGGGGAAATGCCAGGCTCACTCGGCCGTACCACTTCGAAACCCGCAGCCGTCGTGCATGCTGACGGTAGCATGGACTTGTTGGTACGCGGCTATGACGAAGCCCTGTGGCACCGGCACTACGATGGCAGCAATTGGGGGCAATGGAACAACGCTGCCGCTGGCTTCCTGCTCTCCGCCCCGGCCATCGCTTCGCAGGGCGACGGCTCATTCGACGTCTTTGTCATTGGCAGCGACAACCAGACCTACCAGCGCCACTGGGACGGGTCGTCCTGGCCAAGTCAATGGACCAAAGTGGCTGAATTGGACGATTGGACAGCTTTGGACTTCTGGTTTGGCCCAACGCCTGAACTGGCCGCCCCTGCCGCGGTTGCCCGCGCTGGCGGGATCGACCTGTTCCGGCTGGGCCCGGACAACACCCTGCGCTGGTGCCACTCCGACGGAGTCACCTGGGGTGCCTGGCAGAACCTGGGCGGCATGCTGGCCTCCGAGCCAGGGGCAGCGTCGTTGAACGCGAATCACATGCAGGTCTTTGCCCGCGGCGTGGACGAGACCCTATGGCACTGCACCTATAGTGGCAGTTGGGGGGCGTGGCAGCGGGCCGAACTGGATGGCTTGGACCCGGATGTGACGATTGCCTCGGCGCCAAGCGTATTCGTTTCGGGAGGCCTGACCGATGTCTATGTGCAGGGCTCAGACAATCAGTTGTGGAAAACCCAATGCGACGGCTCTGGCTGTGGATACTGGAGCCTCTTGGGAAGTCCTGATAGCCTCGCCTCCGGCGTGGCCGTCGCAGCAGGCAACTGGAAGTACATCGTGCAAGTCAAGACTGGCGGCCTTGAATACAGCAGCGATGGGAGCACCTGGCTGGAGTTCGACGGACTGACTCCATGGCACCTGTCCTATGACACAGGGTTGACTGCTCAAAGCTGGGCACTGGGCGGATGGCAAGACTTCTCGGTAAGAGTTGAGCCGGGCTATTTTTGGGGCGACGGCCGCAGCCAGGTCGCACTGGCCTATTTCTCCACCCCCAATCGGGTCAGCATCGCGATATATGAAAGCGCGGAGAGATTCCTTCCCCAGTTGGCAATCCAACTCACGTTACCTCAAGACATACATTTCTTCGCCATGACGACAGGCGACTTTCTGGATGGGGATGGGACAGATGAAATCGCCTTGGCCTACACCCGGGGCAATACCTATAACCTTGAGGTGATAGAGGTCACGCGCCAGGGCCTGACCGTAACGCTAGAAGGAGAAGTGGAAACCGTCAAAATCCCGGATGAGGATGGCGACGATTATGAGAACGGGTCGTTTACGGGGACGTTCGATATCACTTCTGGGGATTTCGATGCGGATGGCCAGGACGAAATTGGCTTAATCAGCGTGTGGAACAGAACCGATTGGATCTATGGGCGCGATTGTCCCTCATATCTCTATAGCATGCGCATGTGCGTCTATGACGTCCTGAAAAATGTGGCAAAGGCAGAATTCAGACTGGAAACATACTATGTGGGAACAGATCGTTGGGGAAACAAGGGAGCCTGGTGGGAAGAGGCACTTCAAAGAGGCAGCCAGTCCCTAGTGGGTCTTGCCATTGCGGCTGGAGATGTGGATGGCGATGGCAAAGATGAGCTGGTGCGAACGTGGCCGAGGGAATTTAGCATAGAAAGTGATATCTATTGTCTTGGGGCGTGGGTAGACATACGTGTAGGCGACAGATTTGTCCGCAAACTGGAAGTATTGGAATTGCCCGGCAATACGGACAAGTACACCAATTCCTGGGATGCGAACAATGACGGCATCATTTCGAGTCCAGAGATAGTCTGGGTGGATGAGGCATGGTGGACCAATTCGTATCAGGATCGTCTGGCTGTTGGCGATCTAAACCGCGATCTCAAGAATGAGATTGTCTGGCTGATGAGCGATCAACTGCGCACGTACTATCATGATCCGTATGCAGATGAAGATCCACCGCAGTTCTACAAACGCTTCACCGCAGACAAATCCCTGGCAAGCATGAGGTATCCCAAGCTGGTTACAGGCAATTTCACCCGGGAAGGCATTCGCGTCGGGCCGCCCAGCTACCGGGTGCAGAACCGGGTCGACACGCTGGTGGCGGTGATCAATATGCCGCCCAAACACCAGGACTTGATCCAGGACGCGCAGGGGAACTACCAGCTCATCGAGAGCCCTCCAGGTGACTGCGACCCCTCGCCCGATTCACCCAACTGCACCCACGCCAAGTACGCCAAGTTGGATTTCCAGTCCTCGGAGCAGACCGTTCAAACCGTGCATGCCTATGAGATTTCCGCCGGGCTGGAGGGCGAATACTGTGCAGGCTGTGGTTTCAAAGGTATTGCACAGGTCAAGTCGTGCGCCAGATACAGCATAAACGCTACCCACGGGGGAAACTTTGAAAAGTCTACCGATGACATCGCATCCGCGGCCTTTCGGCGCAAAGTCATCGCCGCCAGCGACGACAAGGTCATCTACTTTGGCACGCCGTACGGCGTTTGGGAATACCCCGTCTTGTCGGAGGCCTCGGGAGAGACGCCTGAGGACGTATTCATCACCGTGGCCTTCCCTTTGGTTACTGTCACCCAGTACCCCGACACCTCCGGTGGCTACTATTGCGGCACCTGCGAGGAGACCTGGTTTTCCGCCGGGCACCAACCGAACAACGTCTGGTCCTACGATCCGATCGGCGATATCAGGTTTGCGGATTACAACCCCGAGTATGAGCCGGCCTATGACGCCTTCGAAGGTGACTGGGCCGAGGGCGAGATCACCTATAGCAAACTGCACAGCGTCTTTGACAGCGTGACCTTCAAACATTCCATTAGCGCCCGGGTCGAAACCGAGGTAACGGTCGAAGCGAAGCTGAAGGTGGTGGACCTTAGCGGTAGCTTCAAGACCCACCTCCAGGGTGATTACAGCTACAGCTCCATGCAGACGGACAAGCTTACGACCCAAGAGGACACAACCTTCAGCTACTTCTTCGCGCCGCAGCCAGATAGCGCCAAGTTCACCACCCGGGTGCTCTTCTACCGGGGCAAAGACGATTCCCAGATCATGAACTATCAGGTGGAGCCGGGCCGGTCGGCCATCTGGCAGCTATACAACAAGCCGGATCCGGCCTTTATCTTGCCCTGGTACGGCTTTCCGGATCCTCAAGACCCACAAGTTCCGCCCTGTGGCGAGGAAAAGAAGCTCTTCTCGCCCGACGTGGTCATCGACCCGCCCTATGTCGCCCCGGGTGAAGCGGTGACCATCACGGCTACGCTGCGGAATTTCAGCAATGTGCCAACTGGAAACGTGCTGGTCAGGTTCTACCAGGGAGATCCGGCGAACAACGTGGTGATTGGACAAGGCATCGTACCCTCCCTGTCCAGGGAGGCAGGGCCGAAGGCGCTCTCGATCCGGTGGCCGGCAACAGGCGTAGGGAGGCAGAAGATCTTTGCCGTCATCGACCCTGAGGACAGCATTGCGGAGATGCACGATGGCGCTGACCTCATCGACAACAATGTGGCCTATGGGCTTGTGCAGCTCAGTGGCGCCGCCTATGTGGATATGGCCCAGGCCGCAGAACAACCCTACGATGCCATCAGCTACACTCTGGGAGTCTCCACGTCCACTGTTTCGCTGCGTGTGCCCCGGGCAAGTCTATCGGCCGTGACCCGCTTCGAGGTCGGGGGCGCAGAAATCGCTGTGCCAACTGAGGAGTTGGCAGGGCATATGGCCTTTGAGGTAGAAGCGTTTCAAGGCTCCAAGTACACGCTGTGGAATGAGCCCATCCAGAACTTTGACCTGAAACCGGGGGCCAGCGATCCCCCGGCCGTGATCACCCTTGCCTACACTGACGCCGATATTGCCGGCCTGATCGAGGCCAACCTGACGCTCTACCGCTTTGATGGACACAAGTGGGAAGCGGCAACTTGCCCTGGATACCAGATCACGCGCTTCTTGGACGACAACCTCATCGCCGTACCGGTCTGCAAGACAGGCGTGTTTGCGCTATCGGACAAACTGCCGCCGGCAGGCGAGAATGCGGTATTCCTGCCGCTGGTGTTGAAGCATGACGGCGTGGCGCCTCAAGATGGCCCCGATCTGGTGGGGAGCTTTCGTCTCAGCCCTGACAGGCAAACATTCTCGGCCGGCGAACCGGTTCGAATTGACGTGCACGTTACCAACCAGGGCAACATAAGCGCGTCACCGTTCTGGGTTGACTTTTACATCAACCCAACTGCAGCGCCGACGAGCGCAAATGTGCGTTGGGACAGTGTCTGCGGCCAGACCCCCTGCCTCGGCCTGGCCTGGTACGTCCCGGCGCCCCTTGCCGCGGGTCAGAGTGTGGACCTCAGCTCGACGGTTGGCAGTTACTCGCCGGAGCAGAGCTACTGGCCCGGTTACTTTGTGAATGGCACCAGCGATCTGTATCTGTATGTGGACAGTTGGAAGCCGGGGATTGGCCTGGGGGCGGTGGTGGAGAGGAACGAGGCCAACAACCGGGCCGAACGCCACGGCCTGGTGGTCACGGGGCCTAACCCGGCGGCGCTCGATGACTCGCCGCCATCGGGGCTGCAGCCGCGGGCCGGCGAGTAGCTCAGCAGGTGGAATGGGGTGCCGGCGCCAGGCCTGGGCTTGCCTGGCCCGGCACGCGCCTGACGCAGCGCATCTAGCGCAAGGAGGTCGCCCATGTTGCACAAGGCCTTTCAGTTGGCAAAGGCCGGCCTGATCGTCATGGTGACCCTGTTCGTCTTTTGGATGGCAGTGCCGCTGTTTGCCGGCGCACCGTCCGAGCAGCGCCCTCCCGTCACGCCTGGGCCGCGCCCTACGGTCACACCAACCAACGGAGATAACTCCGGCCAGGTGTGGGGATCGATCCGCGGCACCATTTGTGAAGACCGGGATGGCGATGGCAAGTGCGCCGGCACGGGTGAGCCACGCCTGCCCGGCGTCTGGGTGGAGCTTGTCAACAGCGGCAATCTCATCGCGGTGTATTCTGGCGGCGATGGGACTTATGCGCCGGTGGCCATGGGCCTGGGGGTGTGGACGGTGACGGTGAAACCGCCTGCCGGCTGGCGGGCTGCGTCGACGAGCCCGCTCACGGCGCCGCTGTCCAGCGACCAACGCCTGGTGCTGGGCGTTGACTTTTGCCTTGTCAAGAATCCGGCGGCGCTTCCGCCCGAGCCGTCCAGCTCAGGCCCGTCCGCGGCCAGCTATGTAGTTCAACCAGGCGATGATCTGAGCCGCATTGGCGTCCAACTCGGCTCCACGGCGAACGAGCTGGCGGCGTACAACCATCTCGCCAACCCCAACCTGATCTACGCCGGTCAGGTGATCCTGATTCCTCCCAGCTCAGGCCCGCCTGCAGGCAGCTACGTGGTTCAGCCAGGCGACAACCTGTTCCGCATTGGCCTCCGCTTCGGCTTCACGGTCAGCGAGCTGGCGGCGTACAACAACATCGCCAACCCCAACGTGATCTATGTCGGTCAGGTGATCTTGATTCCGCCCAGCTAGGATCAGCGCGTTGGCGACAGGTCCTGCCTGTTGATGAGACGCCGGTGTGATGGCTCCTACTCGGCCAAGGCGCGCTTGAACGTGGCCCGATACGCCTGCGGTTCCAAGCACCACTTGCCGAAAGCGGGGTAAACCTCCATGTATTCTGCCTGCAGAGCTACCAGCTCCCAGCCCTGGGTTCCGTACTCATTCAGAATCGCCTGCAGGCCAACCACCGCAGGCTTGCCCGCCGCACGGGTGGCCCAGTCCCTCTGTTTCTTGTCGTACTCAATGCTCAGGGTAAGGTACTCCCATCTTGTCATCATCTTGCCTCCCTGGCCAAAGACTAGCTGTGCACGCTTGAACCCTGCCATAGCCACCCGCAGCACGCCGTCTACTAGCGCGAAGGGGCTCGGCATGCTCAGTAGGGCTTGTTCCAGCGATACCCGTGTGAGGAATATCAAGTGTCACTGATTCACCCGCGGCCGCACAAAATCACCCTCCGCCTTAGTCCGGCAGGTCGTCCAACACCTGCTGCATGCTGCGTTTGTACTCGCGAAAGGCCGCGCGGCCCTCGTCGGTCAGGCGTACCGTGGTGTGCGGCTTCTTGCCGCGAAATTCCTTTTCGACCGCCACATAGCCTGCCTCCTCCAGCTTGCTCAGGTGGGCGGACAGGTTGCCCCAGGTCAGCCCGGTCTGACGCATCAGGAAGACATAATCGGCGCTGGTCACAACGTACAGGTTCGTGAGCACCATCAGGCGCGCAGGGGCGTGGATCAGCGTGTTGATGTCGGCCAGGGGATGGCGCCCCGCTTCCTCCGTCTGCACTTGGCTCATGCTAGGCACCTTCGGGCTCGTCTGTGGCCGGCAGCGGGTAGCGGCGTAGCAGAGCCACGAACTTAACCAGCCCGATCAGGATCATGAGGGCCGCGAGGATGCCAAAGGTGACCGGAAACCCGTGGTGCGCCACGAGCTTGTTCCTCCACAGCCATTCCCCGACCGGTGGCGCCAGAGCCAGGAGCACGCCGTAGACGTACAGGATGGGGTAGTCGAGGAAGTAGGCCATCAGGCTCAGCCCGGCCAGGATCATCACGCCCAGGGCGATCGGCGCCATGCTGCCCACCAGGGTCGGGTTCAGCGCCGCCACGATGCCCAGAGCCAGGGCCAGGATGTTGACGACGAGCATCACCAGGCTGAAGTGCATCAGGCGGCGCGTGCGCGCCGGTCCGAACTTGACCGTGCCCAGACGCGGTTTGACCACGTACTTCCTGAGCAGCAGGATGACGAGGTAGACCAACAGGAAGAACGGCAGCCACACCGCCGAGCTCCAAAAGTCCCCCAGGCGCGTGCTGAGCAGGGGAGCGATGGCGAACTGCAGCATGATGCAGCCCAGCAACACGTCCCACAGGCCGTCCCGGAAAGTGGCGCGGAACGCCTGGCGCTCCGTTTCCTTCAAGCTGATTCTCTCCGACATGACAAGCCTCCTTTTTCCATTCAATCTGCAAAGTACTCTGTAATCCAAAGTACTTGGCAACAGTATAGCACACAATTGGCGGTTTGTCAAGGGGCAAAATGCCGCTGGCGCTCTCTCAGTCTTCACATGCCGCCGGAGGGCCTCGCCAGGTGCGAGGACTCCTGACGGAGGGAGAGGGTGGGGGGTGAGTGTGCTCCCTCTCCCAGTCTTCCCATGGCCGCTCGCCTCGCGAAGACGAGGGAGAGGGTGGGGGTGAGGGTGCTCCCTCTCTCAGTCTTCCCATGGCCGCTCGCCTCGCGAAGACGAGGGAGAGGGTGGGCGTGAGTGTGCTCCCTCTCCCAGTCTGCTCATGGGAGAGGGTCGGGGTGAGGGTACTGCCCGACACAGGCTGCGTGGTTCCGCAACCTGCTTCAGCAGGTTTGCAGTAGTAGCAGGCGCCGGATTCATCCGGTGCTGGACCCAACGCCGGATTCACTCTGTGCTCGGCCGAACGCCGGATTCACTCTGTGCTCGGCC
>CAYZKS010000094.1:8379-12308 GCA_964478725.1 uncultured Anaerolineales bacterium
AACGCCGGATTCACTCTGTGCTCGGCCGAACGCCGGATTCACTCTGTGCTCGGCCCAACGCCGGATTCACTCTGTGCTCGGCCCAACGCCGGATTCATGCGTTGCTGGACCCGCGCCGGATTCATCCTGCACCGGAGCCAGCGCCGGTCCGCGCGGCGTCAGACGCAATCGCGCACCTGATCCGCCTCACCTCGGGTTCACCCACTCGTCGAACAGCGGCTGCAGGTCGCAGCCGCAATGCTCCTGCGCCAGCTGCTGGAACGAGGCGGCCGTGGCGATGCCCCACTGGTGCGCCTGGTAGTACTCGCGCAGAAAGGCGTCGAACGCCGCCTGCCCCATCTTCTGCGCCAGCGCCTCGATGAACAGCGGACCGCGCCCGTAGACGATCGCGCCGTACTCCTTGCCCTGGTAGTCGCCGGCGGGCAGTCCGACCGGAATCGCCGCGCGGCCGACGCGCTCCCAACGGACCAGCCACGAGTCGCGAAAGCCCTCCAGCCCCTGCGGGCCGTAGGCATCGAGGAAGTACAGCCCCGTCACGTACTGCACCACGGCCTCGTCCAGCCAGGGCTGGTTGTGCTGATCGTTTCCGACCACGTTGTAGAACCATTGGTGCGCCACCTCGTGGGCCAGCGTGGATTCGAGGATCACGGGCGCGGGCAGGCCGCTGAGCGTGGCCGTGGGGTCGTAGGCCGTGTAGTTGATGCCTACGATGCCTGGGTACTCGATGCCCAGCGCGCCCTGCATGGGCGTGCTGACCACGTCGAACTCGCTGTAGGGGTAGGCGCCAAAACGCGCGCTGAAGCTCTGGATGGCCCGCATCGCCGTGCGCAGGGCGGAGCGCGAGGCCTCGCTCCGCTCCTCGAAGGCATAGCTGTTGACCGTGGTGGCGCCGGCCGTCTCGCTGCTGCGCACGAGGCGCTCGCTGGCCGCCAGGTAAAAGTCGCGTGCCGGTCCGGCGGCAAAGGTCACAGCTTGGAGGTCGCCCTCCCAGGTGCGTTCCACCTGGATTCCGGAGGCGATCAGGGTCACGGAAGCAGGCGCCGTCACGCGCACCAGGTAAAAGCTGGCGTCCTGGAAGGTCGTGTCGGCGCTGGGCGGCACTCTGCCCGCATGCCAGCCCTGCGCGTCATAGGCCGGGATGGCCGGATAGAACCCGTCCAGCACCAGGATGCCGTCGAGGTAGCCGAACAGGCCATAGTTGCCGGCCAGCTCGGTGGGCACCTCGACCTGAAAGTCCATCTCGATCTCGGCGCGCTGGCCGGGTTGCAGCGGCGCGCTCAGGGGCACGCGCAGCGTGCTGCGCCCGTCTTCGTACAGCGGTTGCACGTCCTGCCCATCCACCTGCAGCGCCGACACGCTGCACTCGCCACCCCACATGTTCGCAAACAGTTGGAAGTAGACGGCGTCCAGCGCTTGCTGCTCCTGGTTGGTGTAGCGCACGCGCTGCTGGCCCGTGAGCGAAGCCAGGTCGTCCGCGATCTGCACGTCCAGGTGGTACACGCTGGCTCCGGGCAGTTGCGAGAGCGCCTTCTGCTCCTCCGGGATCAAACCGGCGCGAAAGACGGCGCGGTCGTCCCAAATGCTGGTCGGGGTCGGCGGCGCGGTGGCCGTGGCAGTGGCGAAGGGCGCAGCCGTGGGCGCCGCTTGCCGGTTGCAGGCCAGGCTGGCGATCGCTAGCAGAGCGAGAAGCGCGTAGGTTCGACGAGGTGCCATCTCATGCCCTCTTGGGGTTGTGCTGGCTCGGGTTCAATGCTCGCCAGCCGCAGTTGGCGCGGTCAATGGCCCGCTCCGCCTCCAAACGGCGGCCTGGGAGCCTGCGGCGGGCGCGGGCCGCGACCGGGGCCGGACTCGGTCGTATGTTGCCCCTGCTCGCCCACGTGGGTGATGCTGCCCAGGCCGCTGACGCGCCGCTTCATCCGCGGGTTGCCGCGGTACTCCAATGAGCCCATGCCCGAGAGATGCACGTCCAGATCCCGCTCGGCCCACACGCTGGCCTTGCCCATGCCCGAGAGGTGTACCCACGCCTGCTGGCTCTGCAGCCCGGCGCCCGCGTAGCTGCCCACCCCGCTCAGGCGCACCTGCAAGCGCTCGGCCTTGCCGTCCGCCCGCACCTGCCCGCTGCCGCTGAGCACCACGTTCAGCTCCTGCGCGCTCAGCGCCTGGAACTCGATGTCGCCTACGCCCGCGAGCTTGAGCTCCAGCTTGTCTGTGTCGAGGCCGGCGCACTCCACTCTTCCGGCGCCCGCCACGGTCAGGGCGTGCAGTTGCTTCACGCTCAGGCGGTAGTGCACGCGTTGCGACCCAAAGCCGCTCTCCAGCGCCACCGACAGGCGCTCCAACAGCGTGCGGCCCAGCCGCAGTATCAGCACGCCGTCGCGCACCTCCGTGTACACGTCCCGCAGATCCAGGTCCGTCTCCACCGTCAGGCTCTCTTGCTCGCCCTGGGTGATGGCCAGCCTGCCGATGTCCTCCATCACGACCTGATTAAAGTCGCGCACGTCGCGTTGTTCGACAGCCATGCTTGCCTCCCTGTTGCCGTTGTGGTTCATCGCCGCGCTCGCGCCGCGCCTGCTGTGTTGAGTGGGCCTCAGCGGCGCTGTACGCGATGT
Organism: uncultured Anaerolineales bacterium; assembly: GCA_964478725.1. Lineage (GTDB taxonomy): Bacteria > Chloroflexota > Anaerolineae > UBA2200 > UBA2200 > CAYZKS01. Next base: position 10,989 of record CAYZKS010000094.1, read on the forward strand.
CTTGATTATACGACGATTGCGGCATCGAGGTTCATGTTGACGCTGTGCCCTTAAGCGCCTACAATGCGCTCAAGCAGTACTTCCCACAACGCGATTCTGGATCGGCACCTGCGCATACGGCTGGCTTGTCGCAAGCGCTGCCACGGCAGAAACCCGTTTTCTGCCAGAAAACGGGTTTCTTACTCACGGAGGTGACCCATGCTGCGTTGGAAGCGTTCGCATTGGCTCGCTGCCTGCGCCCTCATCGCGGCCCTCGCCGCCGCACTGCTCCTCTTGCGCATCCTCTGCCCTCCGCCCGCCCGCGCCCGGGCCAACACCCTGTGGGTCAAATCTGACGGGGCGGGCGACGTCTGCTCGCAGGATTCCGCCTGCCGCCTGGCCACCGCCCTCTCCCTGGCCGAGAACGGCGACACCATCAACCTGGCCGGAGGCATCTACTTCGGCCCGGACGAGGCGGTTGTACGCCTTGACAAGGACCTGACCCTGCGCGGCGGCTGGGACGGGGCCCGCTTTGGCACGCCGGTCTTCGATCCGCTGCTCTACAGCAGCATTCTGGACGGGCAGAACGAGCGGCGCGTGGTCGAGCTGACCCCGGGCGTGTCGGTGGTGCTGCAGGACCTGAACGTAGAGCACGGCAGCCGCCCTGACGAGGGCGCCGGCATCTTCTCCCTCGACGCCAGCCTGACCCTGGTCAACGTGCAGGTCTACCACAACACCATTGCCGCGGCCTTGGCCGAAGTGCGCGGCGCCGGCATGGCCGTGTACGGCGGAGATTTGCACATCGAGCGGGGCTATTTCGAGGGCAACGCCGCCGTGTGCGCTGACTGCCTGTCCATGGGCGGCGGTTTGTACGTGGAAGACGCGATCAGCACCACGCTGCTGCAGACCAACTTTATTTACAACGATGCCCTCATGGGCGCGGCCGTGTGCGCCAGAAGCAGCGGATGGACCAGGGCGCCCCTGTTCGTGGACGGCAGCACGTTTGAGCACAATGGCCGGCAGCTCTCGCACCCGGGCGCTCAGCTCTGCAGTCGCGGCGGGGCGATCGTGCTGCGCGACGCAGACGCCCACATCGGCAGATGTGGCTTTCTGGAAAATCACGCCGGCGATTGGGGCGGCGCGCTCGATGCTACCGGCCTTTTGCGCGTGGACCGCTGCGCCTTCTCCGGCAACATGGCGCAGTCCGGGGCGGCTGTGGCCATCGCCGAATCGAGCGTCCTGACCATGACCAACAGCTTTCTAGGTGACAACTTTCCGGAGGCTGAGGAGGGCGGAGGGTGCGTGTTGATCGCTGTGGAAAGCAGCGCCTGGCTGCTGCAC
>CAYZKS010000095.1:0-12245 GCA_964478725.1 uncultured Anaerolineales bacterium
GGTTCGGGATTTGCCTCTGGCGCTGGGCTGCACTACAATGCCTGTGCAGGTGGGTGTTGGGGCGTGGTGTAATGGTAGCACACCGGACTTTGGATCCGCGAATGGAGGTTCGAGCCCTCCCGCCCCAGTCCAGCGCCATCCACGAGAAGGTGCATGCCGATCCACGTGCGGGCATGCACCTTCTTGCAGTCAGGAATGGTAGAGGAATCGCACGGCTCTCGCCTTCTGCCACCCTCAACTACAGACCTCGGGTCTGGCCAGAAAGTAGGTACATCGCAGATGGAACTGGCATTTCCGATCACGACATCTCGAGAATTCAAGGATTATGCCCATCGAATTCGCTATCATGCGCTGAACATGATCCACCGCTCCAAAGGTTCGCACGTGGCATCCGCTTTCTCCAGCGCCGAACTGCTCGCGGTTCTGTACGGCAAGATTCTGCGCATCGACCCCGCAAGGCCCGATTGGCCGCGTCGAGATCGCTTCATCCTGAGCAAGGGCCACGCATGCGCCGGGTTGTACGTGGCGTTGGCCGAGAGAGGTTTCTTCCCGCGCCAGTGGCTGGACACTTATGCCCTGAATGGTTCACATTTGGCTGGCCACGTCACCCACTTCAACGTACCTGGAGTTGAGGCGTCCACGGGCTCGCTTGGACATGGCCTTCCGATCGCCTGTGGCATGTCTCTTGCCGGCAAGTACGACAGCAGCGAGTACCGTGTCTTTGTTTTGCTCGGAGACGGCGAATGTGACGAGGGTTCCGTCTGGGAGGCGGCAGCGTTTGCTGCACAGCACGCGTTGGACAACTTGGTCGTGATTGTGGACTATAACCGGGTTCAGAGCGCCGGGAACGTTCCGGACGTTTGCGAACTCGAGCCGTTTGTGGCCAAATGGGAGAGCTTCCGTTGGCAAGTGACTGAGGTTGACGGTCACCGCGTGGAGGAGATCGAGTCCGCGCTGTCCCGTGTTCCCCTGGCATCCGGGCGACCCAGTTGCATCCTGGCCCATACCGTCAAGGGCAAAGGTGTTAGCTTCATGGAGCATCAGGCGGTCTGGCACAACCGCTCACCGCAAGGTGCAGAATTCGAGGCTGCATTGGAGCAGATAGGAGCACCCAGATGAGGAAGGCATTTGTTAGCAGCCTGATGGAACTGGCCAAGCGGGACAGTCGGCTCATGTTGATCGTGGGAGATGTGGGGCTCCCAGTGATTGACCCCTTCATGCAGCAGTTTCCCCAGCAGTTCCTGAATGCTGGCATTGCCGAGCAGAACATGATGGGTCTGGCCGTGGGCCTGACGTTTAGCGGCAGGACTGTGTTCGTCTACTCAATCGGCAACTTCACCACGCTGCGCTGCCTGGAACAGATCCGGAATGATGCGTGCTATCACCGGGCCAACGTCAAGATCGTTTCGGTTGGCGGAGGGATGGCATACGGGACGCTGAGCATGTCTCACCATGCCACCGAGGACATTGCCGCGATGCGCTCGCTGCCATACATGACGGTGGTGGTGCCAGGCGATCCGATTGAGGCTTTTCTGGCGACCAGAGAGGTGGCAGCCTATCCGGGCCCCTGCTACCTGCGCTTGGGATTGGGACAGGAGCCGAACCTTCACCCCAGTCGCGATATCGAGTTTGAGTTGGGGAAGGCCATCACCATGCGACAGGGCAGCGACGTCGCTCTCTTGGCGACCGGAGGCCTTCTGGCCAATGCGATGGCTGCCGCTGAGAAGCTTGAGGAATACGGCCTGCACGCTCGTGTTCTGAGCCTGCACACGGTAAAACCGCTCGATGTCGAGGCCGTCATGGCCGCCGCGTCTGAGACGAAGGCAGTGTTCACCGTCGAGGAGCACAATATCGTGGGAGGACTTGGTAGCGCTGTCGCCGAGGCGTTGTTGGAGAGCCGCGAGCGTCCTCGGGTCTTCCGGCGCATTGGCCTGCGCGATGTGTATCCTTCCAAGGTCGGAGACCAGGCCTATCTGCAGGCTCAGTATGGACTGGATGCCCCGGGTATTGTGCAGACAGTGATGGATTCCCTACAGGCCCAGGAACGATAGTGGGGGCCCCGGCATAGGCGCGCGACCGGGATCTTCCTGGCCGTTGGCGGAGGGCGAGGCATGATGAAGACTCCTTCAGGCCGTGTTGCACTGGTCACTGGCGCAAGCCGAGGGATCGGCCGCGCGGTGGCGCTGGAGCTGGCGAGACGCGGCGCCGACGTGGCACTGCTGGCCACCAACCGGTCGCTTCTTGAGGAGGTCGCCCGCGAGATTGAGGCTATGGGCCGGCGTCCCCTCGTGCTCGTAGGCGACGTGGGCAACATGCAAGAGATGCAGGCGGCGTTTGAGAGCATCAAAGCCACCTTCGGGCACTTGGACATCCTGGTCAACAACGCCGGCATCAACCAGCGCCAGAAGCTGGACAAGATCACAGAAGCAGGCTGGGATCAGACCATCGGCATCAACCTGAAAGGAGCTTTCATCTGCTCCAAGCTTGCCAGCGAATTGATGATTCCCCAGCGAAGCGGCTGGATCGTGAACATCTCGTCCGTGATGGGCAGGATGGGCGGCACGAGCCTGGATTACAGCGCTTCCAAGGCCGGCATCCTGGGCCTGACCAAGGCGCTGGCGCGTTCGCTTGCTCCCCACAACATCCTCGTGAATGCCGTGGCGCCCGGTCCTATCGCCACGGATCAGGCCAAGGCCTTGCCTCCAGATCGCATGAAACAATTGGTGGACAGTACACCCCTGGGAAGGATCGGCCAGCCGGAGGAAATCGCGACGGTGGTGGCCTTTCTGGCCTCGGAGGATGCCGGCTTTATCACTGGTGCCACCATTGACGTGAACGGCGGCATGCTGATGAGCTAGCCGGTTGGCATTCCGGCAACCCCACACGGGCCCCGTGCCGCCACCAAGAGCACGCGCCTCGCCCTGCGAGTCTCAATGACTTGACACAATCCACTGCGTCACTATACTCTGGGTGCCGCTCCGGCGGACAGTCAAGGCCGGCGGAGTTCAGGCTCCTGAGGTGACATGAACGGATTGGCGGTGGTGATTCTGGCGGCAGGCCAGGGGAAGCGCATGAAGTCCAGCCTGCCCAAGGTTCTGCATCGCATTGCCGGTCGCCCCATGATCCAGTATGTCTTGGACGCGGTGGCCGGGTTGGCCCAAACAAAACCCATACTCGTGGTAGGCCACGGCGCCGAGGCAGTGCGCGCAGCGGTGGGGGACGCGGCCACGTGCCTGGTACAGTCCCCGCAGTTGGGCACAGGCGATGCCGTTCGCAAGGCGCGCAGTGCTCTGGAGGGCAATGCGCGTACCGTTGCGGTCCTGTATGGCGATATGCCTCTTCTATCCCCGCGCACGTTTCAATCTCTTGTGCATGCCCATGACGCAAGCCAGGCTGTTGTGACTCTGTTGACCTGCGTGTATGAGGATTCGATGGGCTTTGGCCGCATCGTGCGCAATGCCCAAGGCCGCGTGTCGGGCATCGTTGAGGAGGCACAGGCCACCCCCGAGCAACTGGACATCAAGGAGCTGAATTGCGGCATTTACTGCTTCGACGCCGACTGGCTGTGGGAGCATTTGCCGCGCTTGTCGTTGAGCCCCAAGGGTGAGTACTACCTGACGGATCTGATTGGGATGGCTGTGGCGGAGGGGCAGCCCGTGGAGGGAGTGCTGGTAGACGACCCACTGGAAACGCTCGGCGTCAACGATCGGGTCCACCTCGCCAGAGTGGAAGGCGTTGTACGTCAACGCATTCGCGAACAGTGGATGCGCGCAGGTGTAAGCATGCTGGACCCCGCCACGTGCTTCATCGAGGCTTCTGTCAGCATCGGTCCCGACACGATCATCGCGCCAAATACCCACCTGGAAGGCGCCACACGCATTGGCAGCAACTGTGTGTTGGGCCCCAATACGATCGTGCGCGACTCGGTGATTGGAGATGATTGCCGCATCGAGGCCTCTGTGGTTGAAAGCGCAGTCGTCGAGAATCATGTCTCAGTGGGCCCCTTTGGGCACCTGCGTAAGGGCGCTCACCTGGCCGACGGCGTGCACATGGGCAACTTTGGCGAGGTCAAGAACTCATACCTGGGGCCTGGCTCCAAGATGGGCCATTTCAGTTACCTGGGTGACACCACCGTGGGGGCCAACGTCAACATCGGCTGCGGCACCGTGACCTGCAACTTTGATGGCGTGCACAAGTACAAGACCGTGATCGAAGACGACGCCTTCATCGGCAGCGGGACAATGCTGGTGGCTCCTGTGAAGGTGGGGGCGCGCTCCGTGATCGGTGCCGGGGCCGTCGTGACGCACGACGTCCCGGCGGACCATCTGGCCTACGGCGTGCCGGCGCGCGCCAAGCCCAAACGCGTTCACGCCTCGACCACTGCCGATGAGACCAAGTGAGCAGATGGCTCAGACTGGCCAGCAAGGGAAAACAAGTCGCGGGAACTGAGGAGTAGTGTGGAAGACAACCAACTCATCGACCTGGCAACGGAAGCACGCAAGCAGGCCTACGCCCCCTACTCTCATTATGAGGTGGGCGCCGCGCTGCTGGCTGCTTCGGGACAGGTGTACACAGGCTGCAACGTGGAGAATGCTTCTTATGGCCTGACCATCTGCGCGGAACGCACCGCCGTGTTCAAAGCCGTCAGCAGTGGAGAGAGGGAATTCGCGGCGATTGCAGTGGTGACGAGCGATGGCGGTAGCCCGTGTGGCGCCTGCCGGCAAGTGCTGGCCGAATTCGGTTTGCACATGCGCGTCCTGGTGGCTGACATAGCGGGCAACTACAGAGCCTATCGGCTGGACGAATTGCTGCCCGATGCGTTCGTCCGCATGCAGCCTTGACCCGCCCAGGGAATCCGTCGCCATACGCATTGTTCATCCAAATGGCGATCGAAACCGACAAGCTTGTACGGGGATATGCGATGCGCCCTGGCTCGCTGTGTGTCTGTGCGGCCAATCCCAGCGGCTGTGAGGAATGCAGATGCGCGATGAAGGACTGAATGTCAAGATGCGTCAGGTGCGTGAGTTGGCCGATGCCAAGGGCTTTTCGTCGCGGCCTGAACGCATCTGGGAGATGCTGGCGTTGATTCACAGTGAGGTGTCGGAGGCCGCCGACGCCTACAAAAAAGGTGAATCCATGCAAAAGGTGGGTGAGGAACTCACGGACGCCACCATCCGCATTCTGCATCTGTTGTCGGCGCTGGACCTGGACGCAGAGGAGCTATTTGAGCACAAGATGCAGGTGAACTGGTCTCGCCCTCACCACTACAACACGGTGAGGGGTGGGTAGCATGCCGGGCGCTTTTGCCGCGGGAGAGGTGGCGCTTTTCATCCTGGCAAGGAACCGGCGCTTTCTGACTGGCCTTGAGCCTGCCAAATTGCTGCATACCCACGAGGGCCTGATCTACCACGATCAAGTCATAGGCCAGCTTCCGGGAAGCACCCTTCGGACGCATTTAGGCCACCCGTTCCTGGCGCTGCGCCCCTCGCTCTACGAGGTCCTGATGAGTCTGCGCCGCGTTTCGCAGATCATCTACCCCAAAGATATCGGTTACATCCTGCTCAAGTTAAACGCTGTGCCCGGAAGCCACGTCCTGGAGTGCGGTACGGGCAGTGGCGTGTTGGCCACTGCTCTGGCCTACGCGGTTGGCCCTACCGGGCGCGTCTACTCGTATGAGCAGCGGGAGGACATGCTGGCTGTGGCGGCGCGCAACTTGGAGAACGTAGGCCTGGCGCAGCGCGTAGAGCTCAAGCAGCGTGACGCCGCGGAGGGATTCGACGAGCGCGACGTGGATGCCCTTTTCTTGGACGTGCGCGAGCCGTGGCTGTACCTCCGGCAGGCATGGCAGGCTCTGGCTCCGGGCGGGTTCTTTGGGGCGATTGTGCCGACCACCAACCAGGTATCCGACCTGATTGCCGGACTGGAGGCCGTCGGCTTCGGAGACATCGAGGTGTGCGAGATTCTGCTGCGCTCCTACAAGCCAGTAGCTGCGCGTCTGCGGCCCACGGATCGCATGGTGGCGCATACTGGCTTTCTGATCTTCGCCCGGCGCCTGGCAGATCCCGCTGGTGCGGCCGTAGAGCCGACGGATGAGGTAGTGCTGGATGAGGGTATACGCGTCGACCAGGACTGCTGCAATCAGTCTGAGGCCGTGACAACATCGCGCGAAACGCATGAGCGCGAGGGAGGTTAGGTACGAGCCATGGGCAAGACCTTACGTCTGGTGCTGGACGTGCTCAAGCCCCACGATCCGCTGATCGTGACGCTTGCGGGAGAACTAAGCGATCTCAACGGCATTGACAACGTGAACATCAGCATCTACGAAATGGACCGTCGCGTCGAGAACGCCAAGATCACCATCGAGGGTACGGACATCGACTATGACCAGGTGCTCCAGGTCCTCACGGACAATGGCGCTACGGTGCACTCGCTGGATGAAGCTGTAGCAGGCTTCAAGATCATTGATGACGCGGAGACGTTGCAGGACCCAGGCAACTGAGATTCCAGACTGAGGGGCGAGCTTGGCTGTGAGTGGACTGCTGCTGCGCTAGATGACGCATCTGCGACGCGAACTGCAACGATTCAAAGCACAGATGGAAGTGGCTGAAGTCGGCGAGATTGCGCGCCGCTACTTCGCCATGAATTCCTTTGATGGTATCCTTACGATCCTGGGCGTGTTGGTGGGGAACTACCTGGCCGGCGTGCGCGAACCGCGCGTGGTCATCACCACTGGCATGACCACCAGCGTCTCAATGGCCATCTCGGGTTTGTGGGGCGCCTACATGACCGAGTCCGCTGAGCGCCAACGCAGCCTGGATGAATTGGAGGACCAAACGCTCACGGACCTGACCTACTCGCGCCTAGGGCGCGCCTCGCGTCTCGCGGTGGTGGTGGTGGCCCTAGTGGACGGGCTCGCACCCCTGCTAGCTTCCATGGTCGTGTTGTCGCCGTTCTTTGTGAGCGGCCTGTGGGGCGAGGTGGTTTGGAGCTACTACCTGGCAGTTGGCGTGGCGATGCTGGGGCTCTTTGCTCTGGGGGCATTTCTGGGAAGCATTTCCAGGCAGAGCCTGATTCTGGCGGGTTTGAAGATGGTCGTCGCCGGAGTGGCCTCGCTTGTGGTGGGCTACTTCCTGGAGGGCGCCATACACCGCTAACTGCTCTGACAAGAACCCTTTCACCCCGCGCGTTCCGGATAGGGCCGGTCGCAAATGCTCCTATAGGAGGTGCAAAGATGCAAGCGGGGGGATATCTGCGATTTCCGCAAGGCTTCGTATGGGGTGCTGCTTCATCCTCCTACCAGATCGAGGGCGCTTGGAACGAGGACGGCAGAGGCCTTTCGATCTGGGACACGTTCTGCCGTCAGCCCGGAAGGGTGTGGCACGGCGATAGCGGCGACATCGCCGTGGACCACTACCATCGCTACGCCGACGATGTGCAGATCATGGCCGATCTGGGCCTGAAGGCCTATCGCTTCTCCGTTGCCTGGCCCCGCATCCTGCCGGAAGGCACCGGGCGGGTTAATCCCAAAGGTCTGGATTTCTACGACCGTCTGGTGGACGCTCTGCTCGCCAGAGGGATCGAGCCGTACCTGACCCTCTATCACTGGGATCTGCCTCAGGCACTGCAGGAGCGCGGCGGGTGGCCCAACCGCGACACGGCTCAGCATTTCGCCGACTATGCGCGGATCGTGGCCAGGCACCTGGGAGACCGCGTCAGCCACTGGATTACGCACAACGAGCCCTTTGTGGCAGCGGTGGTTGGGCACCTGCTTGGGGAGCACGCGCCCGGATTGCAGGACCCGACGGCGGCATTCGCGGCTGGCCATCACCTGCTTCTCTCTCATGGCTATGCCTGTGAGGTCTTGCGCCAGGAGCTCGACCACCCGACAATTGGCATAGCCCTGAACCTCAGCCCGGTCTATCCGGCATCGGATTCCGAACAGGATCGTGCGGCCGCTGCCCGCTACGACCTGGTCTTGAACCGTATCTTCCTTGAGCCAATACTGCTCGGACGCTACCCAGCCGAGGCCCAGGAATTGGTGGGAGCGTTCTTCCCCAAGATCGAATCGGATGACTTGCAGCGCATGTCCGTTCCCCTCGACTTTGTGGGAGTGAACTACTACTCACGCGTTGTGGTGTGCCATGACCCCGGGACCTTGATCATCGCCGCCGCACAGGTACACCCCGAAGGCAGAGACTACTCAGGCATGTGGGAGATCTACCCCGAAGGCATCTACGATCTGCTGATGCGCATCCAGCGCGACTACCAGCCGCGCAACCTGATGGTCACCGAGAATGGGATCTGCGTGCCCGATGGGCTGGACTTCGATGGGCGTGTGCGTGATTTGCGTCGCATCCAGTACTTGCGAGACCACCTGACACAGGTGCATCGTGCCATCCAGGACGGCGTGCCGGTGCGCGGCTACTTCGTCTGGTCCCTCACGGACAACTTTGAGTGGGCCTATGGCTTCAACAAGCGCTTCGGAATCGTGTACGTGGATCTTGAAACCCAGAAACGCACGCTCAAAGATAGCGGGCGCTGGTTCGCACAGGCGATAGCGGAAAACGCTGTGCGCTAGTTTGCTGGGAGCGCCAGAGGGCGTCCACTACAGCCAAACACGCACCTCGAAAGGCTGGTCATGGCAATGCGCAAACTCGCTGCAGCCATCGTAGTGCTCGGGTTGCTGCTGATCGGCGCTTCACCTTCCTCAGCGCAGGGTGCGCTTCATGTGTACTATGCCGGCCCACAGGACGGCGGCGTACTCCAGGCGCTGAAGCTGGCTAAGGGTTTCCAGTTCGTGAGCAATCCGGATCTCGCCGACGCTTTGGTCCTCAACGGCGTGATACCTGATTCTGCGGCGATCGCCGCCAGGGTGCGTGAGGGATGTGGCTTGTTGCTCATCCTGGGGCCAGACCTCGGGCCCCAGGAGGTGGGCGCTGTCCTGGGCGTGCCCGTCAGCCTGGAACGCTGCGACGCCCCAATGAGCTTGATCGCCGCCAAGCGCAACGCCGACCCACTTCTGAGGCAAATCGTGTGGGGCAGCGCACCGCAGGTTCGCGAGCGCTACGCACTCCTCAGTCCTGCATCTGACCTCATGCCCTTGGTGCTCGGGTTTGAGGAGCCAACCATGCTGCTGGGTACGCGGATGGTCGGCGCTGGCCAGGCCTTCGTGCTTGCCCCATTTCTAGATCAGGCCAATGCGTCTTTCCAGGATTGGGCCTACTTCAACTACTTGATTTACCACTTGACTGCGCGCGCCGCCGGTCGCACTCCGCTGGCGTTTGCGGACTATGAGGGCTCGCCCGTACCCCACGCCCGCGAGCGCGCCCTCATCTACGCCGGTCTGGTGGCGATGATGGTGGCGTCCGTGTTGGCCTTTGTCTTGGTGCGCCGCTATAGCTTGGCGCATCCAGAAGCGCTCGACGCCCTGGTGGGCAACCGCGTCCAGCTAGAGTCGCGTGAGGTGCAGAGCGATTGGGAGGACATCGGCTTCCATCGCCCTCTGGGCGGATTCTTGCTGGCCTTGATGCTGGGCCTGGTGCTGTTTGTGCCGCTGATCATCTACCAGAACCTCATCCTGCCAGTCTACATCCTGCCCTCCGCCCAGGCCCTGGGCATCTGGGGTCGCGTGATACAATTTTTCACGCTGGTCTGGAACCTGTTCGACATGGGCACCAGCGCTGCGTTCATCAAGTACATGGCGCAGTACCGAGTTCATGACCCAAAACGCGGCATTCAGTACGGACAAGTCTTTGTGTGGTGGCAGGCGCTGTCGGGCGCGGTCCAGGTAGCGCTCTTTGTCGTCCTTGCAGGCACAGTGCTGCCGCGCACGGCCTATGCTGTGTATGCATGGAGCGTGTTGATCCACACGTTCATACAGATACCGGGTTTCTACCAGGTGATGCGGCATGCCCTCACGGGCCTGCAGCGCCTTGACTATGCTCAGATCCTGGACATGGGCCTGTATTCGATCTTTCCGATGATCACTCAGCCGATCCTGGTCAGCGTCCTGGTGTGGTGGGGGCGGAATCACCCCATCTTCGGCCTGTCTACGAGCGGTCTGCTCGGGCTGGGACTGGCCGCCTATGCCGCAGAGGCCATCACTTTCCTGCTTGGAGTCTGGTTGTACAAGCGCGCCGGGTACAACGCTCGCATTCTCTTCCTGGCTCACTTTGACTGGGCCACGCTCAAGAGCGCGTTCGGTTTCGGCGGTTTTGAGATGCTGGGTTCGGTGGCCTGGAGCGCCGGCCAGGCGGTGGAGATCTTCATCACCCAGACGCGCCTCGTGAACTATGCCGAGGTGTGGGGCAACTGGGTGATCGCACAGAACTTTATCTATGCCTTCCAGGTATTGCAGACGCTGTATAGCAACGTCATGCCTGCCATCTCCGAGTCCATCTCGCACGGGCGACGCGTGCTCAGCCAGTACTATGCTGCCGTTTCTTACAAGTGGGGTGGCATCGTCAGCGCCTTCATCGCGGCAGTGTTGCTCGCTGTGGCCGATCGCTTCATCCTGGGGGCCAGCGGGCCCCAGTTCGTGCGTGCGGCGGCGTATGCGGGACCGCTAATCCTGTGGGGAGCGATTCAGTACCCCTCCTGGGTGGGCGACAACGTGCAACTGGGAGCCAACCAGCCCTACCTGAAGGCGGCTCTTGTGGGCGGCGAGCAACTGGTGCGCATCGTGCTGGCCTACATGCTGCTGTCGCGCTTCCAGATCAATGCCCTGATCATCGCCTACTTTGTAGGCTTGCTGAGCAAAGACGTCGTAGCCTACTTTGTGAACCACCGGGTATGCTTTCCGCAGCGTTTCTACTTCTGGCAGTCGCTGGGCGCGCCGCTGCTCGCGGGCATTACGCACTATGCCGTGTTGCGCTGGGTAACGGGCATGCTCTGGAAGGGAGACCAGATAAGCAGCGTGTTGATCTTCTTCATCGGCATCTTGCCTTCCTACCCGCTATTTGCCTTCTTTTACGGCTTGTACGGAGGATGGGACGACGACACGCTGGCCGAGTTGCGAAGGGCGGTAAATCTGAGCAGTTTCATGAGGCCGCTAGCATGGTTCTTCTGGAGAGCTACGAGCGCTGGTGCGCGTATCAGCCCGCTCCACGGACGCTTTCCGATTGATGTGCGCAGTGCAGCTGTGGCGGAGGCGCAGTCGTTGACAGCAGAGCGAGTTGGACTGTAGGGTGGGTGGTGTGCGCCAGAAGGTCAACTGGGTTGGTCCGCGCTCTGCCAAGTGCCCATGCTGCGGCAGCGTGGCAACTACATAGTGACCGGCTGACATCCGCGAGCGAGCCGGCAAGCGACGACCAGACACTTCGAAGGAGAAGCACATGGCAGTGAAGCCTCGATTGATCGTACATGCGGGTGCGTGGGACATCCCGGCAGATGTGGAAGCGGAGCATACGGCCGCCGTCAGGAGGGCCATCGACCTCGTATACCCTCGACTGCAGGCAGGCATGTCGGCGTTGGATGCAGTGGAAGCCGCGGTGTGTGTCTTGGAAGAGGATCCAGCGCTGAATGCGGGCCGAGGCGCCGTGCTCAACGCCCGTGGCGAGATCGAGCTTGACGCTATGTTGATGGACGGCAAGGCACTGCGTGTGGGCGCTGTGGCTGCAGTGCATAACCTCCTTCACCCGGTTTCTTTGGCGCGCGCCATCATGGAGCGCAGCGAACACTGCTTCTTGGTAGGTTCCGGCGCGCTCGAGTTTGCTCGCTCCGTTGGCCTCTCAGAAGTTGATGCACAGGAGTTGTTGACCGAGCGCGAGATAGCCTACTATCGCAAGCACGTCCTGGGCAAGGGCAGGTGCACCGCGGCCGCCACCTTTGGGGGCGTGCCAGCGGATACGGTCGGGGCAGTGGCGATGGATACCGAGGGCCACCTTGCGGCCGCGACCTCTACAGGGGGCTCTCCGGGCAAGCTCCCGGGCCGCGTCGGAGATAGCCCGCTGGTCGGCTCGGGCGCCTATGCCGACGACGAGACCGGTGCAGCCTCGGCCACGGGTTGGGGCGAGTACATCATGCGCGTAGTACTGGCCAAGACTGCCTGTGACTTGCTGGCCAACCTGGGCGCACAGGAGGCAGCGCACACAGCCATTGCGATCCTCAAGCAGCGCGTGCACGGCTTGGGCGGCCTGATCATGATCGACCGTCACGGCAATTACGGCTATGCACACAACACGGCCAAGATGGCACTCGGATATGTGGCGGGAGACGGGGTGGCACAGGCATACATATGTCATGAC
>CAYZKS010000096.1:0-12123 GCA_964478725.1 uncultured Anaerolineales bacterium
CCCTCCGCCTCAGACTCGATCAGCAGCATGGGGCGCTCCCCCTTTTGGCGCACGTTCCATATCCAGCCGACCGCAATCAGTGCCAGCAGTGCGACCGCATAGTTGGCGATCTCCCAGACTCTCTGCTGGCCTTCGTCCATGGACTTGAGCATGTGCGCGTAGGTTCCGCGCGAGCGGATGGTCAGCAGGTCCTCGTCTTCCACGCACCAGTCAATGGCGTTCTGCACGAATTGCAGGTTGTTGAGATAGCGATCTGCCGACATGCGCGCGCTGATGTTGAGCACCACGTCATCGACGAACTCGTTGCTGCCAACCACGACAAGCCGCGACGACTCTGGTGATGTTGTGATGGTACCCAGGGCTGGCTGGCTGGCTCCTTCTTCGGTCTGCCCGGCTGGTACAGGCGGCTCTTTGTCCTTGAAAAAGCTCTCGAACGAGCCGCGCACAGTCACCGCCAGCGGCCTGGAGCCTACCTCGCCTTCCACAGGAAAGCCCAGTTTGGGGTACAACTGGGTGTTCGGCTGCACGTCGAGCGAAGTACGCAGCCAGGATTGCGCTGTGGATTGCAGCAGGACAGTGACCTGACGATTGGCATTCTTGTCTGCGTCCACTTCCAGCGGCGAACACCATTGCAGGGTCACTGCCGGGAGGCTGGAAACGATCACGCTGTCCTTGGCCATGCCGGCTGTGCGCACATCCACGAAGTATGGATAGGACACCTGCTGAACCTCTATCACCTGATAGCCGCCCGACTGGCGCTGTACCTGGACCGGGAATGGCTCGTTCTGGGGGTCCATCACCATCGCATCCCGCACGTCAACACCGTAGAACGCCAGCATCTCCTTGAGGTTGTCTTGCAGGGCCTCCATGCTCAGGCTTCCGGAGTACTGCTGCTGCGACAAGGCATAGTTGCCCGCGGCCACCACCACCGCTCCGCCGCGCATGAGGAACTGGTCAATGGCAAAGCGGTCCATGTCGCTCATGCCCTGCGGGGCGATGATCAGCAGCACGTCGACGTTTCCAGGCACACGACCCGACGACAGGTCCACTCCCGTGAGCGTGTAACTTTGCTGCAGTTGGTTGCCGAGTAGATTCCAACTGGAGAGGGGCTCGACCGTCTGTCCGTACATGTCTTGCATGGGCTGCAGGTTCGGAACCCACACACCCACGGTCTTGAGAAAGCCCGGGGCTGCCCGTTTGAGAGCAGCCTCGATCTCGCTGCGGATGTCCGCCTCGGTCATCTCGCCCTGGGGGTAGAGCAACTGACTCTCGTCGCCGATCTGCAGCAAGAGGTGCAGGTAGTACGAGTCGGGTGAGAAGAACGACGTGGCGATGGGACGCAGCCCGTAGGTGTTGAACAACTCCTCGCGGCCGATGCGAGCGCCGGATGCATCCGGATCGATGACCTCGAAGGTGAACTTGCCACCGGATTCTTGCTGGATCGCCTGTGCAACCTTGGTAACGTTCTGTTGCACTGCCTGCAAGGAAGCGGGCAATGTCTGAGGCGTGATGAAGGCGGTGAGCTTGACCGGATCGGTCATGCTGGCAAAGATGGCATCAATGCTCTGGAAGCCATATACCACCTTTTTGATGGAGCGAGTTAGGTCGTATTCCAAGTTCCTCAAGCGCACATCCACTTGCCCGCTGGCCTGGGATTCCACTTCGATCAGCTCCCCAAAGCCCAGGGTGACGTTCTGATCGCCGTAGCGGATCAGGATGTCAAAATACGAATTGATGACAGAGGACTCGTAACGTCCCGACAGGCGGAAGGGCGTCGGTTGGATGCCATAGGTCTGGTTCGCCTCTGCCTCCAGCTCCTCGTTGTCACGCGGGTCCACGACTTCTGCCTTGATCTTGCCATTGGAGGCGATTTGGTACTCACGCAGCATGTCACGTACGTTGGGCGCCAGGGGAGCCAGTAAGGGGTGCGTCTTGGCACTGATATAGGCGCGTATGAGCAGGGGTTCCTGCAAGCTGCCGATCAGATCGCGCGTGGCTGATGACAGGCTGTACTCGCGTCCGGCAGTCAGATCCGCGCGCAAGCCGCTCACCGGAAAGAGCCAGGTGTTGAGAGCCACCAGGTTGGCGATGATCAGCGCGACGCTGATAAAGGTCTGGCGGCGACGCGCCATTGTGTGTGGCGTCCTGCTCCAGGTCTTGGCGCTCAGAGAGACGACGTTGAGCACCAAGAAGACGGCGGTCAGCGAAAGGTAGTAGATCAGGTCGCGCAGGTCAATCACGCCGCGTTCAATGCTCTCAAAGCGGCTGCCCGTGCCAATGGCACGCAGCACTTCGCTCAGGGCGTTGCCTCCCAGCCCGCTGATGCTGGATGACCCCACCAAATAGAACGCTCCGCCTACTACCACAGTGAGGATGAGAGAGACGATGGGATTGTCGGTGCGCGAGGAGATGCACAGGCCAATGGCGGCATAGGCCGCGGACATGAGCACTGCGGCCAGATAGCCACCGGCAACCGGGCCCCAATCCAGCCTGCCGAGCAGGCTGACTGTAATGGGCAAGAAAAGCGTCAAAGCCAGCGCCAGCACGATCACCGCCATTACCGCTATGAACTTGCCCAGCACCAACGCGATGCGTTGCACGGGCAGCGTCAGTAGCACTTCCAGAGTTCCCGAGCGTTGTTCCTCGCTCCACTGGCGCATGGTCAGTGCAGCCACCAGGAAGATGGTCAGGATGGGCATCCAGCGGAATAGTGGGCGAACATCAGCGATGTTGCGGGCGAAAAAGGTCTCCACCCAGAAGAAGGCAAACAGGGTGACCACAAGGAACGTCCCCAGGAAGATCAGCGCCATGGGTGAACCGAAGTAGGTACTCAGTTCCTTACGCGCAATCGCACGAGCTTGTTTGATCATCTTTCACCTCGCTTGGCAGCGTCCCTGGGACTGCTGGTAGTGGTCACAAGCTCGTTGAACACCGTCTCCAGCGTGCGCACATCGCGACGCAGTTCTTTCAAAGGCCAGCCTTGCTCACGAGCCAAGGCATAGATGGTCGGTCGCAGGTCCCCCTTGCTCTTGGCGCTGACGCGGTAGGTGCGCCCGTCTGATGTCTCCGAGGACTGGACCGAGCGTACGCTGGGCAATCTGCGCAGATCGCGCGCCGCATCCACGTTCGAGTCGTCCAATACCAAGATGGCGTCCGTGGTGGCTTCGAGTTCCGACAAGCGCGCGTCGGCTCTCACCTCACCGTTGAGTAGGATGATGACGCGGTCGCAGGTGGCCTCCACCTCCGACAGGATGTGCGTCGAGATCATGACCGTGGCATTCTTGGCCAGGCGGCGGATCAGGTGGCGCACCTCCACGATCTGCGTCGGGTCAAGCCCCGCAGTGGGCTCATCCAGGATGAGGAGGCGTGGTTTGTGCAGAATGGCTTGCGCCAGGCCCACGCGCTGGCGGTAACCCTTGCTGAGCTGGCCAATCGGTCGCGTCAAGTGATCTTCCAGCGCAGTGGCGCGGACGGCCTCAGACAGGCGGGCGGTCTGCTCCCCAAGCGGAATCTGGCGCAAGTCCGCGATCATCTTCAAGTAGGCTTGCACGGAGAGCTCGGGGTAGAGCGGGGCGTTCTCCGGCAGGTAGCCAAGGCGCTGTTGCACCTGCAGGGGCTGGGTCAGAACGTCCAGCCCGTCCACCAGTGCCGTGCCGCTATCCGGCTGCAGGTACCCGGTGAGCACCTTCATCATGGTCGTTTTGCCGGCGCCGTTGGGGCCGAGCAGGCCGATGATTTCGCCTTGGGCAACGTGGAAAGAAACCTCACGCAGGGCCTGCACGCGGCCGTATGACTTGCTTACCTGGGTGACATCAATCATCTCTTCCTCCGATGGAGTCAGGCGAAGGTTTGTCTGCAACACGTAGCCGCCAGTGGCGTGCCTTGCGGCATGGCACCAGCGGCCCAGTCTACGTGTTAGCAAGTAGTAGCTTAGTGAATTTGGACGCGTGTGTCAAGTGCGAATGACACAACTATGAAGGTCTCTGACCCGACCCACGCTAAAGACGGGGTTCTGCTGATGCGTAGGCGGTTTGACAAGTGGGAGCAAAGTGGGTATGATTGGTAATATCAGTTTACCACCTGTTCGGATTGGCCTGCCTCTCTATCTCGGTGCTCTCGACAATCTGGTGCCAAGGAGGAATGAAGCCAATGCTGTCTGCCCAAGAGCTCGAAGCCCTGGCCCGTATTGACTCCCCGACCGTATCCAATGCCATCGAAGCGTTTGGCGTGAGGGATGCCACCAGTGGCTACGCCTCCATGGAGCTGCAACACTTTTGTCCCGAGTCGGGGGTGATGCTTGGATACGCCATCACATGCCTCTCCGACACTACCATGGCAGCACCGCGCAGTCCTACCAGAGAACACGAGTTCTGGCGGGTTCTCAAAGATGCACCCAAGCCAGCAGTTGTGGTGATGAAGGACATCAGCTCTGATCGCATGCGGAGCTGCCACGCGGGCGACGTGCTCTGCTCCATCTACAGAAGGCTAGGTGCGGTGGGCGTGGTGACCGATGGCGCAGTGCGCGACATTGCGGGCATCCGGGAACGCGTGCCTGGCTTTCACGTCTTTGCCGCCGGGCTGGTGGTTTCGCACGGCATCCCGACCGTGGTCGAGTTTGGTAGTACGGTCACGATCTGCGGGCTCAGCATCCAGCCGGGCGACTTGCTGCACGGGGACGAGAATGGCCTGTTGGTCGTTCCGCTGCAAATCGCTGCGCGCATTGCGGACCAATCCAGACTGGTGCACCAGAAGGAACGCGACTTGCTCGGTTTCATCAATAGCGACAAGTTCGATCTTGATGGGTTGAGGCAGCTCATGTCGCCGTCATCACGCCCCAAGAGGTAACTGCCGCAGCCACATATGCCAAGTGGAGGGGACCTTGCCAACATTCTCGGCCGCATTCCTCACAACCCTTTCTGCCCGGGTGTTCGCCGCCTTGAAAGCCCCACCTGCGGAGGCCCAGATTGTAGCCGAACACCTGGTGCTCAGCAACCTGATGGGGCTTGACTCGCACGGCGTGGTGCGCATACCGCTGTATACCCGCTGGGTGCGAGAGGGCCCGATCAGACCGGGCGCTCCAGTCACTGTGCTGCATTCGAACCAGGCTCTGGTGACGGTGGATTGCGGTTACAACTTTGGCCAGGTCGGCGCTCTGCGAGCCACACAGGCCGCGATCGCCCGGGCGAAGGAGCATGGCATTGCCTGCGCCTTGACCCGAAACTGCGCGCATGTCGGTCGTGTGGGCCACTACACCCAGTTGGCAGCTGAGGCAGGCATGTTCGCCCTGGCTGTCGCGAACAGCCCTCGGTCCGGGCACTGGGTGGTGCCGTTTGGCGGGTTGGAGGGTCGCATCGGGGCCAATCCCATCTCCTGGGCCGCACCAGGGTCCGCTCATCCCGTGCTGGCGGACATGGCTCTCAGCACGACAGCGCAAGGCAAAGTGGTGGTCTACCGCAATCGCGGCAAGCAGTTGCCCGAGGGCTGGATCATTGACGCCGCTGGGAAATCCAGCACGGACCCGGGTGATTTGTTCAAGAAACCCCACGGCTGGATCCTGCCGCTAGGCGGCAACGTCGGCTACAAAGGCTTTGGGCTGCTACTTCTGGCTGAGGTTCTGAGCGGTACTCTCGCTGGAAACGCGATGACAGACGACATCCCGGATGGTTCGAATGGGTTCTGCATCATTGTCATGGACATCGCTGCTTTCACTCCCGCGGAGGAGTTCCGCCGACTGGTGGCCGCGATGACTGGCTACGTCGAGTCCGCGCCCGCTGCGCCCGGTGCGAATCCGGTCATGATGCCCGGCGAACTGGAATTCCGCAGCATGGCGGAACGGCAGGCCAATGGCATCCCGATCGAAGAGGCGACGTGGTCAGCCATCCGTGATACGGCCGGGTCACTGCGAGTGCCAGTCGACGAGACGACCTAACGCTGCGGGCCGTCGCAGGGCCGGATAGAGAGCAAGCACACTTACAGGAGATGCGGGAATGGCCATGTCAGGTCAGGCCTATCCAACGCCGCGGGACGTCGCGGATTTTGACCTCGAGACATGCCGCGACAGGTTTCGCATCGTCGCCCTTGGGGATTCGACGACAGAGTGCAACAACGAGACCGCACTCATGACCACGCAGGAGCGTTGGACAAACATTCTGGAATCCCTGCTTGGCCTGCGCTGCAAGGTGATCAATGCCGGCATTGGCCATACGTCTTCGGGTTATGCCGTGCACCGCTGGCATCGCGAAGTGTCACGCACGCAGCCGCATTGCGTGGTGATCAGTTTCCTGCTCAATGACAGCCACATCCGTGACTATGAGTGTCCCTCATCGTACGTCGTGACTTGCACACCCGATCGCATGTACTGTAATCTGCAAGTCATGGTAGAATGGTCAAGGGCGATGGGAGCCTCGCCCGTGTTCTGGACGCCACCGCCCGTGCCACGCTGGCCCGAGGCCTCTTTCAAGAACATGGACCATCTCGATCTCCAACTTGAGATACTCAACCTGTACCTCTTGAACGTCGAACGCGTGGCTCGCGACCTGGATGTCCCTCTGGTTGACTTCTGGCGCACGTTCCCAGATCTGGTAGAGGAATACCCCGGTCCTTACTTCAATCCGCCTGACAATTACCACAGCAATGTCAGGTCTCAGGCAGTCCTGGCGAAGGGAATCGAGCAAGCAATCAGGCCGGTGTTTGAAGAATGGAACGAAAGGAGCACAAGATGAAGCGTTTTGCGCAGACCGTGTTATTGAAGGATGATCCCGAGATCATTCGCAGGTACGAAGCCTACCATGCCAATCCTTGGCCACAGGTGTTGGAGGGAGCGCGCAGGATCGGCATCCTGACCACCTACATCTACCGCTTTGGGCGCCAGCTCTTCATGTTCATGCAGACCACGGATGACTTTGACATGGAGCGCGACATGCCCAAATACGCGGCGGACCCCAAGGCCAAGGAATGGGATCTGTTGATGCGCGACTTTCAGGAACCCGTACCGGGAGCGCCGCAGGGTTCCACGTGGGCAGAGATGAAAGAGATCTACGCCTGGGAAGCCTAACCAAGATGTTCGGGTTGGACCTGTCCCTCGGCAAGCTTCTCGGGCATAACCCGGAGGTGCAGCGCTAGCTGAGCGCGCGCTGGGGAGGCGTCCAGTGGCTGAAGCCATTGTGCAGAAATTGAACATACCGGAGCTGCTGCGCATGAAAGCAGCCGGCGAGGCGCTGTCCATGGCAACGGCGCACGACTATGTCACAACCAGGCTGATCGATGCGGCTGGCATCGACATGGTGCTCGTCAGTGACTGGAGCATCGCCACCACCCTGCTGGGCTATTCGACCGCCCTGCAAGTCAAATGGCACGAGGTCATGTTCTATTTGCAGGCGGTGTGTCGCCTGGTGCAGCATGCGGTGGTGATTGGCGCCATGCCCTTTGGCAGCTACCAGGGGGCGGTCGAAGCAACTGTGCAGCATGCTGGTCTCATGATGAAAGCGGGCGTGGACGCGGTGAAGCTGGAGGGGGGTGGACCAACGATTGAGCGAGTTCGCGCGTTGTACGCTGCCGGGATTCCCTGCGTGGGTCATCTGGGAGCCACACCCCAGAGCGTGAAGATGCGTGGTGGATTGCGACCGTATGGGCAGACGTGCGACGAGGCGGCGCAACTGTTGTCGGATGTTCAGGCGCTGGAGGCAGCGGGGGCGTGGGCAGTGATTCTGGAGGGAGTGCCAAACCGCGTTGCCGCACGAATCGGTGAGCGTACCAGGCTCATCCTGATTGGCGCTGGCGGAACTGCGCCCTGCGACGGGCAGATGCTGACTACCCATGACATCCTCGGCTTGCCTGAGCCCGTGGCGCCTCTGAGTTCCCGACACTACGCAGATTTCACCGCTCGCATGCTGACTGCCGTGAATGCCTGGTGCGCCGAAGTACGTGACCTGCAATTCCCCACCGACAAGCAGACCTTTGGTATCAAGGACGGCGAATTCGCGCAATTCCTGAAGCACGCAAGCCAAGAGGGCACCTGAATATGCAGCAGAGAAAGACCACGATTGCCGATATCCAGGCCATGAAAGGGAAGCGCAAGATTACCTTCTCATCCGTCACGGACGTCTCCATGGCCAAGATCATGGACGCTTCGGAAGTGGACATGGTGGGCGCGGGAGCCGTGGTTGCGGCCATGTCCATCATGGGCTACAAGCGCTCGTTATCGTCCGTCATGGAGCAGGTGCTGATCTACTTGCGTCCCATCGCGCAGGCGCTCCAGCGCTCCCTGCTCGCGGCGACACTGCCTTACGGCACATACCAGCCCAGCAATGAGGGGGCTATCGCTGCCGGGGTCGACTACATGCAGGCTGGCGTAGATAGCATCAAGATCGAGGGAGCGGGGTTGATGGTGGAGCGCATTGATGCCGTGGTTCGTGCGGGCATCCCCTGTATGGGGCACGTAGGGATGACGCCGCAGCAGATCGGCGCAATCGGCGGCTACCGTAGCGTTGGACGCTCGGCGCGGGAGGCCGTTCAGGTCTTGCAGGACGCCCTGCTGCTCCAGGAAGCAGGCGTTTGGGCCATTGAGATCGAATGCGTTCCTGACCGCGTGGCGGAGTTCGTCACGCAGCGCCTGCGCATTCCTACCATTGGCACCGGATCCGGGACCGGGTGCGATGGCCAAGGCCTCATGGCCATGGACATCTGGGGCCTTCCGCAGCCAGTTGCGCCGCGCCTGGCCAAGCAGTACGATGACCTGTTCGCAACTGGCGTCCAAGCTCTCATGGCATTCAAACAAGATGTGCGCGATCGCAGGCCCGTTGGCAGCGAGAAAGCTTCAATTTCCGATGCCGAGTTTGCCCGCTTCCTAGACTTGGTTGGCTAGGCAACGAGAGAACGCGTCCTCTGCGTTGAAATCAATGGTTGTCCCATAGTTCCCACTGGAAAGGAAGAACATGGATTCCAGAGAGCGCATCCTGACGGCGCTCAGTCACAAAGAGCCAGATCGCGTGCCTTTTGACCTGGGTGGCACAGCGCAGACTGGGGTGCACGTCCTGGCCTACGCCGCTTTGCGTAACTTCCTGGGTTTGCCTGAGAGGCAGGTACGGCCCAGGCAAGTGTTCGACCAGGGCGCCGAAATGCACGAAGACCTGCTGGACCTCGTGCAGGCAGATGCGCGGCATGTGGTGCGTCGTTCCACCTTGTGCGAGCGGTACCCATTGCTGGACGAAGGCGAGTACTGGGCGTACAGAGACCAGTGGGGCATTCTGTGGCGCAAACCCAAGTCCAACGGACTGTACTTTGACCCTACGTCGCCCCCGCTGGCAGGCGCTGACGTTCGCGAGCGTCTCAAGCATTACCCTTGGCCGGACCCTACGGATGCATGGCACTATGAGCCGCTCAAGGCCTGGGCGCAGGCGGCTGGAGCCAAAGGCAAGGCAGTGGTGCTGCAAGGTTTCACTGCGGGCATCCTGGAAACGTATGCCTGGCTCAGAGGGTACAACGACTTTTTCATGGACCTGGGCGCGGATCCTGACCTGGCCGGATACATCCTGGACGCACTGGTCGATATCAAATCGGCATACTGGGAACGAGCCCTGACGCAGCTGGGAGACCTCGTTGACGTGGTGAACGAGACCGACGACCTGGGCTCTCAGCAGTCGCTGCTCTTCTCTCCCAACACCTACCGCCGTTTGGTCAAGCCACGTCACAAGAGACTGTACGCTGCGATCAAGCGCGCGGCGCCGCACGCCAAGCTCTTCTTGCACACTTGCGGTGCGGTGCGGCCTCTCATCCCGGACCTGATCGAGATCGGTGTAGACGTATTGAACCCGCTGCAACGCAGCGCTCAAGGCATGAACCTGGTGGAGCTCAAGCGCGACTTTGGACGCGAGATCTGCTTCTGGGGCGGTGGGATCGATGCTCAGCAGGTCCTGGGGCCCGGCAGCATCGAACAGGTTCGCGAAAGCGTGCGCCAAGGCATCGAGGCGCTGGCGCCTGGAGGAGGGTTTGTCTTCGCCGCAGACCATGTGGTGCAGGCCAACGTCCCTCCGCAGAACGTCATGGCCATGCGCCAGGCCGTTCACGACTTTGGAAACTACTAGCGCCTGCCAGCCGAGAGGATCCTGCATGCTGCCCAAGGAGCGTGTGATCGCCGCACTGGAATTCCACAATCCGGACCGGATCCCCACCGGCGAGATTGGGATCGACTTTGCCCTTGCCGAGCAGTCGCTGGGCCATCCAACGCTCTATCGCGCCAAATGGAGAGAGTACGCCGCCATCTGGCAGGGAAGACGGGACGAGTACGTTGAATCCTGCAAGCGGGACATTGTGGCGCTGGCGCGTAAGTTTGACCATGACATCGTCCCTGCATTCCTGGTCCCGTCTCGCTACAAGATGCCGGCTCAGCCGCGGTTCATCTCACAGTTCAAGTGGCGCATGCCGGACGGCCGTGTGTACGTATATTCGCCAGAGACGCAGGGCAATGCCTTCATCGTGGACGGGCCCAGGCCCGAGAGCGTGGAGGAAGTGCCAGACCGCGCCGTGGACGTGGACGAGTCCCAGTTCGAGCTGATCCAGTACTTGGTCGCAGAGCTTGGCGATACCCACTTTATCGTGGCGCGCCCGCCTGACGATGGCATTTTCCCGCATGATGCGTACGAGATGCAGTGGCTGCTCAGCAGCATGGCGGAGCGCCCTGAGGTGGTCGAGCGCGTGATCGCAGTAGAATCGAGCCACTACATTGAGATGGGCAAGCGTATGCTCGATGCGGGTTGCGACGCAGTGATCACGCACAACGATGTCGCCGGAAGAAATGGGCCGTTCATGTCCCCGGTCATGTTCGAGCGCTTCTGTTGGCCCTGGCTCAAGGCGTGGGCCGACATGGCGCATGCCAGAGGCAAGTACTTCTTCAAGCATACCGACGGCAATACCTGGAAGATCCTCGATCTCATGATCGCGGCCGGTGTGGATGCCTGGCATGGCATCCAACCGTCCATCGGCATGGCTCTGCCCGAACTCCAGGCGCAGTATGGCGGCCGCCTGTGTTTCTGGGGCGGGGTGGACTTGGATACCCTGATCGCCGGAACCGAAGATCAGGTGGAGAACGAGGTGCGCCTGGCGATCGAGTCCAGCCCAACCGAAGGCGGCCTCATCCTGGGAGCTGGCAACGCGGTCATGGTGGGCGTCGGGCTGACGAATTACCTTGAGATGATGCGGGCTGTGCGTGTGTACCAAACTGGGCGTTCTCATGCGGCAAGGCACGCCGCAGAAGCCAGTGTAGTGCGGGATAGTGCGGCATGAGCATGACCAGAACACAGATAACAATCAAAGGAGGAGTGAGCACATGAAGAAGAGCATGCTGGCTGTCGTTTTGCACGGAGTGAATGATCTGCGCATGGAGGAGCTGCCAGTCCCCAAACCCGCCCCAGGTCAGGTTCTTATCAAGAACAGAGTTGCAGGTGTGTGTGGAACGGATGTGCACATGTGGGGAGGGACCAATTTTGAGGGCAAATTCCCGTTCATCCCCGGTCATGAATGGGTGGGCGAAGTGGTGAAGCTTGGCGCGGGTGTCACCACCGTCAAGGTGGGCGATCGAGTCACTGGCGAGTGTTTCATTCCATGCCGTGTCTGCGACGTGTGCAAAGTGCGCGGCGCGCCTCCGTTCTGCCCCAATCATATCTATTTCGGCTTCCAGCCGGAAGCGCCAGGAGCGATGTCCGAGTACACGCTTACGCCCGAAGTGCGACTGCACAAGATACCTGCAAGCCTGAGTGACGATGAGGCCGCGTTGGTGGAACCCGTGTCCGTGGCCTATCACGCCGTCTGGGGGCGCGGGGGCGGGGCTGCGCCCCACGACCGCATCGGCGTATTCGGAGCCGGCCCAATCGGCCTGTTCGCCACTCAGATCGCGCTGGTGTCCGGCGCGCAGGTGGTGGTCGTGGAGCCGGCACCCTACCGCCAACGGATGGCGCGCACCATGGGCGCAGAGACGATCGTCGACCCAACCAAGGACGGTTGGAAAGAGCAGATCATGGACCTGACCGAGGGCCTGGGATTCACGCTGGTCGTGGAATGCTCCGGCAATCAGAGCGCCATTTCCTCCAGCGTGGACCTGATCGCGGTGGATGGCCGCATCGTGCTCAC
>CAYZKS010000097.1:0-6025 GCA_964478725.1 uncultured Anaerolineales bacterium
AACTGTGCGGGGAGGCTGCGGCGACCCACTTCCCGTACCTGGCGCGGCTGATGTCGCTGCCGCTGGCTGCGGACACCGAGGCCAGGCTGAGCGCTGAGGACGGGCAGCAGATCAAGGGCGGCACGTTCCAGGCCATCGAGGCCCTGCTGCGCGCAGCGGCCCGGCAGCGCCCGCTCGTGTGGGTGTGTGAGGACCTGCACTGGGCCGATGCCAGCTCGCTGGAGCTGCTGGAGCACGTGCTGAGCCTCATGGATCGCGCCTCACTCTTGCTGATCTGCGCCTTTCGCCCGGATGCGTCCCACGGCTCGTGGCAGCTCAGGGAGACGGTCCGGCGCTTGTACCGCCACCGCCACACCGACCTGGAGCTGCGGCCGCTGTCGGCCGCCGACAGCCAGACGCTGGTGCGCAACCTGCTGCGGGTGGAGGACCTGCCGGACGCGCTACGCGAGCGCATCGTTGGCAAGGCCGAGGGCAACCCCTTCTATGTGGAGGAGGTCATCCGCGCGCTGATGGACAGCGGGGCCATCGCACGCGACGCGGCCAGCCGACGCTGGGTGGCCACGCGCGAGGTGGCGGAGATTGCCATCCCCGACACGCTGCAGGGCGTGCTGCTGGCGCGCCTGGACCGGCTGCAGGAGGACACGCGGCGCGTGCTGCAGATGGCCGCGGTGATCGGGCGCGTGTTCCTGTATCGCGTGCTGCAGTCTATCGCCACGCAAGAGCGCGAGCTGGACCACCACCTGAGCACCCTACAGTACGAGGAGCTGATCCGCGAGCGCGCGCGGCTGCCGGAGCTGGAGTACATCTTCAAGCACGAGCTGACGCGTGAGGCGGCCTACAACGGCATCTTGAAGAGGGAGCGGCGCGCCTTCCACCGCCAGGTGGCCGAGGCGCTGGAGCGGCTGTTCCCCGAGCGCGTGGAAGAGCAGTTGGGTCTGCTGGCCTACCACTGGGAGTGCGCGGGCGACGCTCCGAAGGCCACGGAGTACCTGCTGCGCGCGGGCGACCAGGCGCGGCTGGTGTATGCGCATGCGGAAGCTGTGAACTACTACCAGCGCGCTCTGACCATTCTGAAACACGAGGGCAAGCTCGAGCAGGCAGCGCGCACCTGGATGAAGCTGGGGTTGGCCCATCACGCGGCGTTCGACTTCAAGCGCTCGCGCCAGGCGTACGACGAGGGCTTTGCGCTCTGGCAGCAGGCGCAGCGTCAAGAGCTTCACGCAGTGCCTCGCGCTCCTCAGGTGTGCAAGGGTCACGACAAGTACGCCGCACCGACCCTGGACATTGCCTTGGCCAGGGACATCATCTCACGCAACCAGATAACCCAGCTCTTCAGCGGGCTGGTGGAGTACACTCCCGAGATGGACATTGTGCCCGACGTCGCCGATAGCTGGGAGGTGCTGGACGATGGGCGCAGATACCTCTTCCATCTGCGGACGGACACGCGTTGGAGCGACGGCGCTCCCGTGACGGCCCACGACTTTGAGTATAGCATCCGGCGCTGGCTGGCGCCCACCAACTGTTCCGGCTATTCCATCTTCCTCTACGACATCCGCGGGGCCAGGGCTTTTCACGAGGGTATGGTCGCCGCTTCGAGTCGTCTCGGAGTCCGGGCAGTGGACGACTGGACACTCGCCGTGGAGCTGGAGGAACCGGTTGCGCAGTTTCTGCACATCGTCGCCAGGCTCTTCCCCGTACCCCGCCATGTGGTGCAGGCCAGAGGTGCGGCCTGGGCCGACCCCAGCAGCATTGTGACCAACGGCCCGTACCGCATCGAATCCCATGACCCGCATCGACTGACGGTCGTTGTGCGCAATCCTGACTACCGCGGGCGCTTCACGGGCAACGTTCAGCGGTCGGTCATTCGCCTGGGTCTGGCTCCAGAACGACTCCTGGAGATGTACGAGGCCGATGAAATCGGCCAATTCGCCTTCCTCGGGCTTCCTTTGCGCATTGCCGAGCGCGTGCGGCAGAAGCATGCCGATGAGTACATCTTCCGGCCCAACCTGGGCAATTCCTTCGTGGCCTTCAACGACCATCTGCCGCCGTTTCATGACCCAAGGGTACGCCGTGCTTTCGTTCTCGCCACCGATAAGGAGGCCCTGGCACAGGCGGTCCTGCCTGGATATCTTGGTCCGGCCATGGGCGGGTTTGTGCCGCCCGGAATCCCGGGGCACACGCCAGGCACCGGTTTGCCCTACGACCCGGCGCAGGCGCGGGCGCTCCTGGCCGAGGCCGGCTACCCGTGGGGACAGGGATTCCCTGCCGTGGAGGCCTGGATGCCCGTCGGCGAAGAGCGCGAGGCGCTGGAATTGCAGTCGCAGTGGCGAGAGACCTTGGGGGTAGACGTGCCGTGGCGCGCTACGGACGTTGCCACACTTGTCGAGAGGCTGAGCACAGACCCGCCGCAGATCTGCATGACAGAGTGGAGCGCTGACTATCCTGATCCCCGCAATTTCCTGGAGGAGGCCATCCACGTGCGCACCGCCTGGCGCAACGATCGATACGACCAGCTTCTGCGACAGGCGAGGAGGCTTGGGGACCAGGCAGAGCGCATGAGACTGTACCGCCAGGCAGAGAGCTTGCTGATCGAGGAGGCGGCGGTCCTGCCGCTCTTCTACGACCGATGGCACTGGCTGCGCAAGCCCTGGATCAAGGTCCCCATCTCGGTTCTCGGCAGACCGTTCTGGAAGGACATGGTCATTGACCCGCACTAGGGTTCGACCCTGCCTAGTGCTCGTGCACCTTCCAGTAGTAGATCCAGTCGCCGCCCATGGGGGCGTAGGTGCCTTCCACGTAGGGCTTGACGCAGTATGCGAGGGTGGTGTAGAAGAGGGGTGCGATGACCGCGTCCTCCACGCACAACAGCCGTTCGGCTTCGTAGTACTTTTTCTTGCGCACCGCCGGGTCGGTGGCGGAGCCAGCGTCTTCCACCAGCTTGTCAAACGCTTCCGCATCCGGGCCATACCACTTGGGGTTGTTCGGGCTTTTGGCCGTGTGAAAGTTCTCCGTCACCCAGTTGCTCTCGTCCATATAGTCCGCACACCACGGGAGGTGGTAGATCTGCGGGGTGTCGGTGCTGACGGTCTTCAAGTAGAGGCTAAACTCCTGGTGGGCCAACCTGACTTCGACTCCCAGGTTCTCCTTCCAGCCCTGCCGGATGAACTCGGCGACCTCCTGCCGATATTCGCCGGTCCAGGACATGTAGGTGATGTCGGGCAGGCCCTTGCCGTCCGGGTAGCCGGCCTCGGCCAGCAGCGCCCTGGCCTTGGCCGGGTCAAACTCGATGCCCTTGAAGCTCGGGTCCTCGGCGGGCGAGCCAAAGATGCCGGGGCAAGCGAAGCTCTTGGCCGGCTTGTCTTCCGCCTTGAGCACGCTGCGGATCAGCTTCTGGCGGTCGATGGCATAGGACAGCGCCTGGCGCACCTTGACGTTGTCCAGCGGCGGCTTGCTGGTGTTGAAGCCGAGGTACTGGGTGCACGGGTAAGGAACGATGCGCAGCTCCTTGCTCAGCTCGGGATCGGCCTTGACGCGGGCGAGCTGGTCCCACGGCACGTTGCAGAGGTCAAATTCGCCAGCCTCGTACCGAGCAAAGGCCGCTGAGCCGTTAAAGTTGATCTGCTCGATGCTCACGTTCCTGGCGTCGAACCAGTAGGGGTTCTTCTTCATCACCATCGTGCTCCCGTGCTCCCAGGAGGCCAGCATGTAGGCGCCGCAGGTCCAGATGATGCCGGGCTGCGTCCAGCGGTCGCCGTAGCCCTCGACCACTTCTCTGGGGACGGGGTTGTTGGTCCACAGGCCGGCGATGTAGGGGAAGTAGCCAGCGGGCTCGGTCAGCGTGAACTCGACGGTGGTGTCATTCAGAGCCTTGACCCCGATCAACCTGACGTCGACGCTCTGGCCGGAGTTCACTGCCTGCGCGCCCTGGATGATGTAATCCACATAGGCGTAGCCTGAGCCGTTCACAGGATCGACCGCGCGCCTCACCGCATACTCGATGTCCTCCGCGCTCACGGCGCGCTTCTTGGTGGCGGTGCCGGTGGCCGGGTCGTACCGCACCCAGTAGATATTGCCACGCAGGGCAAAGGTCCACACCAGACCGTCCGCCGACACCGCCCAATTCTTGCACAGCCAGGGCTTCGGCTCCAGAGTCTTGGCGTCGTACGTCGTCAGGCCCATGAACAACTGTTGAACGTACTGCGTGCTCACGTTATCCACAACCAGGCCAGGGTCGATGCTCAGCGGCTCTGCAAAAACCAGGTTGATGGATTTGGCCAGCTTCTCCGACGGTTTGCAGGAGCTGAGCATCAGGCCCAACAGAAGCGCCACGGTCAAGACCAGACTGGATCGCTTGCACATGTCTGCACCTCCGAACCTCTCACCATGTCAGGCGTTTCGCTGGGAGTGCGACGAGAGCTGCCATGCTGGCTACGCCTTGCTCGGCCTGCCCGATTGTGCAGCAGAAGCCGCCTCAGGTCAAGCGGAGCGGCTGACGCCGGGATTGCTTCGCAGACCGTCACTGTTTCCCGTTGCTTGCCTTCCCATCTGTGTGTATCTGTGTTCATCTGTGGTTAGACTTCGTTTTCTCCTCACGCCCGAGCAGGAGTACAATCTCTCCCGGCACAAATGCCACGGCGGGGAGAACGCCTGCGCCCGCCCAACACCCGCTGCGCCCGAACTGGAGCGCAGATGGAGCCTCACGGAGACCACATGACCACCATTGCCCCCTTTCAGCGCGCAGACTGG
Source organism: uncultured Anaerolineales bacterium (assembly GCA_964478725.1). Taxonomy (GTDB): domain Bacteria; phylum Chloroflexota; class Anaerolineae; order UBA2200; family UBA2200; genus CAYZKS01. The sequence continues at coordinate 4,747 of CAYZKS010000097.1, forward strand.
GCGGGCCTCAGGGCCGAGTTCCCCGATTTCCGCGAGTACACCTACCTGAACTTTGCCATGGAGTCGCCGCTGCCCGTGCGCGTGGCGCGCGCCATGCAGGCGCGTCTGGAGCGCTCGCCCTGCCTGCCACACAACCACGCGGGCTGCAAGGCCTCCTACCAGCACGCGCGCGCGGCCATCGCCCGCCTGGTCAACGCCGCGCCCGAGGAGATGGCCTTTGTGCCCAACACCGCCACGGCGCTGAGCATGATCGCGCGCGGGTTGCCCCTGCGCGCGGGCGACGAGGTGCTGCTCACCGACCTGGAGTACCCAGCCAACGTCTATCCCTGGATGAGCCTGGCGGATCAGGGCGTGTGCGTGCGCATCCTGCCCCACCAGGGTGGCGGGCTGGACGTGGACATGCTGCGCGCCGCTGCCAACGAGCACACGCGCGCCGTCACGGTCAGCTCGGTGCAGTTCCTGAGCGGTTACCGCGCGGACCTGGCGGCCATCGGCGCCTTTTGCCGCGAGCGCGGCATCTACTTTGTGGTGGACGCCATCCAATCGCTGGGCGCGATCCCCATGGACGTGCAGGCCTGGAACGTGGACTGCCTGGCTGCGGGCGGTTGGAAGTGGCTGATGGGGCCGCTGGGGCAGGCGCTGATGTACTGCCGGCGCGGGCTGATCCCGCAGATGCGGCCCATCCTGTGGGGCGCCGGCGGCGTCCGGCACCCGGAGCACTATCTGCGCTACGATCCAAGCCCGGTGGACGATGCCGGCCGCTTCATGGTGGGCGCGGAGAACGCCTCGGGCATCGAGGGGCTGGGCGCGGCGGTGCAGATGCTGCTGGACCTGGACATCGCCTGCATCGAGCAGCGCATCCTGAAGCTGACGCAGCGCCTGATCGACGGCCTGCATTCGCGCGGCTACGCCCTGTTCCGCGATCTGCCGCCCGAGCGCCGCTCCGGCATCGTCACCTTTGACGCGCCCGACGTGGACGCGCTGCTGGCGCGCCTGACCGCCGCGGACGTGCTGGTGGCCGCGCGCCCCGATGCCAGCGGCAAGCGCTACATGCGCGTCTCCCCGCACGCCTGCAATACGGCGGAGGACATTGAGCGGCTGCTGGAGGCGCTGTGATCAGTACGGGCCACCCTTCCGAAGGGAAAGGAACCCTTCAGAAGGGGGTGTGGCGGCCCTTCTGAAGGCTGCACTCGCCTTCGGAAGGGTGAGTGGTGCGGTGGTGCAGGCCACCCTTCCGAAGGGAAAGGAACCCTTCAGAAGGGGGTGTGGCGGCCCTTCT
>CAYZKS010000097.1:6125-12123 GCA_964478725.1 uncultured Anaerolineales bacterium
GAAGGCTGCACTCGCCTTCGGAAGGGTGGATGCGCCTAGTCCCACAGGTACTTCCCCGGGATCACTTCCCCGCCTTCTTGCCATTCCTTTACGAACTTGCCGTACGCCTCAGGGACGCCAAAGTGCTCGCGAATGAACGCTTCGTCCTTCAGGGTTCCTTCACGCAGGCCCAGCCAGTCGCGGTAGTTGGAGTACGGCCACCCTTCGGGCGTCGTGGCCAGGCCAGCATTGACGGGGTTCAGATGGATGTACCGGCAGAGGTGCGTGAGATACGTCTCGTGCTCGATCTGTACGTGGCGAAAATGCCCCTCAAACAGCGGCCCGTGGCGCTTCTGCTGGCGATTGAGCGCCTGCACGTACGCATTGAGCAGCGCAGCTACAAAGCGCGAGAGTGGCTGATCAGTCTCTTGGCGCAGTAGGAAATGGAAGTGGTTGGGCATGAGGCAGTAAGCGATCACGCCAGCGCCATAGGGCTGCCGATAGCGCTGCACCAGGCGAAGGAAATAGGCGTAGTTGGCTGTTTCAAAGATGAGAGGCACCCCCGCCAGCGTGCGGTTGTACACGTGGTAGAAGCCGCCCTGGATGAATGGATCCCTGTGAGCGGGCATGCAGGCTCCTTTCTGACTTCCCTTCCGAAGGCTGCGCCTGCCTTCGGAAGGGTGGGTGTAGCCGGATGCCCTTCTGAAGGCTGCGCCTGCCTTCGGAAGGGTGGGTGTAAGGTTTGCTCCTCTGCGCGCAGCATAGCGGCCAGCGGGTAGGTTGTCAAGTGCGGACCACCCTTCCGAAGGGAAGAGAACCCTTCAGAAGGGGGTGTGGTGGCCGGATGCCCTTCTGAAGGCTGCGCCTGCCTTCGGAAGGGTGGTTGGTGCGGGCGACCCTTCCGAAGGGAAAGGAACCCTTCAGAAGGGCGTGTGGTTGACAACTCCGGCCATCCGTGCTATACTATAGTTGCTGATGCAACTGTTGCGCGGGCAACCATCTCACCCCGGCCCGCGCCTGGATCCGCGGCAAAGCAGGCAAAGATGCGTGCTCTCGATCAGGACATCGGCTACCTCTTGCACCGCACCGAAGAATGCATGCACGCGCGCCTGCGCTCCGACCTCGAGGCCAGCGGCGTCACCTTTCCCGAGTTCCAGGTGTTGATGCAGCTCGCCTTCGGCGACAACATCCCCCAGAACGTGCTGGCCGAGCGCATGGGCCTGGAGAAGAGTGTCCTGGCGCGCACCCTGCGCCGCCTGGAGAAGAAACAACTGTTCCAGCGCGTGCCCGACGAGCACGACGCGCGCGTCAAGCGCGTCGTGCTGATCCCCAAGGGCCGCGCTTTGCAGGAGCAGATCGTGGCCATGCGCGAGCACAATCTGGACGAGGCGTCCGCCTGCCTCACAGCGAAGGAGGTGCAAACACTACAACGCCTGCTGAACCGTCTGTACGTGCACAACCTCGGGGCCGTCAAGCAGTCATCCACAGACGAGGTGGAGACCACCTGATGCGCGCCGGGCTCGACGCGTTTGGTCGAGCCCGCGCAAGACAGGCTTCACGGTCCCCAAGGCCTTGAGCCCGGCGTCCAGGCGCCCTTTCCGGGGCTTCCTGCGCCGCTGCGGCCAAATAGCATGGAAAGGAGCGATCGCATGTACGAAGCGGACAAGGAAAAGGGCAAGGCCCTGGCGCACATGCCGCCGCCCGAGCGCAACAAGCTGGTCGCGCGCTTGATGTTCGGGCAGTCGGCCGCGCAGGCCACCATGGCCATGTTCATGCTGATGGGCGCGTGGGGCATCGCACCCCCTGGCCCGCCGCCAGGCGCGCATGGCCCGCCCGGCGGCCCCCCTGGCGGCTCACCCGGCGGCCCACTCCGGCCCTAGAGGAGCAGACCACATGGCGAAACTACAAGCGCTTACCGATTCCTTTGTCAACCTGGACGAGAGCGGCACGCTCGAAATGCTCAAGTCCCACCTCGCCAAGGGCGACAACCCTCAAGACCTGTTTGCGGCCCTGTCGGAGGGCATGAACGTCGTGGGCGAAAAGTACGGCAGCCGCGAGTACTTCCTGGCCGAGCTGGTGATGGCTGCCGAGATCTTCAAGGAAGGCATGGAAATGCTGCAACCGGCCATGCTCAAGGCCGGCGGCGGCGAGGCCAAGGTGGTCGGGCGCATGGTGATCGGCACGGTGCAGGGCGACCTGCACGACATCGGCAAGAACATCTTTGTGGCCCTGGCGCGCAACGCGGGCTTTTGCGTCAATGACCTGGGCGTGGACGTGCCGCCCGCCAAGCTGATCGAGGCGGTCAAGGCCGACAACGCCACCATCCTGGGCCTCTCGGGCATCATGACCATGTCAATGCAGCCCATGGCCGAGAGCGTCAAGCTGCTGAAGGAAGCGGGCCTGCGCGGCAAGGTCAAGGTCATCCTGGGCGGGCTGCCGGTGGATGAGCGCTGGCGCGAGCTGGCCGGCGCCGATGCCGCCACGGACGACGCCTACAAAGGGCTCAGGATCATCCAGTCCTGGGCGGAGGGAAAGTAGCCATGGCTGAGATGACTGCCATCGAGCGAATCAACAAGCACGTCAATCTGGAAAAGCCCGACCGCGTGGGCATCGCCCCCTTTGGCGAGTTCTACTACGCGCGCATGCTCGGCATGACCATCGCCGACGTGCTGATGGACCCCTGGAAGGCCGACGCCGCCTTTGAGGAGGGTTACAAGCGACTGGGCGGGCTGGACATGGCCGAGGTGGGCTTTTTGCTGGCCATGTACATGAACCCCATACCGGACATGTTCTCCACGTTCTATCTGGACTGGCACCTTCCCGGGCGCGAGTTCCCGCCCGAGGCCGAGCCCAACCTCAACGAGCGCTCGCGCGAGAACCCATTCATGACCGAGCAGGACTATGACCTGGTGCTGAAGGATGGCTTTCATCGCTTCTTCAGCTTCCGGCGCGCGGGGGTGGCCGATCTGGGGCTGATGGGGGCTGCCATGGGTCAGACGCCGGCCATCGTCAAGAAATGGTACGAGGATTACAAGGTGCCCACCATGGTGGACAGCAGCATCAGCGAGCCGTTCGGTTGGCTGGAGCGCATGCGCGGCACTGCCAACTTTTTGCTGGACCTGCGCCGCTATCCGGACAAGGTGCTTGAGGTGATGGACATCGTCTGCGACGGCCTGATCGCCGCCGGGCTGGCGCTGGCCGACATGGTGCAGGCCAAGACGGTGATTCTCGGGGCGCTGGGCGCCGCGGACATCATGTCACCGCAGATGAGCGCCAAGTTCCAGCTTCCCTTCCTGGTGCGCGCCGCCCACGCCGCGGTGGAGCACGGGCTGCGCGTGCAGTACCACTTTGACACCAACTGGACGCCGCTGCTGCCCGATCTCAAGGCCCTGCCGCCCAAGTCGGGCTACCTGCACCTGGACGAGCGCACCGACATCGTGGAGGCCAAGAAGGTGCTGGGCGACCACCTGTGCCTGCTGGGCAACATCAAGCCCTCGCAGCTCACCTTTGGCACGGTGGAGGAGATTGAGAACGAGACCAAGCGCATCATCGACAACTGCGCCGGCAACGGCGGGCTGATCGTCAGCGCCGAGCTGGCCAGCGACAACAAGTTCGAGCTGGTCAACGCCATGGTGCAGACGGCCAAGACGTACGGGGTGTACCACTAGACTGGTAACCGGTTACCGGTTTCCAGTTTCCAGTTGTCAGTTTGCCTCAGTCCTGTCGTCCTGAGACAGGGCAGTTTGCCGTTGGCGGCATCTGCCCTTGCGTGGTGTGCGAGGGTGGGCAGTGGGGAGACTGTCAACGGACACCTTAACGGACAAACGGACAGGAATGCGGCTCCACCCTCCCGAAGGGAAGGAACCCTTCGGGAGGGAGTTGTGCGCGGATCCCCTCCCAAAGGGAGAGAACGGGTTTCTGGGCGGGCCGCACACGTAGTATCGGGGCTTGTCCCCGTCCGGACGCTCGCGAGCAGCGCAACCCTCCCGAAGGGAAGGAATCCTCGCCACACCACGGCGAGACGCTTCGCGGCCTTTGGGAGGGACGCCGTGCAAAGGAGGCTTGGCGCATGACACAACAACCGAATACGCAGGTGTTTCGCTTTCGCTGGACCAATCTGTTCGTCTACATTCTAGTGTGCTTCATGGCGGGTGTGGGGCAGATGGCGCTTTCGCCCATGTTCGCAGTGATGGCCGAGCGCTGGCGCATCAGCTTCGGCGACGCGGCTCTGACCCTGATCGCGCTGGGCATCTTCCAGGTGTTCCTGTCGCTGCCCGCCGGTGCGCTGTCGCAGAAGGTGGGCTTCAAGCCCGTGGTGTGCATCGGTTCCACGCTGCTGGCCATCGGCTACGTGCTGCGCGGCGACGCCGACAACTTTTCCGGCTTTATGTGGTGGAACGTGGTGGCGGGCGTGGGCTGGGGCCTGATCTGGGCGCCGGTGGGCACGCTGGTGGCCAACTGGTTCCCGCATCAAGAGATCGGCCAGGCCAACGCCTACTGGCCCGCCGGCCTGTCCGCAGGGCAGGCGGTGGGCTCGCTGACGGTGCTGGCCTTCTTCGCCGCCTCGCGCGCGGACTGGGCGGCCACTTGGCGGCCGTACGGCATCCTGGCCGTGGCCGTCACCATCCTGGCCTGGGTGGTGCTGAAGGAAAAGCCCACCGTCCCGCCCGAGCCGCGCCCGCCCATGCAGCCGGTCAGCCTGGGCGAGGGGCTGAAGCAGGTGCTGACGCCGGTGACCATCCCGTTGCAGTACACCGTGCTGGCCACGGTAGGCTCGCTGGCTACCGGGCCGGCGCTGCTGGCGCCGCTGCTGATGGGCGTGCACCACATGGCGCCCGCGACCGCGGGCGTGGTCAGCGGGCTGGCCCTGGTGGGCGGGGCCATCGGCTCGTTCTTCCTGCCCACCATCGCCTTCCGCAGCGGCAAGCTGCGCACCTACACCCTGCTGTACGCCGTGCTCGCGCCCATCTTCTTCATCCTGCAGTTCATATGGCCGGTGAGCGCGTCCAGCGCCATGCTGCTGGCTATCCCATCCTTCCTGTTCGGCTTTTTCGCCGCGCCGGTGATGGGCATCGCCATGGGGGTGGGCCAGATGCAGCCCAGCGTCACGCCCATGAACGCAGGCCTGCTGGCGGGCGTGTTCCTGACCTCCATCGGCATCGGCGCCGCGCTGATCTCGCAGATCGTCAGCCGCGTGGTGGACGCCAGCGGCGGCAGCTACGCTGCGGGCGCCTGGGTGGAGACGGCGCTGATGGCCCTGTCGCTGGTGACGGTGTGGATGGCGGTGAAGGAGCGATAACGGTTACCGGTTGCCGGTTACCGGTTGCCGGTTTTCAGTTGGCAGTTTGCCTCAGTCCTGTCGTCCTGAGACAGGGCAGTGGGCAGTTGGCCGTTGGCAGTAGATGTACATGTAGGGGTAAAGCATTTCGCCGCAGGGATGCGGTAACCGCGCGTTCGCGGCCAGCGCATGCGCTGTGGCGGTGGAAGTCGCGTGTGGAACCGCCCTTTGTCGAGATGTGCACGTAGGGGTAAGGCATTTCCCTGCAGGCACGCGGTCAGCTAAAGTCCACGGCCAGCCGCAGGCGCTGTGTCAGAGGCAGCGGTGTGTGGAAATGCCTTACCCCTACCCCCCCCACGCCCACGGCGATGCTCCGAAACCCGGTCTCCCAGGGTTGTGCCATCGGCATCGCCACGACAACGCCTGAAGGCGTCACTACCACCTCTCCCCGCCATTGACAAGCCGCACCCCATGCTGTATGCTGTAGCCAGGCGCAGTCTCGCCGCGATCTGGCGAGGCAGCGTGACGCGCGGGAGGGCGGCATGGCAGACGAGCGCTCCTTCGACTACGACGTGTTCATCAGCTACAGCCACCAGGACTCGGCCTGGGTGCACGGGCAGCTCCTGCCGCGCTTGAAGGCGGCGCGCGTGGGCCGCCACAAGATGAAGGTGTGCATCGATGACGAATGCTTCGAGCCTGGCGCGCCCAGCGTGGATGAGATGGAACGCGCCGTGGTCTCCA
>CAYZKS010000098.1:0-12076 GCA_964478725.1 uncultured Anaerolineales bacterium
CTTCCATCTGCGTTTATCTGTGTTTATCTGTGGATCATTCTTCCGTTTGGGCTGCTCGCAGCACTTCCCACACCGGGTCGCCATCAAAGTAGTCGTAGCGGTTGGTCAGGTCCACGGCCCCGTGCGTGTACTGCCATAGCAGGTAGCCTACCACGCCCGCCTGCCGGCTGCGCTGGATGCTGCTCGCAATCTCCTGCGCGCGCAGGTCCAGGGCGCCAAAGGGCGTGGGCTGCCCGTTTCCAGGGCGGCCCTGCAGGACTACCTCGCCGAAGAACACCGGCTTGCCCAGCTCATGCGCGATCGCCAGCTCCTGGGCGAACTCTTGCTGAGGCTGCTTGTTGGCCTCGCAGTGGATGCTGACCAGATCCACCGTCTCCAGCGCGTGCATGCGCCGGAACGCATCCATGGCCCGGGCGTCAAAGCCGCCCCGTAGCGTGCCCACGGATACCAGGTGGTTGCGATCCAGCTGCTTGATGGCCTGCGACGTGACCTCGGCCCAGTGGCACAGCGCATCCCAACAAGCGCGATTGGAGTCCTTGTCGGGGCATGTGGGCTCGTTCATCAATTCCCACGCCAGAATCTCAGGGCGCTCGGCGAAAAGCGGCACGATGTTGCGGATGTGAGGCAGGTCCGTGCTTTCGTACAGGTTCTTGAACCAGTTCCCGGTCTCGTGGTTGAAAAAATTCTGCAGCGTCAGCACGAAACGCACCCCGTACTTCTGGCCGAGATCGAGCATGCGACCCACTCGCGCCAGGTCAATCCACGGCTCAACCCACACGCGGATCACCTGCACGCCATTCCCGGCCAGGAACGCAATCATCTCCTCCGTCTCGCTCTCCGGGGAGAAGGGGCCCGCCAGGTCGGAGACGTTCACCCCGAGGAAACTGTACGGCTGCCCATCCAGCCACAACTGCTCCCCCTGGCGCGTGACAAACCCAGTGAGCGCAGTGTTACTGGGAGCCATTGAGGCGTCAGGTTGCCACAAGGACGAGCCCGCGGCCATCGCGCCATCCGCCGCGCCACTCGATGCCCGTGGGAAGTAGGCATGGTAGGCGGGGCCCGGCACCCAGGGGAAGTACAGCCGGTAGAGCGGGGTTGCCGTGGCGCTAACCGGCGTTTGGGCCTGTCCGGCGGGCAGGCTGCCACTCAGCACACACGCCGCCAGCAGCCCGCACAGCGCTGCGCGTTTGAGGCCCTGCCGCCGTCTGATCTCGGATCGTGCGCCAGACCAGTCTCTTCCATACATGGCCGTATTGTACACCCAAACGTCGCCAGCGCCAAACGGTAGCTGAACGGTTGCCAAATGGTTGCCAGGGCCGCGCGCCCTGCGCGAATCGATCGGCTTTCTGCAGCGTATGCAACCATCCAGCTTGCACGTCCAGTATGTGGTAGCCAATTTGGACAAATCCCGTCCGAGATGTACAATGCCGCACTCGGGCGCTCGATTCAGCGGCGAACATTGCCGTAGGAACGCCTGCGTTCGTTCAGCTCAATACTCTGCATGCACAAGGAGATACGATGAGAAACAGATTCATTGCAGCACTCAGCATCGTTCTGTGTCTGGCCCTGGCGGCCTGTGGAGGCGCTTCCAAGGCTCCGACCAGCGCGCCAGCCGCCCCAACCTCGGCGCCGGCTGGCCAGCAAGCCAGCACGCCCGTGCCGGCGCGCCCGACCAGCACGCCACTACCCGCCGCCCAACCCACCGCGGCGCAGGAGGAGGAACTGGAATTCGGGGAGGCATCCGACCTCTCCAAGCTCAACAGCTACCGCACGCACTACACCCTGACATGGGACGTCACCAACAAGGACGGCCAGAAAGAGTCCGGCTCCTGGGATATGCGCGAGGAGCTGGTGCGCGAGCCGCCGGCGCGCCACACGACCTGGACCGGAACGGGAACGGGTAGCCAGGGCGGAACGTTCGAGATTATCCAGATCGGGCAGGACACGTACGTCAAGAGCGACAACGAGTGGATGGCGATGACCTCGGCCGACCAGACTCTCTTCGGCGGCGATGAGTACATGTCCGACCCCTTTGGAGCGATCTCCGGAGAGCGCGGCAAGCTCGTTAAGAGAGGCGAGATGGTGAATGGTGTTTCCTGCGACCACTATACCTTTGACGAGAGCACGCTTGGCTCGTCCGTCGGCATGGGCGCCGTGAGCAAGGCCAAGGGCGACACGTGGGTCTCAACCGAGTTCAAGGTGGTCGTCAAATACATCGTGCACTATGAAGGCAGCGGGCTGGCGATTAGCGGTTCCGATGGTGAGGGAACGATGGACATGACCTTTGACGTGACCGACATCAACAAGCCCATCAGCATCCTGCCGCCCGCGGGTGTCAAGCCTGCCATGCCAGACGACATCCCGGTGATCGATGGCGCCACCGAACTGTCGGCCATGTCAGGCGTGGTGAGCTTCAAAACGACCAAGAGCGTGGACGAGGTCACTGCCTTCTACGCCGCTCAAATGCCGCTGAAGGGCTGGAGCGAAGGGGAAAGCCCGACGCCCGAGATGATGTCCTTCACCAAGGGCGGCCGCACGGCGCAGATCATGCTCAGTGAAGAGGATGGCAAGACGACCGTTGTCATCTTCACCGCGGAGCAATAACCGGAACTGCGCTCCAGATACGGACTGACCCGGAGGGCCTAGAGCGAGCAACGCAAACAAGGGGGCGCGCCTGGCGCAACACCAGCACCTGCTGGAAGCTGTCCGCTGGTTTGGCTGACGCCAAGCCACTAGGTCTGCTTCCAGCAGGTTTTGCGTGCTACGCAGAACCTGGGCTATACTTGGCAGCGCGGCTCCGAACCATCGTACGCATACGTACAGCGAGGAATCAAGACATGACCGACCTCCCTACCATCATCAGCCCCGACACGCAGAGAAAGAACCGCGTGCCGCCTGGGCAGCGACTCGTAGAGCGCTGGCCCGTGCTGCACTATGGCGGCGTGCCGCGCATTGACCCCGCCGCTTGGCGCTTCCGCATCTTCGGCCTGGTGGAGCAGGAGCGCACGCTGACCTACGCCGAGTTCAGCGCTTTGCCCCGTGTGCGGGTCTTCTGCGACATCCACTGCGTCACCACCTGGTCCAAGCTCAACAACTGGTTCGAGGGCGTGGCGGTGACCGAGCTCAAGCAATTGGTGAGCGTCAAGCCCGAAGCTCGCTTTGTGCTCGTCCACGCCGCTGGCGGCTTCACCACAAACCTGCCGCTGGATGACTTCTGGCAGCCAGACGTCCTGTTTGCCTTCAAGCAGGCAGATCAGCCCTTGTCTCCGGAACATGGCGGCCCTGTGCGTCTGGTCGTGCCCAGGCTCTACTTCTGGAAGAGCGCCAAATGGGTCACCGCTGTGGAGTTCCTGTCGCGGGACCAGCCAGGCTTTTGGGAATCGAACGGGTATCACAACCATGGCGATCCATGGACAGAAGAAAGGTATGGATGACCTCGTTTCCGCGCGCTTCGCTGCCTTGGGTTCATCTGAGCAGGCTGGGGCCGTGCCAGGGCGTCACGGGAGGCTGAACACATGAGAGCCGGTCTATCCAAGTTCACTGCTGCCTGGATCGCGCTGTCGGCATGCGTCGCCTGCATCGCCGTTGTGGGCTGGTACACCTCGCGCACACTGGACAGGCAGTTCCGCGACGCGGCAGGGCTTGACCTCTCGGTTGCCGACCTTCTGTTACAGACCAGCCGCATCACTGCGCTCTCCCAGACGACCAGCCTGCTGCACGTTGCCAGCGTTTCGCCAGACGACATGGCCCGCCAGGAGCTGCAGATCTCACAGTGGGAGAGCGAGCTTGGCGCCCTCTCCCATCGCCTTCAGGACTCGCTCCAGGATGAACAGGAGCTGGCCCGCTTGAGCCAGTTCGAGATCCTGTGGAGGGAATACGCCCGCATCCGCGACGAGGAGCTGCTCCCTGCAAGCCGCGCAGACAAGGCCAAAGCCGCGGTCCTGTCGGGACCAGGCGGCGGACTCGACGCGGCCGCACAGGCTGCCCTGGATTCGTTGACGGCTTTCAGCGACACGCACTCGGCCGCTGCGCAGCGCCGGCGCCTGGCCCAGGAACGCAGCCTGCAGACGCGGCAGTCGGCTTTGTTGCTTGGCTCGCTTGCCTCAATCATTGTGTTCTTGGCCATCGGCCTGGTGCTCAGCTCGCGCATGACGCGAGGACTTGGCGCGCTGCGGCAGGCCACGCAGCACATGGCAATCGGGGACCTGGACTGGGACGTTCCCGTGAGGGGCGGGGCTGAGGCCGATGGCATCCTCAGCGCGTTGCGCAAGAGCACGCGCGATATGAAAAAAGTGCTGGCGGCCAAGCGCGAGGCGGACGAGCAACTGCAACGTCAGGGGACCGCGCTGAGAGAAGCCCGAGCCATGTTGGCCTCCGCTGAGCAGCGTTTCGAGGCCACCCTGGCTCTTGTGGACAGAGCAATCATCACCTGCGACGGCGCCGGGCACGTGCTGGCCCTCAACAAGAGCGCCGAGCGCCTGACCGGCTGGACGCAAGAAGCGGCGCATGGCCGCCCGCTGAGCGAGGTATGCCTCGTCAGCGGCGCGCTCACCCGCGGACAGGGCGAGGGCCTGCTGCAGCGCGCCGTCCAGAGCGCTGGCATGCTGGGCCTGGAAGACGGAGCCATCTTGGCATCCCGAGACGGCCAGGAGCACAATGTCAGCCTGGCCAGCGCCCCGCTGTACGATGCCGAAGGCCATCTCTTGGGCGCGGTCTTTGTGCTGCGCGAACGCGTCAAGCCAGATGAGTAGCCCCGCCACACCCCCAGAGCCGGCCAAGGCCGTGCATACGCTGCCCGTTGCGGATGTCTACCGCGCCCTGGACAGCCGTCTACAGGGTCTCTCCGAGCAGCAAGCGGCCGAGCGGCTGCGACGCTTGGGCCCCAATGTCATACGTGAAGCCAAGGGCAAGCCGCTTTACGTCAAATTTGCGGCGAATTTCACCCACCTGATGGCAATTCTGCTATGGGCCGGGGGCGTGGCAGCCATCGTCGCCCGCATGCCTCAACTGGCCATCGCCATCTGGATGGTGAACCTGATCAACGGCGCCTTTAGCTTCTGGCAAGAATTCCGCGCCGAAAAGGCCACCGAGGCTCTGCGCAAGATGCTCCCGCATGCGGTGCGCGTCCTGCGAGACGGCCAGGAGCGCCTGGTCCCAGCCGAAGCCATCGTGCCTGGTGACGTGATGCTGCTTGCCGAAGGCGACCGCATCTCTGCAGATGGCCGCCTCGTGGAGGAAGCTGAGCTTCGTACCGACCAGTCCACGCTTACGGGCGAGTCGCACCCCGTGCGCAAAACACGCGGCGCCGTGGTCAGGACGGACCTGGCCTACACCGAGCTGCCCAACCTGGTCTTCGCCGGGACAAGCGTGGCCGCCGGAACGGGCAAGGCCATCGTCACAGCCACGGGGATGAGCACCGAATTCGGCAAGATCGCCAGGCTCACACAGAGCCTTGGCGAGGAACCCAGCCCGCTACAAAAGGAGCTCTCCCAGGTAACCCGCATAGTCACCTTCGTTGCGGTAGGGGTGGGCATAGCTTTCTTCCTGCTGGCCATCACGCTGACCGGCGTGACCTTGGCCGAGAGCTTTATCTTTGCCATGGGCATGATCGTCGCCTTTGTGCCCGAAGGGCTGCTGCCTACGGTCACCCTGGCTCTGGCCATGGGCACGCAACGCATGGCCAAGCGCCACGCCCTGATCAAACGGCTGTCGGCTGTCGAAACGCTGGGCTGCGCCACCGTGATCTGCACCGACAAGACGGGGACGCTCACTCAGAACGAGATGACCGTGCGCGAGGTGTGGCTACCCGGGCAGCGCTTCACAGTCACAGGAGTAGGGTACGCGCCGCAAGGGCAGATCCTGGAAGCTGGGCGGCCCGTTGACCAGCCAGCGCAGGGCGGCCTACGCGAGCTGCTGCTGGCCGCTACCCTGTGCAACAACGCGCGCCTCCTGCCACCCGAGGAAGCAGCCAGCGCCGAAGGCGGCTCAGTGGGTCGTTGGAGTATACTGGGCGATCCCACAGAAGCAGCCTTGAACGTGGCTGCCATCAAGGCAGGCCTGGACCTGGCGGACGCAAGTCGTGCCTGCCCCCGCCTGCGCGAGCTGCCATTCGAATCGCGCCGCAAGCGCATGGCCACGATCCACCAGCTCGACGGCCAGAAGCACGTGGCCTATGTCAAAGGCGCACCGAAAGAGGTCCTGGCGTTGTGCACCCGCGTACTCGGGAACAGCCAGGAGCGCCTGCTTGACGATGCCGCGCGCGCCGAGATCATGGCGGCGAACGACGAGTACGCGCGGGCTGGCCTGCGCGTCCTGGCGGTTGCGCGTCGCAGCTTGCCCATCCAGGCTGCCAGCCTCAGCGCCTACACTTCCGAGGTCACCGAGCGCGATCTGACCTTCCTCGGCCTGGTGGGGATGATGGACCCGCCACGTCCTGAGGTGGTTGCTGCTGTCCACAAGTGCCATACTGCCGGCATCCGCGTGATCATGATCACCGGCGACTATGGCCTGACTGCCGAAAGCATCGCCAAGCGCATCGGCATCGTGCGCAGCCCGCAACCGTGCATTATCACCGGCGCCGACTTGGATGCGATGGACGAGGCCGCCCTGAAGGCCGCGCTGCAAGATGAGGTCATCTTCGCACGCGCCGCACCCGAACACAAACTGCGCGTCGTCACCACCCTTCAGGAAATGGGCCAGGTCGTGGCTGTCACGGGCGACGGAGTGAACGACGCGCCTGCGTTGCGCAAAGCCGACATCGGCGTGGCCATGGGCCAGGCTGGCACAGATGTGGCCAAGGAATCCGCAGACATGATCCTGACGGACGACAACTTTGCGTCCATCGTCAGCGCCATAGAAGAGGGTCGCGCCGTCTACGACAACATCAAAAAGTTCACGACCTACATCTTCACCAGCAACACCCCTGAGGCTGTACCGTTCATTCTATGGGCATTCAGCCGCGCGCGCATCCCGCTGGCCCTCAACGTTATGCACGTGCTGGCCGTGGACCTGGGCACGGACATCGTGCCCGCTCTGGCCCTGGGTGCCGAGCCTCCCGAACCTGGCGTCATGGAAAGACCACCTCGTAGCCTCAAGGAGCACGTCGTCACCCCTGACCTGCTTGCGCGGGCGTATCTGTGGCTCGGACCGGTGCAGAGCCTGGCTGCCATGGCTGCCTTTTTCTTCATGTATTGGACCAACGGCTTTCCAGGCCAGTGGCTGGACCTTCCGGACGCTGGCTCGCTGTATCGTGCAGCCACCGCCATGGCGCTGGCTGCGGTCGTCACTACCCAGATCGGCAACCTGTTCGCCCAACGCACTTTCAGCACCTCGAGCTTCCGCATCGGCCCGTTCAGCAACCCGCTCCTGTGGATCGGCATTGGCACGGAACTGGCTGTGGTGGCATGCATCACCTACGTGCCGCTATTCCAATCCTTCATCGGCACGGCAGCCTTTCCGCTACGGAACTGGCTGTTCTTGTTCGCCTGGACGCCTTCCCTGTTGCTCATGGATGAGGTACGCAAGGCCTGGCTGCGCCGGCGTGCGGCCAGAGCCGCTGCAGCGCAACTGGCGCCCGGAGGAGGAAACGCATGAGAATCATTATCGTCGGATGTGGTCGCATGGGCTCCGCTCTGGCAAAGGACCTCGCCTTGCGCGGCCACCAGGTCACAGTGGTGGATACGGACCCCACGGCATTCGAGAACCTGGACCAGGCCCTGCGTTGCACCAAGGTCGTGGGCGTGGGCTTTGACCGCGACGTGCTCAGGCAGGCCGGCATCGAGCGCGCTGATGGGCTCGCGGCGGTCACGGCCAGCGACGAGACCAACGTCGTGGCTGCGCGCATGGCCAGCCAGGTGTTCCGCGTGCCGCGCGTTGTGGCGCGCCTGTACGACCCTCGCAAAGCCGAGATCTACCAGCGCCTGGGCCTCCAGACCATCGCACCCATCACCTGGGGCGTGCACCGCATCGCAGATCTATTGAGCTACTCGCAACTCGATCCCATCGTCAGCCTCGGCACCGATGTGGATATCGTGGAGGTGGACCTGCCGCCCCAGCTCGTGGGCCGCGCCGTCAAGGACTTGACCATCCCCGGGGAATTGCATGTGGTGGCCATCAGCCGCGGCGGCAAGACCGTCCTGCCAGATCCTGGCACAGTCTTCCAGGCTGGCGATCTGCTCCATCTGGCTTTGCTGGCCACATCAGCCGAGCGCGTCAGCGCCCTGCTGGGATTGGGATAGGGGGTGAGGTCCATGGTCATGAAAGTCATCGTCGTAGGCGGCGGCAAGGTGGGCTCGCATCTGGCATCCATGCTGCTTGCCGCAGGGCACCAGGTACACGTCATCGAGAACAGGCGCGAGGAGTTGCCACGCCTGCAAAACGAGCTTGCCAAAGACGCAGCTATCCTCGGCAGCGGTACGGATCCCAACGTACTGGAGGCAGCGGGCATCCGGCAGGCCGACGTGCTGGCCGCCGTCACCGGGGAAGATGAGGTCAACCTGGTGGCTGCGAGCCTGGCGCGCTTTGAATTCGGCGTGCCACGCATTATCGGGCGCGTCAACAACCCCAAGAACGCGTGGCTCTACACCCCGGAGATGGGTGTGGATGTGGCCATCAATCAGGCCGAGCTGTTGTCCCATCTGGTCGCCGAAGAGATGTCTCTGGGCGACATGATGATCCTGCTAAAACTGCGCAAGGGCCAGTTCGCCTTGGTGGAGGAAAAGGTTGACCCGCAGTCCTCTGCCGTGGGCAAGCCCGTGCGCGACTTGTCCATCCCCAAGGAATGCGTGCTGGCAGCCATCATCCGCAAGGGACAGCTCATGATTCCGCATGGCGACGTGGTGCTGCAGCCCGCCGACGAAGTGCTGGCCGTAGTGCACGGCACCTGCGCGCCAGAATTGGCGGCCATCCTGGGGCGGGCTGAGCACTAGGCTCGCCCGGTCTGCCCGTGACCGGGTGGAATCTGGACTCTCCGCACGGGGTGTGCGGAGAGCCATTGTGCCTGCAGGGATCAGACGTCCAGATTCTGCACGTTCTTGGCGTTGGTCTGAATGAAACGCTTGCGGGGCGGAACGCTCGAGCCCATCAGCATGTCAAACGTGCTATCGGCGCTGACCGCGTCCTCCAGAGTCACCTGCGCCAACGTGCGGTTCTCCGGGTTCATCGTGGTCTGCCACAGTTGTTCGGGGTTCATCTCCCCGAGGCCCTTGTAGCGCTGGATCGAGAGCTTCTTGCCCTTGAACTTCTGGACCAGGCGCTCGCGTTCGGCCTCAGAGTACGCCCACAGGGTCTGCTTGTCGCCCTCCACACGGTACAGCGGCGGTTGGGCGATGAACAGGTGACCGCTCTCGATCAACGGCTCCATGTAACGGAAGAAAAAGGTGAGCAGCAAGGTGCGGATGTGTGCACCGTCCACATCGGCATCCGTCATGATCAGGACGCGATGATAGCGCAGACCACTCAGATCAAACGCAGGACCGACGCTGGTCCCCAGCGCCGTGATCAGGGTCTTGATCTCCTTGCTGCTCAGCATCTTGTCCAGGCGCGACTTTTCTACGTTGAGGATCTTCCCGCGCAGAGGCAGCACGGCCTGGAAACGGCGATCCCGCCCCTGTTTGGCCGAACCGCCTGCCGAGTCGCCTTCCACGATGTACAGCTCACATCGCGCCGGGTCGGTCTCAGAACAGTCTGCCAGCTTGCCCGGCAGCGTCATGGTCTCCAGGGCGCTCTTGCGCATCACCAGATCCCGGGCATGGCGCGCCGCTTCACGCGCCCGCGAG
The DNA here is from genome assembly GCA_964478725.1 of uncultured Anaerolineales bacterium. Lineage (GTDB taxonomy): Bacteria > Chloroflexota > Anaerolineae > UBA2200 > UBA2200 > CAYZKS01. Next base: position 9,777 of record CAYZKS010000098.1, read on the forward strand.
GCCGTGCGTGCCTTCTCCAGTACTGCCTTGCCCTCGCGCGTGTGCTCGTCCAGCCACTGCATCAGCCCCTCGGTCACCACCGACTCTACCTGGGACTTGATTTCGGCATTGCCCAGCTTGGACTTGGTCTGACTCTCGAACTGCGGATCGGTCAGTTTCACGCTCACGATGGCAGTCAGGCCCTCGCGCACGTCGTCGCCGCTAAAGTTGGCCTCACTCTCCTTCAGCAACCCAATCTTGCGGGCTTGGTCGTTGAGCGTGCGGGTCAGGCCGGCGCGAAAGCCCGTCAAGTGCGTGCCGCCGTCCACCGTGTTGATGTTGTTGGCAAAGGCATACGTGGACTCGGCGTAGCCATCCGTATACTGCAGAGCCACTTCGACCAGCGTGCCATTGACCTGTCTCTCCACGTGGAACACGGGGTGCAGAACTGTGCGGTTGGCGTTGAGATAGTGTACGAACGACTTGACTCCGCCCTCGAAGTAAAAGTTGGTTTCTGTGTCCGTGCGCTCGTCAAGGAAGCGGATGGTCAAACCGCGCGTCAGGAAGGCCATCTCCCGGAAGCGCTGTGCCAGCGCCTCATAGTTGTAGTCCAGCGATTTCATGATGCCGGAATCGGGCATGAACGTGGTCTTGGTTCCCGTGCCTTCTGCGCGACCCACTTCCTGCACGGGCGTCGTGGGAATGCCCCGTTCGTAGCGTTGCCGGTACAGCTTGCCATCGCGCTGGACGTGCACCTCCAGCCACGCCGACAGTGCGTTTACGGCCGAGACACCCACGCCGTGCAGGCCGCTCGCCACCTTGTAAGATCCGCCCCCAAATTTGCCCCCGGCATGCAACACCGTGTGCACTACTTCCAGCGCCGACTTGCCTGTCTGCGCATGCAAGTCCACGGGAATGCCGCGCCCATTGTCCTCGACCGTCACCGTGCGATCTTGATGGATCGTGATCACAATGCGATCGCAGAACCCTGCCAGGGCCTCATCGATCGAGTTGTCCACTACCTCGTATACCAGATGGTGCAAGCCACGTACGTCCGTGCTGCCAACGTACATCCCGGGCCGCCGGCGCACTGCCTCCAGCCCTTCCAGCACCTGGATATCCTGCGCGGTGTAGGAACCATTCACATTCTGACTCATTGCTCGTCCTTCATGTCAGATCCGTTTACAGCCCGGATGCGTTCTTGGCGGCTGCCTCTTGCCATTTCGCCAAGCGCTCACGGTAGAAGATCAGACTGCCCAGCACCAGACCCATGTTGATGTAGGCATTCCCCACGATCGACACGGCCGTGCCCGCGACAGAGCGCGCGATGCCATCCCACACCAGCAACAGCCCGACCTGGATAACGCTGAAAAGGATGATAAACACGGTCGCCGTGAAAAAGCCGCGGTGCACTACGTTCAAGGCGCTCCACAGCGAGCGCCGGATGCCAGTGTCATCCAGCACAACCGCACGCACAAAGAAAAAGAAGACCAGCCCAACGTAGGCGGCTGCCGCAAAAACGCTGAGCATGAATGCTTGCATGACCAGGTTCCCAAGCTGCGCATTAAGTGCGTTCAGCAGAAGAATGATCACAACAGCACTGCCCCCCAGCACTGCCACGATGAGAATGCCGGCCACGCTCGCCCCGACCATGCGCGCCCAGGAGCGTACCGTCACGCCCAGCACATGTAGCACTTCGACTCCCTCTTCCCGCGTCACCTGGGCAAGCAGCGCCAGTATGAACAGAGCAACCAAGAGGCTCGTTGCCGCCAGCAAGACCGAACAGCCCAACGCGGCAGTCCAACTCTGGATCTCGATCACCGCCTGCCCCACCTGCCAGGGCACGCTGGGTACGAGCGTCTCGGCCGTCAGGCTGGTGAGTCCCACCGCTCGCAACGAGAATGCTGCCCACAGGTTCGTCGTGGCTTGCCCGTCTTGCAGCATCGCCCGAGAAGCCTCAAAGAACTGCTCGTACGGCTGTCCCAACCCAGCTACGTCCGTAGGCGACGGCATCGAGCGCAGCAGCAAGCTATCCACCGACAGGCGCGGCGCTAGCCACAGGCACACGTCCACCAGGATGGGCAGGGTGAGCAGACCCGGACGCTTCGCCACCCCCCTGAAGCCATCCGACAAGGCATCGATTATCCCCACAACAAGCGACCTCCAACCGCGTCATTGTAGCCCAATGCAGCCCATCCGGCAAGGCCATACCCCCGCATTCCGAACGTAGTATCGCCCCTTGTGGGCCGACGTAGTATCGCCCCTCGTGGGCCGACGTAGTATCGCCCCTTGTGGGCGGACGCAGCCTCGCCCCTCGCCGC
>CAYZKS010000099.1:0-2821 GCA_964478725.1 uncultured Anaerolineales bacterium
GGGGCTGCGTAGGCCGAGGGGGCGGGACTGGCGTCCAGGTGGGATGAGGGGTCCACGTGCTCGTTGGCATCGATGTGGCTGGCGGCATGGGAGTCTGGGTATCCGTGAGCCAAGGGGGGATGGTCTGTCCGGATGCAGCGGGCAGACAAGATCCCCATCTTGTGCTCGTCGCACCCATACTCACGATGAGCACAAAGGCTGTGACCGACGCCGTGCGGCCCAGAACCGCGCACCTGCTAGACCGCATTCCGCGGCATCAGTCCAGTCTGCATCTGTTGGGCTTCGGATGGAATGCACAACGACGTGTGCGGGCGGGGGTTCTCAGGGATGGAGCAACAATCTTCCGGATTACCAAGGGCAGGTAGAGTGCTGGCTTCAACTCGCTTTCGGCGAGTATGTCCGTGTACTGCTTGAAGTGCAGGCCCATGGGCGTGATCACGCCAGGGTAGGCTGGGTAGCGATAATCAAACAAGGCTCCGTTGTAGCCTTGGCCTGTGAAGCGATCCCAGGGCTTGCCATTCAGGCTAAACCACAGCCACCGCTGTACCAGGCGGTCCTCGTCAGCAGGATAGCCCAACTCGGCGTCGCGCGCCGAAAGAAGATAGTCAAAGGTCGCGGTCATGAAGGCATTCACACGCTCCACACTGAACCCGTACTCTACTGGTAGCAGCACTCCGTACTCGGTAATGATGAGCGGCTTGTCTCTCTGGCCATGCTCCCGCATCCACGCCCGGAAGTCCAGGATATGCTGGCGAAAGCACACGATGTTGTCATTGTCTTGGGCTTGGTACAGGCGCCCGCTGGTTTCCGTCAGGCCCTTGGGGATGCCGCAGCCCCAATCGCCCTGCTTTTCCTGAAGGATCATGTTGTGGATGTTCCACACGTCCACTGGCATGGGCTCGCTATAGGTCGCTTGGTAATAGTCGAGCAGCCGATCCAACCACTTCAGGCGTAGCGGCGTCGGTTGGACGATGCCACCGATGGCCACCTGCGCCGAGGCATCGTGTGCTTTGATGAACTCGTAGAGCTCATGGTATGCAGGCGCGTATTGCTCCGGAGCATTGTTCCCGCCACCAGGTGCATACGTGCACTCCGGCTCGTTGCCGATCATCCACAGCGCGCCTGGATTGGCGTCCAGCAGCGTTCCCACTTCATCCAAAGACGGTCCCACTCCATCGGTAACCCACAGCAGTTGCGCGAACTCCAGGCCGCCGGGCGTGGCAGGACGCAGGCGTGTGCCCCAGTCCGAATACCAGGCGATGTGCAGCGCGGCCACGTCATAGTCCGTGACCAAGCCATAGTCCCTGCTCACGCACACTCCGAAACGTCGCGTGGGATCGGCATAAAGGGGGCCCTGTGCGCTGGCAGAGGCACAGGAGAAGCCCAGGAGAAAGAGGCCCGCGAGCACCGCCCGTACCCAGAAGCCTGGCCTGCGTGTTCGGTCGCGGACCGGCTGTGCGCAGCAGCCGGCCCTCAACGCGAGCTCAGAAACCAGGCTTCTTGTGCACGTGCACCACGGCCCGACATCCAGCCACGGGCTGCAGTTCAGGCAGGACTCCGGGCTATCGGGCGCGCTTGATGATGATGTGCAGAGGCGATGCATAGATGGTATTGACACCTCTCTTGAAGATGAGGGGAAGAATCACGGTGTGGACGGGAGGCAGCGTAGGCGTTGGCGTGTGCGTTGGCATGAGTGTGGGCGTCTCAGTATGAGTCGGCGTAGAGGTCTCGCTCGGCATGGGCGTCAGCGTGACCGTTGCCGTGGGGGTGTGTGTAGCAGTCGGCGTAACCGTCGGCTCAGGATAGCCAGGCACGGGTCGGATGACCACAACATAGTCGGCGGTCACCACCACTTCCTGCCCTTCCAGATAGCTGCCGCGATACGGCTCCAGATCGCCCGCAAAGTTCTGTCCCAAGCTGGTGATCAAGACGTCCGCAAACACGTCGTGGCCGTAGGCATAGGGCCCCCATTGCGCGCCCGGCGCACTCACGGCAACAAAGTCGTAGGCGTCGTAGCTGACCCAACTGGCATCGTTGTGCACCGCCGGGTCGGCGGGGACGCCGCCCCAGGCCTGGCCTGGATAGCCTGCCGCCGCCAGATCGAAGAACGGATCCGCAAGCCGCAACTCCCGGCCATCGGCGGAAATGCAGCACAAGGCCGTCCAGTGTCCTCCCGCACGTATCCATTCGGCGTCGTTCTGCTGCCAGAAGCCCAGCAGCACCAGCAGCATCTGGCTTTCTTGAACCGCCTGGGTGCGCACCCAGTCCAGGCTGGGGCCTTTGATGCTCTGGATGGTAAAGGCTGCGGCGGTACCTTGCTTGAGCATGTAGCGCTCCAGGCCGGCGGTCATGTCCTCCAGGCTGGTGCCCTGAGCGCCGGTGTGCAGTTGCTCCACCAGATCCGCCAACAGCGGCGGCACGTTTTGGGGGTAGTGGTCCATTGCGGGCCCGTAGGAGGTCACCAGGCCATACTTGTGGCCTAACACGTACTCTGCTTGGGAATCCAGGTACCAAAGCGCGTCCGCAGACGCCGCCGGTCCGGAGCAGGTGTGCAGCGCGGGCTGCAGTGCCTGCGGGGGACGCATCGCCTCGACCTGGCGCATGTCAAAGTCGGGGATGCCACGCGGTGCATAGTCGGGATAGGTGATTGGCGGGCAAATCCCGGGGCCGACCATGGGCGTCGGCGTAAGGGTCGGAGTATGCGTGGGAGTAAGCGTCTCGGTCGGCGTCGCGGTCGGTGTTCGAGTGTACCAGGGTCGGGTGTTGGTTGGCGACGGGGGAATCGTGACTGAGGTGGCCGTTGGCGAAGGCGTGCCTGGTT
>CAYZKS010000099.1:2921-12004 GCA_964478725.1 uncultured Anaerolineales bacterium
GTTGGCGACGGGGGAATCGTGACTGAGGTGGCCGTTGGCGAAGGCGTGCCTGGTTCCTGCGCACGGGCAGTCAGCGTCCACGGACTCGGGACAGCTCTGTAGGCCAAGGCGACAAGCAATGCCAGGGCCAGGGTCAGCGCGAACCTGCTCAACACACTCGCCCCGCCTCTTCTGGCGGCCCATTGGTTTCGAATCCAATCCATGTCAGTGCCTCCTTCTCAGAATCCTTATGGCTCCCCGACAAGATCACGATAGACCCCGCCGAGGCCGGTCAACTCACCGTCCTGCGTCATCAGATTGCCGTTGAAGATATGGGAATAGGTCGAAAACCAGGCCCACGCCGTCACTGCACTTGAACCCTCCAGCCAGTCAACAACGCTGTGCATAAAGGCCATGATGCGCTCAGGCGGATCCAAAGGTCGCTCGCAACAGCCTGCACCGTACAGCACGCCAAACTCGGTCAGCAGCAGCGGCTTCTGTGCATCGCCTATCGTCTCCATCCAGCGGCGAAAGGCCAGCAGGCGCCGCTGGAATTCGGCCGCATCGTAGGGGTCCAGCGCGGGCTCCAGGATGTAGTTGTGCACGTTCCAGGCGTCCACACGCGGATAGCGCCCATACGTGCCTCGAAAGGCCTCTCGAAACGCCTGCGCCCAATTCCAGTCGGCGTTGGCGATGCCCGCCGGGGCAATGCAGCACTGCGGGGCTGCTTCTGCCCATTGCTCGAACGCCGCGTACAGCGTGGCATACTCCTCGGGCGTGACGTTGTCCTGCGCCGGATCGTTGGGCTCGTTGCCGAGAGACCACCAAGCCGAACCACTGGCCTGCATGGCCGCGGCGATGGCCCCGCGATCCTGCTGGACCTCCCAGCAGCGCACGGTGTACAAACGCTCGTGCCCGGCCAGGGTGGGGGTGCTCCAGCGATAGTCCATGTACCAGACCGGGCCCAGCGCATCCAACTGCGCTGCCGTCACTTCCGCGTCGCCCACGCACACGCCAAAGCGCACATAGAAAGGTCGGGACGCCGTCGCGCTCCGCGATGAACTGCAAGCAGTAGCGAGCAGCAGCGCTGCGACCAGCCAGAAACCGGGTTTCTGACTCATGCGAGCAGCAACTGTCGCGCCATGCGGGGCTCTGACCAATGGCCTAGAAACCCGGTTTCTTTCGCTTCTGGGGCCAGAAACCGGGTTTCTGACTCATGCGAGCAGCAACTGTCGCGCCATGCGGGGCTCTGACCAATGGCCTAGAAACCCGGTTTCTTTCGCTTCTGGGGCCAGAAACCGGGTTTCTGACTCGTGCGAGCAGCAACTCTTGCGCCATGCGGGGTCCTGACCAATGGCTTAGAAACCCGGTTTCTTTCGTTTCTGGTTTCTTTCGCTTCTACGGCGCACGCAGGCTGGCCCTGACCACGATGCGGTGCGTGTATGCCCAGGTCGGCCAGCACGTCACCAGCGTGAGCACGCATCCCTCAGTAGGGTCCAGCCATTGAGCGTGTTGGCGCCTTTCTTCAGGGCTGGCCCCAAGCTCGTCCAGGGTCAGCGTCGTGGTCACCACGTAGGTGAAGCGGTGGCCGCTCAGGGTGTGCAGTTCGACCAGGTCACCGCTGACGAGTTGCTCCAACCCGCGAAAGACCGCCCCCCCGGGATCGGAACTGTGCGCCGAGAGCACGCAGTTGCCGGGCTGCCCTGGGTCGGCTGAGCCGCGGTGGTGGCCCGCTGCGCCCGCCACCGTCTCCCAAACCCCGCGCACCTGGTCACCGGCGTGCTCCAGGTGCCAACAGACCTCTGCCACCGGTGCATCCACCCCGATGGCAGGGATCACGACCCGCGCCGCCGCGCCTGGCCGGCCAGCAGGAGCTGCGGCAGTCGGAATCGACGTTGGCGCCGGCAGCAACGTGGCCACAGCGCGGGCGGTCGGCCCCAGTCGTATGGCCAGGGTGGGGCGCGGCGTAGCGCTGGCCGAGGAAACCGGCTGCGCAGCGTTGGCTATGCTGAGGCCGCGAGCTTGATTCCTGGCCTCGATCCAGAGGACGGCCGCGGCCAGGAGCAGAGCGGCTCCGGCCAGCATCAGGGCCTGGCCGATGCGTTTGGCGGTGATCATGGCTGACGTCAGGGGATGGGGCCGGGGGCTGTGGGCGATGAGTCAGGCACAGGGGCCAGCTTGTCCAGCTTGGCTTGCGCCTGCGAGGGGTCACAGCCCGAAATGGACAGGATGGCGCGGTACTGTCGCGCTGCATCCTCCCGTTTTCCAATGGCGACGTAGGCATCGCCCTGCTTCATGTAGCAGTCGCACAGCAATCGCGCGGCGCGCCCCTGGGCATAGTCGGGGCGCGAGCTGACCAAGACGGCAAGCGCCGAGCTGGCCTTGGGCCAGTCCTGCTGGGTGGAAGCCAGGAAGCCCTCCCAGTATCGGGAGGCCAATTCCTTCTCTGCGAGGGCTTGTGCATCGTTGGGGAACAGGTTCGAGGCGTTGGTCAGGCACTGGAGAGCGTACAGGATGTCGAGGGAGTCTTTCGCGGTGGCCATGCGTTGCTTGCCATCATTGGTGTAGCACTCAAACATCATCTGCTTGACATCCGACTGGCGATATGCTGGGTCTTTGCTGTGGATCGTCTGCAAGGTATTGACGGCCTTGCTCCATTCGCCGGTGTTGTGGAGGCCAGAGGCCTGCAAGTACAGGGTGTCCAATTCCTGATAGCGGCGGCAGCGGATCAGCAATGTGTTCGCATCCTGGTACCAGGAGTCCACCTCGACCACCGCCTCCAGTTTGGGGATGGCCTGGTCGCAACGATTGGCGTTCACCAGCTCCAGCGCCTCGTTGTACAGAGCGTTGATCTGAATGTACTGCTGGGCTTTCTCCAGGCCCAATTGGGCATCCAGGTTGTTGGGGTCCAATTCCAGCGCCTTGGTGAAGCTCTTCAGCGCCCCCGGGTAGTCCTCGATGGTGAAGAGGGCGCGTCCCTGGTTGATGTAGCCCTGGGCATTGGGGCGGGCGGCCGGCAGGCGGATCACTCCCAGATAGGCCAGCGCCACGACCGTGATCCCCGCCGTCAGGACCAGCACCAGCAAGAATGGCCCCAGCGGGAAACGCCGGCGACGCGCGGGCGCTTGTGCTCTGGGAGCCAGCGTCATTTCGGCTGGCGCCGTGGACGGCAGAGGCGGCGCCGGACCTGCACCTGCAGCCTGCGCGGTCGTTGGGAGCGTCGAGGGCGAAGCCGCCGGCGCTGCCGGCGGCAAGGTCGGCGCAGCCGGCTCGCCCGCCGACGCCGGCCAGCCCACGAGCACACCTGCGGCATCCGCCTGGCCCGTGGCCGGCCCTGGGTGCAGAGCAGGCAGCGCATCCGCCATGCCCAGAACGCGCCCGCGGGCTGCCTCAGCCGCCTGCGCTGCTGGCGCTGCCGGCGCTGAGCTCGGGGCCAGAGGCTCGCTGGCCAGCGTGGCCGCCGCGCGCTTGTGCCTGCCTCTACGGAACAGACGCGCCCACCAAGAGCGCTTGGCTTTGCGCTTCTTGTCTGTTGGCTCCTGCGTGTCGTCCGCGTACTGGCTGGAGTAATAGTAGTAGTAATGATAGTAGCCGTAACCGCCGGCGCGCACACTGACCTTGTTGAGCACCACGCCCATCAGATGCGCCTTGACGCTTTCCAGAGCCGCCACCGCTCGCCGGAACATGTCCGTACGCGTGCGGCCCATCTCCACCACCAGCAGTACCCCATCGGCGCGCTGCGCCAGAATGCTGGCGTCGGCCACGCTCAGCACTGGCGGGCTATCCAGCAGCACATAGTCCGCCAGCGGCCGCAGCCGCTCCAGAAGGGCAGCCGTCTCGGGGAAGGAGAGCACCTCGGCCGGATTAGCGGGAGAGCGTCCCGAGGTGAGCACGCGCAACCCCTCCACGGGCGTGGCCTGCAGGGCCCGCTCCAGGTCGGCCTCCCGCTCCAATAGCAGCGACGTTACGCCCACCTCGTTGGGCAGCTCAAACTGCTCGTGCAGCGAGGGGCGGCGCAGGTCCGTGTCCACCAGCAGCACGCGCTTGCCGGCCTGGGCCAGGCTCACGCCCAGGTTGGCCAGGCTGGTGGTCTTGCCCTCCTGGGGCTGCGCGCTGGTGACCAGCAGCAATGCACCCGCCTGGCCCATGCCCATGGCGGAGAACTGCAGATTGGTGCGCAATACGCGGTAGGCCTCGGCGATGGACGATTTGGACCGCGCGGCCACGATCGGCCCCATGCCGTTGGGACTGAACTTGCGAAAGTTGACGATGGCGCCAAAGGTACTGAGCTGCGTCTCGCGCGTGACGTCGTCGGGGGTCTTGACCGTGTCATCCAGGTATTCGATCAGAAAGGCCACGCCCACCGCCAGCATGGCTCCCACCACCGCGGCCAGCAGGGTATTGGTCATGGTCTTGGAGGCGACCATCGAGGACAGCGCGGCCGATTCGACCACGGTCACGGTGTCCATCAGCCTGGCCTCTGCCACGCGAATGTCCTCGTAGCTGCGCAACAGGTTGGCATAGGTGGTGCGGTACTGCACCAGCGCGTCGTTGGCGCGCGAAATCTCGGCCTGGTCGGGCGTGGGGGCGGCGCGCAACGTATCCAACTGCGTCTGCGCCGTGGCGATATCGGCATTGACGACCTCGAGCTGCTTGGCCAGGTTCTCCTTGGAGCTGCTGTAGCGCTCGAGCTGCAGATCCTCGTTTTGCTTGGCAAACACCGCCGGGATGGTGTTGGCGATGTCCTTGGCCAGGGCTGGATCCAGATCCACGACGCGCAAGACCAGCAGCGACGTGTCGCGCACGGGCGTGACCGACACGTTGGCAGTCCACAACGACAGGTTCAGCCGGCGCATGGTCTCGTCCATCACCGGCCGGCTGGTCATCATCCTGGCGTAGGTGCTGGCCAGGCGTTCCGCCAGCGTGATGGCGCTATAGTCGGTGGTGCTGGCCGTGCCTTGGGTGATCAGCAGTGTGGTCGAAGCCTGGTAGGTGGGCGGCTGGCGGCTGGTGACGAGGTAGGCTGACCCTGCTGACAGCGCCATGCACAGCAGGATCAGCCAGGCCCACTTCCAGAGCAGATTGAGGTACTGCCTCAGCTCCACTCGGTCTCCCCGACTAGCACGAACAGGTCAGACATACACAAACCACGGAGAACACGAAGACGACTGGAAAGGACGAGACGGCAGCTTCGAGGTTGGTTAGCCCTATGGCTCATCTTATGGTCGCATGCTCTACGTACAGGATAGCACATCAACCTTACAGCCAGATGAAACACTGTCAGCGGATGGGCCTTCGGCCCAAAGCGGACAAACGGATAGCCACGGCGCCGTATGCGCCCAGGCGTTGTGGATGCTTCGACAGGGATTGCAGCGGAGCAGGGCGCAGTGACAGCCTGCCGAAACCGGCGCGCCTCAATCCCCTCTGCCCTCTGCGTTGTGCGTGGTTTCTGGGTGGTTTCGGGGCAGTTGGCGTCCTGCGCTCTCTGCGTCTTGCGTTCGACGCGAGGGCGCGATCTCTTCGGCGAGGCTGCGGCCTCCGTGGTGAAATCCCATCGCGCGGGCGGCGAGGAGCAGGAAGCCGGGCTGGGCCAGCAGCGCGCCCAGCAGAGCGTGCAGCGCCTCGTCGCGCGTGCGCGCCGCCAACACGCGCTGCGCCCTGCCGTTCACCAGTCGCAGCAACTGGTCAAAGTCTCCGGGGCCAAAGCAGTTCAGCACGCGCCGGATCCAGAGGTGGCCGTCCAGCTCGCGCCGCAGGCGGCCAAGCTCTTGGGCGTAGGAAGTGCGCTGCAGGATGGCGCGCGCGGCGGCCTGCGCCCCGCGCAGGCCCGTCACCAGCCCGCCCACGGTGGTCACCTTGACGTGCGCCGCGGCGTCGCCCACCAGGTAGACGCGCGCGCCCGCGATGCGGGCCTCGGGCGCGCCGTTGTGAGCATAGAGCGGCACCTGGCCTCCCTGCATTTCCAAAGCTTGTAGGGCGTGCGCCGCCAGAAAGCGCCCCAGCTCGGCGCGCGCCGAGCGCTCGTCGTCCGCAATCAGGCCCACGACGGCAGACTGGCGCGATTCCGGGATCAGCCAGAAGAAGTAGCGCGTGGCCCGCGGATCGAACCACACCTGGGTGGTGTCCACGCGGGCCCAGGCGGGCAGCGCTACGCGCGCCTGCAGGTTGTAGACGGCCGCATGGCCCTGGGCATTCGGCCGCGTGGTTTGAGGGGGTGCGCCCGCGCTCGAAGGCGGGCGCACCTGCCGGATGGCCTGCGCCACCTGGCTGAAGGCGCCGTCCGCGCCGATGAGCATATGCGCGATCAGGCTCTCGCGGCGACCGGTGGAGCTTTCCAAGTGCACCACCAGGCCGTCGTGGTCTGGCTCCAGGCCGACGAAGCGCTGTCCGGGGACGTACTCGGCGCCGGCCGCGCGCGCCCGACGGATGAGCCAGGGCATCAATCTGGCGCGCTCCACCACCCAGTCGGGCTCGTTCAGGCGGATGGAGGCCTCGGCCCCGGGCGAGAAGAGCTGCAGGACGGGCGTCTGGTTGACGATGGCCTCCTGCGGCAGGTCGCCCAGCGCCCGGCGCAGGCGGGGCGTGACGATGAGCGTGCGCGCGGCCGCTGCGGGACCTCCGCGTTCGTCCAGGACGTAGACCGGAACGCCGGCCCCGGCCAGCAGGCAGGCCGCATGCAGCCCGGCGGCGGATGCGCCGACGATGATGACGGGAGTAGCGGTTACCAGTTTCCAGTTACCAGTTTGCAGTTGGCAGTTTGGCATTTTGCGCAATGGCAGGTATACTGTGGTTTGTCAGTCAGGTGTTCAGAAGCACGACAAGGGAGGAAATGCAGATGACCACGACTCAAGTTGGACGTCGAGGGCAGATCACCATCCCTCGCTCTGTGCGTCAGCAACTCGACATCAAGGAGGGCGATCGGGTTGCATTCGTGCAGGGCAAAGAGGGCGTGGTCTTGCAGCCGCTCTCCCAGACCATTTTCGACCTGAGAGGCAGCGTCCGGGTGTCTGGGCCTCAGGATTTTGCAGCCGTCCGCCGCAAGGTGATCGAGGAACGATCGAGAAGGATAGCTGGAGCGACCGATGAAGCCTGAAAGGGTCTTTGCCGACAGCAATCTGTTCTTGCGCTACCTCACCAATGACATTCCACGCGATGCCGACGCGGTCGAGCAGTTGTTCCACCGAGGAGTGGCGGGAGACTTGGCGCTGGAAACCAACGCGCTGGTACTGGCCGAGATCGTGTGGACTCTGGAGTCCTTCTACCATGTGCCCAGGCCTGAGATCAAGAAGCAGGTGCTCGCCATACTGAACACCCCAGGACTGGAAGTGGTGGACGGTGACCTTGTGCTTCAGGCCGTTGTGTGGTACGTGGAGCACAACGTGGATTTCATCGACGCCTTCAATGCGGCCTGGATGCGCTCGCGGAAACTAGAGGCGGTCTACACATTCGACCGTAAGCACTTTGCGCGACTGGAAGGGATACAGGTCCTCGTTCCTACGCAAGCAGCGCCCTGAGCGCGGCCAGAGCCAGAATGCTGCCCTCGGCGTCGAGCAGCAGGTCAGCCACGGCGAACTGGCGGCCGGGGACAAAGTGCTGGTGCGTCTCGTCCAGGACGGCGTAAGCGAGGGACAGGGCCAGCAGCATGGGCCTGCAACGGCCCGCATGCTGAGTCGCGCCCGCCAGCCTGCCAGCCCTGGCTGCGCCGTGGCGGCTGAGGAGCTCTGGTTGCGCTGTGGCGCGCAAGGCCTGGTAGGCCAGGCCGCTCAGCACGGCGTACTCGGCCACGTGCGTGGCGTCGCGCAGCCGCTCGCCCCACACGCTCTGCGCGCCCAACGGCCCGGGCAAGGCGGAGAGCGACGAGCCCCAGAAGATGGCGGCCATCCAGAGGACGACGGGAAGCCAGTCGCGCATGTTGGCTAGAAAGCGGGTTTCTGGGCCGTGGCTGACTTCACGCTGTTGTACCCTGGTGGGAGCTCGGGGAGTCTAGAAACCCGGTTTCTGGAGGGCTGCCTACGCGCGGCCACGCAGCGTGAGCGTGTCGGCGAGGGTCTTGATGAGGATGACCGCATCGAGCCAGAGCGACTGGTGCTTGATGTAGTACAGGTCATACTGCAGCTTCAAGAGCGCGTCCTCTTTGGAGGCGCCGTAGCCCTGCTTGACCAGCCCCCAGCCGGCCATGCCGGGCTTGACGGCGTGGCGCACGCGGTAGAAGGGGATCTCGCGCGCCAGCTCCTCTGCGAACTCGGGGCGCTCGGGCCGCGGCCCCACGGCGCTCATCTCTCCCTTTAAGATGTTGAGGAATTGCGGGAACTCGTCCACGTGCGTCTTGCGCAGGACGCGGCCCACACGCGTGACGCGCGCGTCGTTCTCGCCGGCCCACAGGGCCCTGCCCCTCTCGGCGTCTGGGACCATGGAACGGAGTTTGTAGACGCGAAAGCGTTTGCCGCCCTTGCCCACGCGCTGCTGAGTGTAGAAGACGGGGCCAGGGCAGTCGAGGTAGATGGCCGCGGCGATAAGGGGCAGCGCCAACCCCAGGCATAGCAAGCCGAGGCCAGACAGCAGCACGTCCGTGAGGCGTTTGAGCATGGGCCAAAGCACGCCGGTTCCCGGGTGATGCACGGGCATGGACACCTTCCAGGCGCCGCCCACGTGCTCCACCGGCACACGCCCGGTGAGCTGCTCGTACAACAGCGGCATGGGCAGGATCTCCACGCCCAGCTCCAGGCAGTCCATGAGCACCTGCAGCAACTCGCCGTTGACTTCTCTGCGGATGGCCAGTACCAGGGTGGAGATGCGCTTTTCGGCAATCAAGCGCGGCAGGGCGTGGCGGTCGGCCAGCACGCACATCGGGGCCGCGGCAGGCGAGACGGGATTTGGGCAGAGGCCCAGGGGTAGAGCGGCCTGCTCGCCAATCTGCGCGGCGCCGAGCTCCCAGATGCTCTTGCCCAGCTTGGTCGGATCGTCGTCAATGAAGCCCAGGACCTCGTAGCAGGGTTCGCGGCTCTGGGCGAGGGCGTGGGCCAGCAGGCGGCCGGAGGCGCCCGCCCCAATGACCAGGGTGCGGCGGCGGAAGGCCGGCCGGCCGAGAATCAGCACATACAGGC
>CAYZKS010000100.1:0-12001 GCA_964478725.1 uncultured Anaerolineales bacterium
CTCCCCATCTGTTCAGGGGAGAGGGCCGGGGTGAGGGTCCTCCCTCTCCCCATCCGTCCAGGGGAGAGGCCCGGGGTGAGGGTCCTCCCTCTCCCCGTCTGTTCAGGCCGCCGAAGGGCCCCGCTTGACGTGGGGAGAGGGGCCAGGGGAGAGGGGCCAGCAGAACGCGCACACCCTCTGCTGTGTCGTCCGCATGTCGGGCCCTCGCCTCTCGCTGCAGGCAGCGCATACGGGAACCACGAAGCGGTGGAGGTTGGCGATGAAAGCCCTCAATGTCACGGTGGTGCTGCCATGGGAGAGACCCGGCACAGACGCCACAGGATGGGCACGATGCAGCGAGGATTGCGCACAGGAATTTGAAGAATGGTGACAAGACCCTGGAGCAAGCTTAAACGAGATGTAGAGTCGCTCTTTGCTGACAGCGTGAAGGGAAGGGTCACGCTACATGTAACCCGCTATACGAGCAGGAGCGATAGGGATTTCCGGGAATGGATTGCGATCGATGGCCAGCAGATCGTCAACACGATTCGTTGGGCGATATGGACACAGGTCCACTGGGAGCGGATGCGAGCTCTGAGCGATAACCCGGATGAGATGCAAACTGAAGAGCGTCAGCGCCTGTCACAAGAGGCGAGAAGAGCGCTTGCCCAAGAGTCCTTCTTTGAGCAAGGTGAACTGGGCTCAGCAATGCACGAGTACGTGAGCATGTCCATTGACCAAATCATGCATTCTGAGAATGTGATTATCCGGGCGCTTGGCATGCTCGATGGCCGGCTCGGCAAAAGGCGACTCAGAGCCCTGGACGTCTCCAATGAACCAGACCTGGCGAAAATCCTCTATGCCTTCAGGTGCCATGCCGAGAACATCGAAACCGACCTCTCTTCAGAGCCCCGCAATGTCACACCACAACTCGGTCATTATCAGGCCCAGCTGAAGCAGATGGAACGGGAGATACAAGAAAAGGCCGAGGCCAGACTTGAGCGTTCCAAGATGACACGAGAGGTTCCGAACCTGATCAGGTCAATCCGGGCAGGAGCGATTGACGAAGGAGAGCTCGACACGGCCGTGTCCAAGGTTGTCCACCAGGGGCTCGCCGAGGCAGCAGACAGCAAGAGCCTGGGACGGTACCTGCTCTACATCGACTCCAAGTCCAAGCTGCTGGAAACAGAGTATTTTGCCAAGGGTGTCCTCGCTTTGCTGCAAAACAGCACGGACTGGACAAGGCCCCTGGAGACATGGATTCCGGAATCCCACAATACGGACAGGCAGTTTTCCTCTCTTGCCCGCCACCTGTGGGCAAAGTACAGCGTACCCCTGTTCATGGACAACGCATGGCTACAAGGTGGCGCCGTTCAGCAGGGGTGGTTCAAGCTGCTTGGGGCTGGCGGCAATATCCGGAACGCGACTGATCTACCTTTGCCGCTGACGAAAATGATGGCCCATCATTTCCTGAAGGCGCCTGCTACATATTCGATAGGGGCAGCCTTTCGCTGGGGTCAGGCACACGCCCTGGGGGGCAACCAACGCCTGGCAGATGCCTTGCTGGAAACCAGGCTCGTGCGTGACTTTCAGGACAATGACTTTTGGCTGAGCGTGCTGAGGTTCTTTGTCAACAACCCTATGCTGGATACCGTGCACATCAACCCCATCGTTGATTACATCTGGCATCAACGATACGAGCCCCGCGCGATCTTTGTCCAACCCGGTGTGGCAGAAGATATCGGCCCGGAACAGCCCCACTTTTCCATGCATGGGAGGAGGGTCGATGCCCTGCTCAGGGCAGTCGATGCCTGGCACAGACAATTGGGGGGAGAAACGAGGGGCGGCCGCTTCCAGTGGCAGAAGTCGGATATTGCAGACTGGACCTTTGTTGAGGGGGACAAAGAGTCGAAGAACATGAAGGTCTGGAGGATTGCGGAGCTTCTGAGCAGCAATGAGCTCGTGGCGGAAGGGCGACAGCTGGGACACTGCGTAGCGACCTACGGCCGTTCGTGCCATCGTGGGATCTGTTGCATCTGGAAGATGGAGGTGGAAACCAGGGATGGTGTGGCAAAGGCGCTCACTATCGAAGTGGGCAAGGCGCACAGGATGATTCGACAGATTCGAGGGAAGCACAATCGTTTGGCTACTGACGAGGAAAAGGCCGTGATCTCGCGATGGGCGGAGCAGTCGGGCTTGACCCTGGCGTCCTACCTGTAGAGAGCCGCAGATCCACCATCCGCCCAGGGTGAACTCGATGAGCAATACTGAGAAGATGACCCTTCTGGCCACCCCGAGCACCTGGATCGAGGGGGAAGCCGTCCGTCAACTCGAGAGGGTAGCATCCTTCCCCGGCATGAAAAGGGTAGTTGGCCTGCCTGACCTGCACCCCGGGAATGGAATACCAATCGGAGCGGTCATGCTCGCGGAAGGGGAGTTCTATCCACATCTGCTGGGATCGGATGTTGGCTGTGGTGTGAGCCTGTTCGCTACCGAGCTACCATTGGCAAAAGCCAGGCCTGAAAGATGGTCCAAGAGACTGGAGGGCTTGGATGAGCCCTGGGATGGCGACACAACGACCTGGCTGGAGCAACGTTCTGCCCGGCCGGTATTTCTGGAGGCGGTGGGGACCGTAGGCCATGGCAACCATTTTGCCGAGCTTGTCCGGATAGAAGAAATCAAGGACGAAGCTATCTTCCGAGAAATGCGGCTGGAGGATGATGCTCTGTTCCTAATCGTTCACTCTGGTTCGCGGGGCCTTGGAGAGGCCCTCTATCGTGACCACACCCAGCGCTTCAAGGCGGGCAGTCTGAAGGTGGGGAGCGATGAGGCATCTGCCTATCTGGCCGGCCACGACAACGCCCTCCTGTGGGCACGGGCCAATCGCGAATTGATTGCCCGCCGTTTGCTGCAACAGCTGGGCAGCCGCTATCAGGAGATTCTGGACCGCTGCCACAACTCTCTGACCCCTGTCGATCACACGCACTTTCTACACCGCAAGGGCGCTGCCCCCTCTGACCGTGGCGCGGTCATCATCCCCGGCTCACGTGGCTCACACAGTTATCTGGTGAGTCCTGTGGGCAACCAAGAGGACAACCTCTGGTCCGTGGCCCATGGTGCGGGGCGTAAGTGGAAACGCTCAGAGTGCATGGGCCGTCTGCGCGATCGCTACCGGGCCGATTCCCTCACCCGAACAAAGCTGGGAAGCTATGTCATCTGCGAGGACAAGAAGCTTCTCTACGAAGAGGCTCCTCAGGCGTATAAGAACATAGAAGACGTGATCGGGGATATGGTTTCCTTTGGTCTCATTCGGGTCATCGCCGCGTTCTCGCCGCTGCTGACCTACAAGGTAGCGCCACTGTGAATGGCAGACTACCCCTGGCAGGCCAGTTCCCTTCAGCCTCGTCCTCTCACCTTCATGCCAAACAGAAAGCGCGTGACGGCGCTGCGCCTCACTCCGACCTCGTACAGCAGGAAGGTGGCCAGATAGGACGAGAGGCAAATCACCACAAACTTGACCCACGCGCTGGCATGCCATTGCACCACATAGTAGCCGATGCAGATGACCGGCAGTTGGTGCAACACGTAGGCGGGCACCTGCGCCTCCTTGGCGTAGGCGACCAGGCGATACGGCCAAGCCGGCCTGAAGGACTCAGTCACGGCCTGGTCTCCCCCCACTACGTCGGGGTGTGACTCAGACGCGCGCCGGCCCCAGTGCGTGGCAAGGCCCATGATGGCAACCACCCAGAACCAGCTCGCAAAACCCTTGATCGCCCGCGCCAGCACCGCCAGCGCGGCCCGGCTCTGGAAGGAGTCAAGCTGCACCACCTGAACGAGCAGGGCCATGGCGCCAAAGTACAGCAGGAAGCCCGCGCCGCCCAGCGCCAACGCACGCTTGCGCTCGCGCTGCAAAGCTTGCTCCAGGCGCGAGTCGACGCAGAACAGGAAGCCGTACAGCAGGAAGAACGGCCACACCAGGCGATTCCACGCGCTGGGCGGCTCCGTGCCGAGGAGGCCCTCGATCGCCGCAATGGGCAGGGCCAGCAGCCAGATGCTCCAGGCGCGGGAGAAAACGGCGGCGAAGCGCTCCACCCAGCGCTGCCCCGCCGGCCCGGGTTGGGACGGCGCCGGCCTCGACGCGCTGGGTCGAGATGAGGCACCCAAATGCGCCAGCCCCTCCAGCCCGCCCAGGTAGGCAAACAGTGGCAACAGCAGCAGGCTGTAGGCGAACAGATAGAGCAGAAACCACAGGTGCGAGATCTCCAGGATCTGCAGCGGCGCGGCGCCTGGCGCGAGGGTTTGCGGCGCGCCCTCTACGAACAGTGGGAACGCCGCGAGCGAGAAGCGCACATCCCACAACCGCGGGTAGAAGCGCAGGAAGCTCTCTCGGCACTGCGGCATCCTGGACCTGGTCCAGAAGTACAGCATGGGCGGGATGACCAGCAACATGCCCGTGACAAAGGGCACCAGCAGCCGCCGGATGCGGTCACGCACAAATTCGTCCAGCGTCCGCCGGCTCAGCGAATAGCGCAGCGTGAATCCAGCCATGAAGGTCATCAGCGGCATGCCCCACAGGGTAGAGAAGGCGAGGATCGCCGAGGCCAACCCGGTCACCCACAGGCTCTGGCTCGCGGTGTCGTTCACCACCAGTTGCTGGCCCGCAAAGATGCTGGCCGTGTGAACGAACACCAGCAGCAAGACCGCGCCCGCACCGATCAAATCAAGCTCGCCACGCCGGTACGGTTTGGTCGCCTGGCCGGGCGGCATGCATTCCGATGCCACATCCGCCGTCCTATCCGTGTCCATCCGCGTGATCCCTGCAATCCGTGTACTGCTTTGACGCGGATTTCACGGATCAGAATACCAAGGTCTTATCCGTGTTCATCCGCGTGATCCGTGTATTCCGCGTCCCAATTGTACACGGATAAACACGGATTCCACGGATCAGAATACCAGGGCCTTATCCGTGTTCATCCGTGTGATCCGTGTAATCCGCGTACTCTCCATCCCATCTCAACATATCCCGAGGGCCGCACGCTTCTGCCGCACGTACTCCGAGACGTGCTCACCGTAGCGCTCCACGAACGGCTGCAGGTAGTCGCTGCCGCGGATCACCTTGCGGCACTCCTCAGACCCGCAGGTGCAGACAAACTCGGGCATCAACTCGTTATGAAAAGTGGCATAGTCCAGGCTGATCTCCTCCCCTTCCGCGATGGGCCGGCGCGCCACGATGTCCAGGCCGCTCCACCACGCGTTCGGGTCGCAGGAATGACGCATGGGGGTCCAATCGGCGGGGTTGCGGCTGAGCATCACCCAGATCTCGTCGCTCAGCGGGTAGGCGTGGCGCGCGAAAAGCTGCTGCCCTTCTGGCGTCCAGGTCTGCCGCACGTGGCTGAGGCTGACCAGGTCGTGAGGGCGACCCTCGAACGACAGAATGGTCTCTCCCTCGCACAGACTGCGGTTGGCGTACAGGGCGTATCCGGATTCCGCCGCATGCCGCACGACCCACTTGGGCCGGAGGCGCTGCTGCCGGGCCAAGGCGGCTCTGAAGATCAGCTCGAGAAAGCCGCGGTGTCCATCCGCGTCGTTCAGCAGCACCAGGTCCCCGCTGCCTGGTTCGTGCGGAGCATAGAACAGGGCGCAGTTGGGATTGATCTCCAGCACAAACACCTGGCCCGCTGCGTCCACGCGCATGTCGCAGCGGCCGTAACTGACCCCGTTCAGCCCGACGAACAGCTTGCGCGCCGCGTCCGCCAGGCGCGCTTCCAGGGCTGCATCGTCACAGGGCACGGGCTTCAGGAGCTGCCAGTCGTCCCATTTCATGCGCTGGTGCTTAAAGCTCTCGCCGGGAGGGAAAAGGAACTCGATTGGACGGTAGACCTTGGGTTGGGCGGGGTCATCAGGGTTTTCCGCAACCAGAACGGTGAACTCGCGCCCCTCTATGAACTCCTCGATCAACGCGCCACCGTTTTCGCGCATGGCTCGCCGTGCTTGCTCACGCAGCGCCTCGGCCGTCTCCACTCGCGAGCTGGGTTCGATGCCCACGCTGGCGACACTGTTGGGAGACTTGACGATGAGGGGGAAACGCAGCGTGGCCGCGGCGCGCTCGATCTCTGCCTCGCTGTACGCTTCAACGCTCTCCGGAGCGCGAACGCCCTGGATGCGGCAGACGCGCTTCATGTCCTCACGCGAGGGCTCATAGAACGCAGAATCTGCGCCGGTAAAGGCTACCCCGGCATGCTCCAGGACCTTGATCACTTCCAGACCGGGGCAGGGTTCGGTCCAGGAGGCATCGCAAAAATTGAAGAAGACGTCGAAATCGCGCTTGACCAGTTCCTGTACCGTGCGCACGGAAGTCAGCAGGTTGAAGTAGTACGCTTCCCAGTGATAATCGTGCAGATAGTACTCGGGGGTCCAGGGATAATAGTCCTCGTCCGCGAGCACGCAGATCTTCAGCGCGCCCGGCGGTCCTGTGCCCGAGAACGCCGCTTCCAGCATCACGCCCCTCCGTCGAATCAGGGATGAATCATGCTCGCGGCGATTCTACCACACATAACAGCTTGACTCAAACCGTGCCCGCCGGGCATAAGTTTCCCGGCTCCAGCCCTGAAAGCCGGCCGAGGCCGGCTGGGACCTGCGGGCCCGCACTCCCCAGAGCGAGCAGAAGACAGACATCAAATCCGTGTTTTTCCGCGTGATCCGTGTCTTCCGTGTACTATGTATCCTGCTCTGACACGGAACACACGGAAGGCGCGGATTGCACGCATAAGAACAGTGGTGTGAAGATGCGAGGCAGCCACATGGCCGGGGATGACACCGGCGCAATGGCGGCAGCTCCAGCCTTCCCCACGCGAGGCGCTTCCGCGCTTGACTTGCCGCACTTCGGGCGTATCATTGGGGCGCCGTTGGACCCCCATCGCCTCCCCCACATTGCCATTCTGGTGACATTCTACATGAAAGAACACATGGCCTTGACAAGATGTGGGCGATTGGCTATAATGGGTGCCAATAGAAGGGCCAATGGTGTGGCCCCGGCGAGTCCCCAAAAAGGGGAACGGGGGAACCAGTTACAGGGGGTGAATCTCGCGGAAGCGAGTAGGGAAATCTTCCCTCCCGAACCCGTCAGCTAACCCCGTAGTCGTTGGAAGACAGAGCGCTGTCGCGCGTGTCTTCAGAGATTGAAGCACGCATGCGCGCCTTCCAATGCGGGTATGCAAGCCGGGGCAGAGCCTCGGCTTTTGTGTTTCTCGGCCACAGCCAAGAAAAGGGGTGAGGTCCCAGCAATAGACCCGAAACACTAGTCTGATCTCTCCGCAACGTCAATCAAGTTGTCTTGGGCGAGTCCGGCCAGCGCGCGCCCTGCACGATTGAGGGCTTGCCCAGGCAAGAAGAGCGAAAGGAAGGACAGGCACAAAGATGTCTATTGCGGAACTCACCGACCTATATCGCAAACGCAGAATCAGCCGGCGCCAGTTCATGCGCGGGGCTGCGATGGCTGCGGTCTCTGCCGTGCTCGCTGCCTGCGCGCCCAAGGCTGCACCCCTGCCCGCGCCTCAGCCAACACAAGCGCCGCCGACGAGCGCCCTCCCGACTGCGATCCCTACGGCGGCTGGACCACGCAGGGGCGGCACGCTGCGCTTCGGCATGACCGAGGAGGCCAGCGGGCCTTTCAACCCCCTTCTGGCCCTGGCCTCCACATCGTACTTTAACCATTGGGTCTACGAATCGCTGGTGGACGTCGACCCCCAATTGGCCAACGCCATCCCCCTGCTGGCAGAGTCCTGGACGCCGCAAGAAAACGCCCGCGTGTGGACCTTTAACCTGCGCCGCGGGGTCAAGTGGCATCATGGGCGTGAGTTCGTAGCCGAGGACGCGCTGTCCACTTTTCGCAAGATCACCGATCCGAACTACGGAGCCTCGGCGGCCGTGCAGTTCACCAACATCGCGGACATGGACACGCCCGACGACTACACCATGCGCTTCTCGCTGAATGCGCCCAACGCGGACTTTCCCATCACACTTGCCTACATCTATTCGAAAATAGTCCCTTACGATCTCACCGAGGAGCAGATCGAGCACGAACCTCGCGGAACTGGACCGTTCAGAATCGACCACTATGAGGCCGCCGACCGCATCGCCTTCTACCGCAACCAGGACTACTGGATGCCCGGCATTCCGTACCTGGACGAGGTGCAGTTCGTGAGCATTCCCGAAGCAACCACCATGGCCAACGCGCTGCAGGCAGGCGAGGTGGACATCTACTTGCTGGCGCCCGGCCAGATCGTGCGCATGCTCAAGGACGATCCCAACATCGTCGCTGAGGACACCGTCCCGGTGTCTGTCAACGAGATCTACATGGACCTGTCACAGAAACCATTCGACGACGATCGCGTGCGCCGGGCGTTCAAGCTGATTGGCGACCGCCTGGCCATGTCCAAGGTGGCGTGGCCCGATTTGCCGGTACGCGTGGTGGACGACAACCCTGTGCTGACGACCAACCTCTTCCACATCGACACCGACATCTGGAAGCAAGACCTGGCAGAGGCCAAGCGCCTGATCCAGGAGGCAGGCTACACCAACGGCCTGGAGGTGACGCTGTGGGCCATCAACGACATCCCGGGCTTCCTCGAGTTCTCGCTGGCTTTCGCCGAGTGGGCCAAACAGGCCGGCGTCACGGTCAAGGTGGAGAGCGTCCCGGCAGACCCCTACTACTCCGAGCAGTGGATGGTGGAGCCCTTGGGCACGGTGGAGTGGTGGACCAAGCCGACGGTGGACCAGGACTTGCGCATCCCCTACTACTCAACGGCAGAGTGGAATGAGACGCACTACAAGAACCCGGAGTTCGATCGCCTGCTGGACGAGGCCCTGGGAGAGCTCGACAAGGCCAAGCGCGCCGACATGTACGCCCGACTGCAACGCATGCTGATCGAAGAGGGAGGGCAGATCATTGCCTATCATGCTCCCATGCGCTGCCTGGCGCGCAAGCGCGTGCAGGGATTTGTGCCCCATCCGAATGCTGGGCTCGATCCGCGCAGGGTCTGGTTGGCGGAGGGCTAGAGCATGCAGAACCTCGAGGGGAGGCAGCCTGCCTAGCCATGGATGGAGGATGGGTACGCTTTGTGGCCCGGCGCTTCGGGCTGATGCTGCTGACCCTGTTCCTGGTGACGTTGCTGATCTTTGCCATCACCTCTGCCATGCCGTCCGACGTGGCCCAGCTCTTGCTGGGCCACAAGGCGACCGAACAAGCCCTGGCCGCTCTGCGCGCGCGGTTGGGGCTGGACCAGCCGGCGCCGATCCGCTATGTCAACTGGCTGTCCCATGCCGTGCGCGGCGACCTGGGCTTCTCGGGGTACCTGAACGGCGAGATCACGCCAGTGCTGCTCCTGCGCCTGCGCAACTCGCTGTTCATGGGCGCGATCGGGTTTCTCTTCTGCATTCCCACGGCCCTGGTCCTGGGCGTGCTGGCGGGCGTGTTCGCCGGCCGGTTGGGCGACCGCTTCATCTCGATCACCTCTCTGATCGGCCTCTCGCTCCCCGAATTCGTGAGCGCCGTGTTTCTGACGCTGCTGTTCAGCACCTGGCTGGGATGGCTGCCCCCCTCCAGCCTCATGGATGAAGGCACCGCGCCGTGGCAGAACTTGCAGCGGTTGATCCTGCCAGCGCTGACCGCGACGCTGGCCATCCTGGCCTACATCGTGCGCATGGTGCGCGCCAGCGTGGTTGACGTGCTCAACAGCCCCTACGTGCGCACCGCCAGGCTCAAAGGGCTCCCATACCACGAGGTGGTGATCAAGCACGCGCTGCGCAATGCCCTCTTGCCCACGGTGACCGTGATCTTCAACAACCTGGCATGGCTGTTTGGGGGACTGGTCGTCGTGGAAACGTTCTATGGCTACCCCGGCGTAGCCCGCCTGCTGCTGGCAGGTGTGGAGAAAAACGACGTTCCCTTGCTCCAGGCCACGACGCTGGTGCTGGCCACCATGATCGTTTTTGCCAACTTTGTCGCGGATGTGACCTACGCCTTGCTAGATCCCCGCATTCGTTACGTATGAAACGGCTCAAACCATACAAGCAGTCGGCATTTGCGGCTGGCCCTATGCATATCAGGCGCGCAACCCCTGGCGCAGGGGAGCGCTGGCGCGCCAGGCTGTCGTTCCTCTGGTCGGATTGGTCTGTCACGGCCGCAGCAGGCGTGCTGGTGGTCTTTGTGCTGTTCGCCGCTCTGGCGAACGTGATTGCGCCTTACCCTGCGACCGAAATCCACTTCGATGCACCCACGCAGCCTCCATCCAGCCAGTATTTGCTGGGCACAGACAACCTCGGACGCGACATCCTGAGCCGGGTGATCCATGGCACACGCGGTATCCTCAGCACCTCAGTCATTGCAGCGCTGCTGGGCGTTGTGCTCGGGACCCTCCTCGGTCTGATCAGCGGGTACGCCGGCGGGTGGGTGGACGAGATCATCATGCGCGTGGCGGATGCGTGGCTGTCGCTGCCGAGCATGCTGCTCGCCCTGCTATTGCTGGCGACCCTGGGCCGCACGCGCATCCCCGTGATCCTCGGAGTGGGCATCGTCTACATCCCCGAGATCGCGCGAGTCATCCGCAGCGCGGTGCTGGCGGTCAAAGACCTGGAGTTCGTGCAGGCGGCGCGCCTGCGAGGAGAGTCCACACCCTACATCCTGTTCGGCGAGATCCTTCCCAACATCTGGAGTCCAATTGTGGTCGAGATCTCCATCCGCGTCAGCTATGCCGTCCTGCTCACCGCGTCTTTCGGCTTTCTGGGGCTGGGCGTGCAGGAACCTGACCCGGATTGGGGCTTGATGGTCAGCCGCGCGCGCGCCTACATCCAGATCGCGCCGTGGATGGCCCTCGCTCCGGTGATGGCGATCTCCCTGCTGGTGGTATCGGTGAGCATCATTGCCGACGCGCTGGAAAGCCAACTCAGCGCCAGGCCCGAGCCGCACGGGTGATCCGAACCATGATGGTGACATAGTGTGATGAACAAACAACCGGTCATCCAGGTACGCAACCTGTCGGTCGAGTACAACAGCCATTCCGAAGCCGTGCGAGACGTTTGCCTGGAGATCTACGCGGGTGAGACGCTGGGCATCGTGGGGGAATCCGGCTGCGGCAAGTCCACGCTGGCCAGCGCGCTCATCGGCGACGTTCCCGGCGGCAGGGTGACGTCGGGCAGCGTGGTGCTAAACGGCCACAATGGCCACCAGCAGGAGGCAGTGGACCTGGCCTCGGCGAGCCAGGCGCAACGACGGGCCGTGTGGGGTCGGCGCGTCACGATGGTCTACCAGGACTGCCACGCTGCGCTCAACCCGGTGCTGCGCATCGGCGATCAGATCGACGAGGCGGTGCAGCGCCGACCTGAGCTGGTCACCCGCAGCGTGCGCGACCGCACCCTGGAGCTGCTGGAGAAGGTGCGCATCCCCTCGCCGCCTGAGATCGTAGACAGGTACCCCCACCAGCTCAGCGGCGGGCAGCAGCAGCGGGCCGTGATCGCCATGGCGTTGGCACCCGATCCCGACCTGCTCATCCTGGACGAGCCCACCTCCAACCTGGACGTGACCACGGAAGCGCAAATCCTGGACCTGGTGGTGGAGCTGAAGCGCTCGGTCAACGCGGGGGTGCTGTTCATCACCCACAACCTGGCGGTGATCGCCCACGTCGCAGACCGCGTGGGCGTGATGTACGCAGGCGAGCTGTTCGAGATCGGGCCGGTGCACGACATCTTTCGGCGGCCATCCGCCCCCTACACCTGCGGCCTGCTGGCGTGTATGCCGCGCGTGGATCCACTGAGATTGAGCCACAGCCCGCAGACGACCCGCAAGCTGCGCCTGCAGACCATACCAGGCTGCGTGCCTTCGGCGGCGGAATACCCGCCTGGCTGCTCCTTCGCCCCGCGCTGCCCCTTTGCGCGTCAGCAGTGTTCCAAGCGCCATCCCGAGCTTGACGCCACCCCGGAGGCCGGGCATCTCGCGCGCTGTTTCTTCATCCCACGCGTGCGCGAG
>CAYZKS010000101.1:0-2914 GCA_964478725.1 uncultured Anaerolineales bacterium
GCGTGCGCATGGCCTGGGCGGCCTGCAGCAGCTCGGGGCCCAGGTAGGCGCGGTGTTTGGTGACGAGCACGGCGCAGTCCGCTCCCTGCAGCGCCGCGTCCAGGTCCTGGGTGTAGTGAACGGGGGGATCAACCACGGAGGCCGAAGAAGAGCCGGCAGCGACCCAGGCCGCAGCGAGTCGGTTGTGATCGGCCAGCCTACCTTCCTCGTTCTGCAATCCCGGAGCCTCGACATTTTCGCCTATTCCCGCCTCCCGTACCTCTTGGTGTGCTTTGTGTTCTCCGTGTGAGAGTTCCGTTTCGCTATGATTGAATCCCAGCGCTTCCCAGTCGGCCAGGCGCACAAAGGGGTCGTGGGCGGTGACCTGGGCGCCGCGCTGGCGCAGGGCGCGGATGAGCGGGGCGGCGGGGGTGTTGCGCGTGTCGTCCGAGTCCTCCAGGTAGGCCACGCCCAGGACGGTGACGCGGGCATCGGCCAGGGCGATGCCTGCGCCTGCCAGGGCCTCCTGGGCCAGGTCGGCCATGTGCACGGGCATGCGCTCGTTGATGCCGCGCGCGACGCTGAGCAGCACAGAGGGCACGGCCTTGCAGCCGTAGGTGTTGGCGCCGTGGTTGAGCAGCCAGGGGTCCTTGGGCAGGCAATGGCCGCCCACGCCCGCGCCGGGCAAGTGCATGTGGCGATCGGGGCGCGAGTTCACCAGGCGGCGCAGCTCGAACACGTCCACGCCCAGGCTCTCGCACACCAGCGCCATCTCGTTGGCAAAGGCGATGTTGACGTCGCGGTAGGTGTTCTCCACGGTCTTGGCCAGCTCGGCGGTCAGGCAGTCGGTGGGGATGATCTGGGCGTGCACGATGCGGCGGTAGAGCTCCACGGTACGGCGCGTGCTCTTGTGGTCGATGCCGCCCACGACGCGCGGCAGGTGGATGAGGTACTCCAGCAGGCGGCCGGGCATGACGCGCTCGTAGGAGGCTGCCAGGGAAAAGTCCGCCCCGGGGCGCAGGCCGGACTGCTGCTCCAGGATGGGGGCCACGATATGCTGCGTGGTGCCAGGGGCGACGGTGGATTCGACCACCACCAGGGCGCCGCGGCGCAGGCAGCGGCCCGCCTCGGCGGCGGCCTGGCGCAGGCTGTCGTACTGCGGGGCGTGAGCGCCGTCCACGGGGGTCTGCACGTCCAAGAGGATGACGTTGGCGCGGCGGCAGACGCTGTAGTCGTCGGTGACGCACAGGGTGCGCTTGTGCAGGACGACGCGCTGCAGCAGCTCGGCCAGGCCGGGCTCGTGGCCCTCGAAGGGGCTGCGGCCCTGGTTGAGGGCGTCGATCTTCCAGCCGGAGCGCGGCGAGCGGCGCTGCACGCCGGTGACGTGGAAGCCGGGCACGTCGGCGAGCAGTGCGGCGCAGGGGATGCCGACGTAGCCCATGCCGATCACGACGATGTGCATGCGATCAGGCTCCTCTCACACGAAGGCACCAAGCACACAAAGAAGAACCGGGGGAAAGAGAAAAGGTTGGCAGTTACTGGTTGCCGGTTGCCAGTTTCCAGTTTCCGGTTTCCGGCCGTACCGCCCCGCACAGACGGGGTTTCCGGTTACTGGCCACTGGAGACTGTCAACTGCCTGCTGTCCTGAGTTCTTCGGCTACGGCGCGGATGCTGTCTTCCAGGGGGGTAGTGGCACGCCAGCCGATCAGCGCCTCGACTCGGCGCGTGTCGGGCGCGCGGCGCTGCATGTCTTCAAAGCCGGCCTCGTAGGCGCGCTCGTAGGGCACGTACTGGATCTCGGAGCGGCTGCCGGTCAGAGCGATCACGGTGCGGGCCAGGTCGGCGATGCGCACCTCGCGGGTCGAGCCCAGGTTGAAGATCTGCCCGTTGGCCTGCGGGCATTCGGCCAGGGCTACGATGGCGCGCACCACGTCGCGCACGTCGGCGAAGCAACGCGTCTGGCTGCCATCGCCGTAGACCGTGAGCGGCTCGCCCGCCAGGGCCTGGGCCACGAAACGCGGCACCACCATGCCGTAGCGACCGGTCTGGCGCGGGCCGATGGTGTTGAAGAGGCGCACGATCACCACGGGCAGGCCGCGCTCCTTGTGGTAGGCCAGGGCCAGGAATTCGTCCACGGCCTTGGAGGTGGAGTAGCTCCAGCGGCTGCGGGTGGTGGGCCCCAGCACGCGGTCGTCGTCTTCGGCAAAGGGCAGCTTGTCGCTCTTGCCATAGATCTCGGAGGTGGAGGTCAGGAGCACCTTGCGCCGGTAGCGATTGGCCACGCGAAAGACGGCGGCGGCGCCCATGATGTTGGTTTCGATGGTGTGCACCGGCGAGCGCACGATCATCTCGACGCCCACGGCCGCGGCCAGGTGGAAGATGGCATCGCACTCGCTGGCCAGGCGGTCCATCACCACCTCGTTGGTGATGGTGTCGATGGCTAGTTGAAAGTGCGGTCGGCCGATGCATGCCTGGAGGTTCTCCAGCCGCCCGCTGGAGAGGTCGTCGATGGCGGCCACGGCGTGGCCCTGAGAGAGCAGGTAAGCACAGAGATGGCTGCCGATAAAGCCTGCGCCGCCGGTGATGAGCGCTTTCATGGCTGCACCTCGGGAGGAGGGATGGGAACGCGCTCATTGTAGCACAGGAGGGGTAATTGTCAACGGACTCTGAACGGACTAACGGAAGCTTCCTGATTGGCGATGTCCGTTAGTCCGTTGGCGCGTCCGTTGGCAGTAGTCACCCATTTCCACAGGGCGGCGGAGAGGCCGAAGGCGAACCAGGGCAGAAAGGCGAGCTTGTTGGACCATACGGGTGTGTCCAGCAGGCCGTGCAGGGTCATGGCGGTCTGGCTGCCGAGCAGGCCCAAGGCCAGGCTGGGGAGCCAGGGCGGGACGTGCTCAGAAGACGGGTTTCTCTCAGAAATCGGGTTTCTGGG
>CAYZKS010000101.1:3014-11930 GCA_964478725.1 uncultured Anaerolineales bacterium
ATGGAAGCAGCCCAGCCACAGGGCCAGGTAGGCGATCAGTCCGGGAAGGCCCAGGTCCACGGCCACTTGCAGGAACAGGTTGTGGGCGTGGTGCACCAGGCCGGCGGAGAGGAAGAAGGGATAGAGCAGCGGCTGCACCAGGTCGAAGGTACCCAGGCCGATGCCGCTGAAGGGAAAGTCCTGGGTCATGTAGAGCGCGCGCGACCAGACCTCCTGGCGCCCGGCCAGGCTGGTGAGCGTGCCGCCGCTGGAGAGCCACTCGCCCCAGCGCTGCAAGAAGGGGGCGCCCGCGCGCCACAACCATAGCGCGAGCGCAACGGCCGCCAGCAGGCCCAGCCAACGCAGCCACGGCCAGCGCAGCAGGCCCATGAAGGCCAGCGCTCCTGCCAGCGCCAGCAGCGCCCCGCGCGACTGGGTCAGCAGCAGCAGCGCTGCCATGGCCAGCGAGGCGCCTGCCAGGCCCAGGCGCGCCAGGGTCGCCTTCCAGGGCGAGGCGCCCAGAGGGGCGGGCAGCAAGGCGGCCGTCAGCGGCCACAGCGCGGCCAGCCCGGCTCCCAGCACGTTGGCGTTGATGTCCTCCATCCACAGCGGTTTCACGTAGGCGTGCAGGCGGGTCAAGACGGGCAGGGCATTGAAGAACTTGCTCGCTCCCCAGTTGGTGGCGGCCAGGGGGCCCAGCGCGGCCAGTCCCGCCCCGCCCAGCACCCACAGGGTCGTGGCCGTGGCCAGGCGCTGCGGGGTGGTTGCCCAGTTGGCCAGGGCGTAGAACAACGCAACGCCGGCGATGAGCTGGTACAGGGCCGGCAGGGTCATGGTCACATCCGCCGAGGCCCACAGGGTCACGGGCAGCATGCACAGCAAGAGGGCCACCGGCGCATCGTGGGGCGTGCGCAGGCCAGTCCGCCCCCAGGCCACGCTGCGCAGGGCCCACCACAGCGCGATGGCCGCCAAAGCGAGGGCCGAATGCCGGCCGGGCAGGAGCAGCAAGGGCAGGGCAGCCAGCGCCCACCACAGCTCGAAGCGTTGCAGTATGCTGGCAAGGCGGCGCTTCCAGGGCTGGAGGACACGCAGGCGGCACGCACCGCCGGCCTGGTTGCCGGCAGCGGCGGCCGCTTGGGGTGGGTCCAGCGGGGCCAGCGCTGCGCGCGGCGTTTCCAACGGCGCACGCCGCGGCTTGCGCGTCTCGCTCAGGGCCAGGGCCGCGTACAACACGGCCAGCAGGCCCCAGGCGACGCGCTGCCACAGCGGGCGAGCACTCAGGCACAGGCCGAGGCTGAACAGTGCCAAGCCCAAGTCGCAGGCCAACGAAAAGTCCGGGGTGCTGAGCACGGCGCCCAGGCGCAGGCCCTGCGCGCCGGACAGCCAGCGGGCGTGGCTGAGGGTGGCCAGGAGCACGGCCAGGCCGGCGATCCACAGGGCAGCGATGCAAGCGCCGTTCCAATCGATCATGTGACATACGCCGCGATGGGGCAGAAGATGGCTGCTTAGAAACCTGGTTTCTTGGACCAGAAACCAGGTTTCGGGAGGGCTGGGGAGCGGGTTGCCGGGAGAAACAAGGCTCCTAGAAACCGGGTTTCTGCGAGAAACCCGGTTTCTGGAATGCGGGCAGGCTCCGCAGTTCCGGCACCGCTGTTGGTTGCGGCGTCAGAACGAAGCGGCGGAGAAACCTGGTTTCTTGACGAGAAACCAGGTTTCGAGTCAGGTTTCGGTTTCTTGTCGCGCCTTAGCCTGCCACGCGTTCGAGGGAGTTGAGGTCGATCTGGCAGGACGTGAGGCGGCCCAGGATTTCGATGAACACCTGCGCGCGCCCTCGGGACGACAGACGCCTTTCGAACAATGCCTCGAGGTCTTTCAGAGGCCCGCCGCTCACCCGCACACGGTCGCCGGGTCGCAGCGGCAGCCCCTGCAGGTAGTCCCCGGGGTCGATCTGCGCCAGGCGGTGACGCAGCCACTGGACGGCCTCGTCGGGAACCACTGCTGGCCGGCCGCCGAAGCTCACGACTCGCGTCACGCCGGGCGACCAGTTAATGGAGGAAAACGAAATCCGGGCCAGGTTCATGCGAGCAAACAGGTAGCGGGCCAGGAAGGGTCTGTCGGGTCTGGAGCGCTCAGAGCGCCGGTGGGCCACTGCGAGCAGCGGCAAGTAGGCGCTGATGCCCCGGTTTAGCAGGAGGTCACGCACCATGTACTCCATGCGCGGCTTGGTGTGTACCGCGTACCAATGCTCGCCAGTCTGCCATGTTGTGCAATGCGTGTCCATGTACTGCCTCAGCGCATGCCGAGCCATGTTGTGGAAGGCCGGGGAGGCCCAGACCAGGGATGAGTACGACTATGCAGGATGATACGCACTTGTAAGGCTGGTGGCGTTGGCTTTGTGCTAGGTTTGCGTTAGGGTTGCGTTTGGGCGACTGGCGGCGATGGCGGGGAGCCGAGACTGCGCCCGGATCGGGGGACAGCGCAGCGTTCAGGCCACGAACACGTAGCCCTGATGCGGCACGGTGCAAACGTACAGCGGGTGCGTGGGATCGATCTCGATCTTGCTGCGCAGGTTGCGCATGTGCCAGCGCACCAGGCCGGGGCTGCCTGCGCCAAAGGTATAGCCCCACACCGCTTGCAGCAGAGCCGAGGAGGAATGCACTTCGTTGGGGTGGAGCATCAGGTAGTGCAGCAGGTCGAACTCCATGGGCGTCAGTTGTGCCATGCGCTGTCCTGCGTGCGCCTGGCGACGATGCAGGTCCAGGCTCAGACCGCCCACCCTGAGCACGAAATCCGGGGTATCGCTGTCCGGGTTCCCCAGGGCGCGACCACGCCGCAGCAAGGCCTTGACGCGCGCCTCCAGCTCGCGCATGTCAAAGGGCTTGATCAGGTAGTCGTCGCCGCCGCGCTCCAGTCCATTGACGCGGGCCTCGATGTCGTCACGCACTGTCAGGAACAGGATGGGCACCGAAGCCAGGCTGGGGTCGCGGCGCACCCGGGCGCAGACCTCCAAACCATCCAGCCCCGGCATGAGCACGTCCAGAACGATCAGGTCGGGACGATGGCGTTGGGCCGACGACAAAGCGTGTAACCCGTCGCTTGCAGTGACTACTTCAAAGCCCGCATCGGTCAGGGCGTGCTTGAGGGCCCAGAGCAGGTCGGGTTCGTCGTCGGCCACCAGAATCCGCATCGGCTTGTGTGTCACGGCCACCCCCGAGGGCCCAAGGCTGGACGACGCCTGGCAGGTGGGCGCCGCCTGGGCCGGCGAAGTGTTGTCATGCTACACCTCCTTGGTAGTGTGCATTTCGAACGCGGCTGGCGTGAGATGCGGATGTCAAGTGCTTTCCACAGCGCCGCGGGCGTCAGTCGCGTCCGTCCAGAGTGGTAGGGAGGGCGCGCTGTCGCGGCTGGCCGCAGGGAGTCGAACTGCAAAGGCGGCACCTTTGCCCACCTGGCTACGCACCTCGATGCTGCCGCCGTGCTGTTCGATGATGCGGTGGCTTACTGGCAGTCCCAGTCCGCTGCCTTCGCCCACCGGCATGGTGCTGAAGAAGGGATCGAAGATTCTGGGCAGAATCTCCGGGGCGATGCCGTGGCCGGTGTCGCGGAAGCGCACAATGATCCAGCCAGGTTCGGCCACGCGCGTGGTGATGGTCAGAGTTCCGCCGTGGGGCATGGCGTTGCAGGCGTTGGAGATGAGGTTGAAGAAGGCGAGTTGCAGAAGGTGGGCGTTGCCGTAGGCCTTGGGCAGACCGGGTTGGCGCCTGCGGCGCAACTTGATGTCCTGCAAAGCCATCCGCGACTGCAGCAGGGCAGTTGATCTAAGAAGCGCCAGGTTCACATCGACGGCGGTCTTGGCCGCGTCTAGGCCGCCCGCGAGCTTGAGCACGCTCTCGATAGTCTCGGAGGCGCGCTCAGTGGCCGCTCGAATCATCCCAACGCACTGGTGGCACACGACGGGGTCGTCGAGATGCTCATCCAGCAACTGCGCGCCCGCCGAGATTACGGCCAGGGGATTGCGCAGCTCGTGCGCGATGCCGCCTGCCAACGTGCCCAGGGAGGCGAGCCTGGTGGACTGCGCCAACTGGGCCTCTGCGCGTCTCTGTTCGGTGACGTCCCGAGCATACAGAGCGACATGCTCCACGTTCCCCAGAGCGTCCAACATGGGATAGACGACCCAGTCAAAACGCCGTCCATACCGCTCGTCCTCGGTGCGCACCGGTCGGCGCGTGCGAATGACCTCGCTGAGAACTGCCATCCTGTGCTCAGCCAGGCCTGACGGCCACAACTCGAGCGGCTTCAAGCCGATGACTGCCGAAGGCTCCATGCCCAGTCTCTCGGCAAAGGCTTTGTTAGCCGCCAGCACAGTTCCTTCACGATCCGCTAGCGCCACCGATTCGTACACCGCATCCAGCAGCAGGCGCAAGGTCCGCTCACTGGATCGCAGGGCCTCGGTTGCATGCACCAGCTCCGTGACATCCTCGACGTAGCCGGTGAGCATGAGGAGGGCTCCAGTCTCGCGGTCCCGCACGGGACGATTCACGTCCTTGACCCAGCGGACCTGGCCGTCTGGCCGCACGATGCGGTGCTGTAGTTCCACAGGCTCCCCTGCATGTTCGGTCCAGAAGACGTGCACGCGCTCACGGTCGTCGGGGTGGACCGTCTCCAGCCACAGCAAGGGCTGCCGGCAAAAGTCCTCGCAGGGCCGGCCAAAGATGTGCTCGGTGGCGGGGCTGGCGTAAAGTACGCGCTCAAAGTCTGGTGAGAGCATC
The DNA here is from genome assembly GCA_964478725.1 of uncultured Anaerolineales bacterium. Taxonomy (GTDB): domain Bacteria; phylum Chloroflexota; class Anaerolineae; order UBA2200; family UBA2200; genus CAYZKS01. The sequence continues at coordinate 7,763 of CAYZKS010000101.1, forward strand.
CAGAAAGCGACAGGGATCACCTCGGTCATCTGGCGGAAACGTTCCGCGCTCTCTCTGCGTGCAGTGATGTCTTCGATACTGCCCTCGTACCAGGCCACGTGGCCGCTGGCGTCGCGGATGGCGCGCACGGTGTCAGCAGCCCAGATCTCGCTGCCGTCGCGGCGACGCAGCCGCACTTCATAGCCACGCACAATCTCGTCACGCTCCACCAGCGCTCGCTCTGCCCGGCGCTGCTGCGGATCCCCGAAGATATCCAGCACGTTGACCGCGAGCAGGGATTGTTTGTCAGGGTAGCCCAGCATTTGAACCAGGGCCGGGTTGGCATCCAGAATTCCACCGTCCGTCGTGGTGCGGTACAATCCGATGGGCACCCTTTCGAACAGCGTGCGGTATTTCTCTTCACTGCGGCGCAGGGCCTCCTCGCCGCGCCGCCACCCGGCACGTGCCCCAGCCACCTCCAGGATACATGAGATGTAGAGCGCGATGCCACTGACCAATGTGATCGAGTCCGCGGGCAGCTCGGCCGAAGACATGGCAAAGAGGCCTATGATGCGCCCGCGCCGGTACAAGGGGGTAAGGACGGCATCACGCTGCCAGTACCCGAGGTCTTGGGACACTGCCGGTGGAGGTCGGGAGGGGAACAGCTCGCCGAGCAGATGGTCGACGCGCACACGCAGCGTTTGCCCGTGCCTAGCTACCGCGTTGCAGGTGCGCGAACTGACGAGGTCGATGCAGAAGCCCTGCGGGCGAATGCCCTCAGCCGGTACGAAGTGCTCCAGTTCCTGCAGACGCGATGGGTGGTGCGAAGTGGCCGCAAGCACTAGGCGCGATGCGTCTGTTGTAAGCAGGAACACGCTCGCGGCGTACTTGTCAGACCGGGCGAACTCGCAGGCCAGCGCCTGGAAGACCTGAGCGTCATCCAACGCGACCGAGGTGGCAGCCGTCACGGCCTGCGTCAACTGCGTGAGCTCTTGAACATCGCGCCCCAGCGTGGTTTGCGACGGTCCATGCTGCACAGCCATCAGCGCATCAGCACCACATTGTGATCGATCACTTCACCTTCGGCATTCAGACAGATCGAACCCATACAGTCAGGAACTGACAGTATAGCACAGGCATGCCCAGCTGCAAAAACGCCATGAACGCGTTCACTTGGCGACGCAATTTGACACTCCCGCACACTCGTGTTATTGTTGGCATGCGCGCGGCAGCGAGTGCAATCAGTCATGGTCACGAGTGATTCCCTTGCAGCCAGCGCGATGAAATTGGACAGGCGGCGTGCAATGGCTGCACCGATGCATCGAACCGACATACCCATCTTGCTGCTATATGACCTGGACCTCTCTTGGCAGCCCACCGACATAGAAGAGGTGCAGCGCGAAGTTCTGCCGCTTGCCACGAGCCTTTCTGCCCTCGGCCACCCGGTGACGGTCGTTGCGGTTAGCAGCACGGACCTGGCCTCCGTTCTGTCCGTATATGATCCAGCTGAGTACATCGTCTTCAACTGGTGCGAATGCCTGCCTGGGGTCCCTCGCAGCGACGTGTTGGTGGCCCGCAAGTTGAGCATGCTTGGATTCACGTACACAGGCTCGACCGCCCCAACGCTGGCCATGAGCTGGGACAAGATTCTGGTCAAAAGCAGGCTACAGAGTCATGGGGTGCCAACCCCCAGCGCTCGCGTCTACGCCAACCTTGAGCCAGACGGCTGGAATCGCTTCCCCGCGATTGTAAAACCAGCCATGGAACACTGTAGCGTCGGCTTGACTCCAGAGGCCGTCGTACTGACGCCGGAGCAACTTCACGAGCGCGTGGCCTACGTCATCCGTACATTTGACGAACCAGCCCTGGTCGAGGAGTTTATTGACGGCCGCGAGCTGCACATCTCGTTGGTGGGCAACGGGCGTGTGCAAATGCTGCCTCCCGCCGAGATGGACTTCTCAGCCTTTGCGGATGTGCGCGAACGCCTGTGCAGTTTTGACTCCAAGTTCAGCCCTGGTTCGCGGCACTACGAACAGATCCAGTTGCGCCTGCCCGCGGTACTGGACAAGGAGGTACTCGACCTGATCGAGCGGACCGCCATCCGCGCTTACCGCGCGCTCAATTGCCGCGACTACGCCCGGCTCGACATGCGCTTGCGCGACGGGATTCCCTTCGTCCTGGACGTGAACCCCAATGCCGATGTCTCCTCTTCCACCAGCACGGCGATGGCGGCCGAACTGGTAGGCCTTTCACACGCTGAACTGATCAGTCGCCTGGTATCCCTGGCTGCGCACCGTCATCCCACTTTCGGCGCAGGTCGGCACTGACTCGTCACTGCCGCCCAGGCATGGGCGGCACAGCTCAGGGATGCTGCAACATGGATCCCTGGAGGCGTCCACCTGCACGCAGGCCGGTGCATCCCCGCAGCGATAGCGGGAATCCGCTGCTGATCCTCTGGCGCGTGCTGCCCTCACTCTCTGCCGCCAAGGACCGTCATGCAGACCGTATCCATTCGCAAGGTGCGCCAAGAGAACATCGACCACGCCGTCCGGCAGGCGCTGTCCGACCTGGGCGGGCTATCAAAGTTCGTCGCCTCAGGTGCGCACGTGTTGATCAAACCCAACCTGATCTGCGCACGCGATCACACCACTGGTTCCACAACCAACCCGGCTGTGGTTGAGGCCATCGCACACTGTGTGCGAGACGCAGGCGCGGCCGAGGTCTTGATCGGCGATGGGTCGGGCGTGGGGCACGATACCCGCAGGGTGTTCCAGACGCTCAAGTACGATGAACTCGCATGCCGTTGCGGGGCCTCGCTCGTAGACCTGAACAGGGACGCGGTCGAGATGCCCTGTCCAGGAGGCACGCTGCTGCAGAGCATTAGCGTCTCCCGGACGGCGCTGGAAGCAGACGTGTTGATGAACGTGCCTGTGCTCAAGACGCACACCGGGACCGTAGTCAGCCTCAGCTTGAAGAACACCAAAGGCGTACTGCCTCATAGCGGCAAACGCAAGCTGCATTTCATCGGGCTGGAGCAAGGCATCGTTGATCTCAACAGGCTGGTCACATCGCATCTCATCGTCGCAGATGGCACCATCGGTCAGGAGGGGCAAGGACCGGTAGCGGGCGAGCCCGTGGCGCTGGGTCTGATCGTCGCGGGCGCAAACCGGGTGGCGGTCGATGCCACGTGCTGTCGAATCATGGGCATCCGGCCGGAGACGGTGCCGGTGATGCACTTGGCTTCTGAGGCGGGCCTTGGCCCCATGTCGGCCAAGGAGATCACGCTCCTGGGAGAGACCCTGTCGCGCATCCGGCGGCCCTTTGTGCTGCCAAGGTATGACTTCAGTCCGTGCGAGGGCGTGCAGCTGTTCGCCGGCACGGCCTGCTCAGGGTGCGTTGGCCAAGTGGCGCTGGCACTGCGAGAGCTCAGACTGAGTGGCGAGCTGGAGAGCATCCAGAAGTCGTTGGGGCACATCAACGTTGTCTATGGAACGAACGCACCCATACCAGATGCCGGCCTGGAGGGGGCAAGCCTTTACATCGGCAAGTGCCAGCGCGAGGCCAGAGATAGAGGCTCATGGGTGCCAGGCTGTCCCGTGCACCTTACCATCCTGGAGGACGCGCTAAGGCACGCGGCCGGGCTTCCGGTCAAGAACACGACCTGGTTTGAGGTAGACTATGAGTGAGCTCTGAGCCTGGCGGCAACCGACCACCGCGCTAGTTCCAGCACTGATTGGGCCGGTCCACGCCGTCAGGGCGCTTTGAAGCGAGCAGCAAACTCGCGCGTGAGCTGCAGGTAGCGCTCCCCGTACTTCTGGCTGGGCTCGATGTACGTGCCTTCGACCCACTCATTGAAGCTGTTGATCCACAACCCGTCCGGTGCGCTGGCCAGAGCGGCTTCAAAGGTAGCCTGATAGAAGGCGCCATCCTCGCGCTCACGTCTGTGAAGCTTCAAGGGCCCTCGCAGGTCAGCCTGGCAGCCGGAACGCAGGTCGTCATACCCAGGCATGAGCGTTCCCCACCACAGCTTGCGCAGCCCGGTCTTCTGCTCCCAGCTACGTACGTTGCGAGCCCAGCGTGAGGCTTTGAGATAGTCATCAGGGAAGTCAGCATGCGTCACTTTGTACACGTACAGACCGTCAAAGGCTTCGAGATACGTGGCATCCAGGCCCTCAGCAATCCACCAGGC
>CAYZKS010000102.1:0-10331 GCA_964478725.1 uncultured Anaerolineales bacterium
TGGCAACACGTCCAATCCCAGCTTACCACGAATCAAGACGTTGTGTCAATCTCAGCCCGCGGCACTGGATCTGGCCGGACCCGGACACAGAGCCCTGAACGGTGGCCAGCCGCCCCCGCAATGAACCGGACGGAGCGGCGACGATGGCTTTGACACCTTCTATGATTGTACTATAATGCCCGGCAAGCCGTCTCGACATGGCGCAGGAAATGGGAATGCTCTCAGAGTTCAAGCACGGTCAAGCATATCAGCACTTGGAGAAGGGACAACACCTGGAGAGCCTCGGCCGCATGGACGAGGCCATGGTTGAGTTCAAGCGAGCAGTGGAGGCCGATCCGAGCATGGCCAGTGCGCACACTGCGCTCGGCCACCACTACCAGCGCAAGGGCCTGTTGACCAAGGCCGCCGATGAATTCCGCAGCGCTGCTCTTCTGGGCGGTGACAGCGAAGCCTACTTCAACCTCGGCCGCGCCTTGAGCGATCTAGAGCGCTACCCCGAAGCGGCAGACGCGTTCCGCAACTGCCTGGCACTGGATGCTGAGGATCCCGGTGCCCGCTACGAGCTCTCTTTTGTGGACTGCGCTCAGGGACGCTATCGCGAAGGCTTGGTTGGTTTTGAAGCCTTGGCTCAGCAGTTCCCCGACGATTGGGAGCTGGAACTGGCGCAGGCAAACTGCCATATCGGGCTGCAGGAGTTTGCGGCAGCCGAACAACACCTGCGGCAGGCACTCCTGCAGGCGCCGCCATCAGCAGATGTGAGTGGTATCCGCGAGGCGCTTTCTGCATCCATGCGTCACCTGGAGTTCTCCCCTCGCCAGGTCCTCAGCCTCAAAGACCACTTTTACGCAGAGTATGGAATGGTAGTGCTCGGCACAGCACAGGATGATGGTCTGAATGTACCTCTCTACCAAAGCAAGACCATTGCCCACCGTGACATCGGAGTAACGCTGTACCGACTGCTGGCGCTCATGCGTGAGTATGACTGGCAACTCACGGCGTTGGTGGCCGTGGACAGCGATTCACAGCCTATCGCTATCGCCCTTTCTCAGCTCTTGAACGTGGCAGTCCGCTCCGTCGATGAACTTGGCGCTGACGATTTTGCTTTGGTTATCATGGCCAATTGCTCGCAGCCAGAGCTGTGTGAAGTGGCACTCGAACACATGCCAGGGCACCACATCTCATTCGCGTTTTCTCTGCGTACCGAGCCCGAGCCCGTGGTTCTGACGGACCTAGTCGGCATTGCTTGCAGCGGCACGTGCAAGCTCCCATGGCAGCGTCCTCGCAGACGCCCGCCGGAGGTCGCAGCAAGCTGCATCCTGCGTGCGTTCACGGCAGTTGCAGAAGAGGACAACTTGGCCCAGCAGACCGAGTACTATGCTCTGCGGCACAGGTTGTTGCGCTTTTTTGATCTCTCCAGCGAACTGCGAACCTCCGGGCCAATGGCAAGCCCGGATGGACTGGGAGGTCCGAGCGCTCCCCATGCTTGATCACTCCCTCGGAGTCTAGCGTGCAGAGCTCAGCCTGTGTCACGCGCCTTGTAGGAAGGCGCGTAACGGTGCGCACCTTGCTGCGCGACGACCTCGATCAGATGGACCGCTGGAGCACCTCCAACGACCCACTTCTTGCGTTGTGGGGCGTTCCCAACGGCAACCCTGTCAGTCGCAGCATCTGGTACAGCATGCATGCCTGCGACCCGACGCGGTTATGGTACGCAGTGGAACGACATACCGACGGCTACATGCTGGGGACTATCAGCCTGCGTGAGATCGTCGAACGAGTATCTGCGCGCCTGGGCATCAGCTTTGACCCTGCCTACGTCAACCTGGGATACGGCAGCGAGAGCCTACAACTGTTCATACCCTACTATTTTGGCGCTCTGGGTTTCCCGCGCCTCGTCCTTGACGTGGCAGGGGCCAATCGTCGCGCCGTACACGTCTATGAGAAGCTCGGCTTTGTCTATGTAGGGAGCCACTACCGCGATGTGAGCGACGACCAGGATCTGAGCTTCCTGGACCAGGAAGCTTACCGTCCCCTGAAGGCCTACTTCCGGCGGCACTTTGGCCGCGTGCAAATCATCTTCTACGACATGGCCCTCGAGCGCAGCAACTGGCAGAAGAGACAAGACGGCGACCAGCCCAGCGCCAAGATGGGGCTTTGCCCAAACCACACTGACCCGCAAGAAGAGATAACACAAAGAAGGGAGAGACAATGAAAAACTTGCGTCTGCAGGGACGAGTTGCACTCATTACAGGAGGCGGAACGGGCATTGGGCAGGCCACCTCCTATCTATTCGCACGCGAAGGAGCCAAAGTGGTCTTGGCTGGACGCCGCAAGCAGCCCCTGATGGAAACGGCTGAGGCCATCAAAATGCAGGGAGGCGATGCAAGCTACTTTGCTTGCGACGTGTCCAATTGGGATGAGGACAAGGCCCTGGTGGAATTCACTGTCAAGGAATATGGTTGGGTAGACATCGTGGTCACGGCGGCCGGAGAGATCTGGCGACTTGAGAAGGTGGAGACAACCACCGAGGAACAGTGGGACCGTCTGATCGGGATTAATCTCAAGGGCACATTCGGCGTGCTAAAGTATGCGTTGCCTGTCATGATGCAGCGTAGGCAGGGGACCATCGTGGCATTGTGTTCTACTAGCGCTTTCATCACCGGACCAGGGTACGCCACCTACTCAGCAACAAAGGGAGGCGTACATGCCCTGATCCGCACCATTGCCGTGCAGTATGCAGAACATGGCATACGGGCGAACGCGGTCTCGCCCGGCATGGTCGTGACTCCTATGGCCTCAATCGACCGCACCGAGCCGTTCGACCCGGAAGCCTACGTGAGAAAGGCCGGCTACCCGATCAAACGGCCGTGCCTCCCTGAGGACGTGGCGAACGCCATCCTCTTTCTGGCTTCCGATGAGGCCAGCTACATCACAGCACAGAACCTGCTCGTAGATGGCGGACTGTCGGCCGTGTAGTGCGTCTCACACGCGAACACGAGCCGGACGGCCACTTAAGGCAATGCCCTCGGCGCCCAGGCATCTGGAAGGGCCATATGCGTACGCTGAATGGGTGTGCCCCGAAACGCAGGGCTGTTTAGGAGATAGCAGATAAGTGAGCACCCAGACAGCGGAACAGGTTGCCATGAGTTGCGCTTCCCGGTTCCTTGACAGCTCGGCTCTGGGCATCTTCGGCGCGGGGCACTTTGGCCGGGCCGTTGCAGCTGGACTGCTGGAAGCAGGTTTTCCTCGTTGCAGGCTGCGCGTGTGCCATCGGGGCTCCGCCGACACCCGTCGGAAGCTTGCCCGTATGGGGCTCTCCGAATGCGTCCGCGACCGGCATGCGCTGGTCCGCGACTCCACGATCGTGATCTATACCGTGCGCCCACAGGATCGCCAGGCCATAGCGGACTGTGTGTTGCGCCCAGACGGTCTCTTGATATCATTCCTGGCCGGTGTTCCCCTGGCCCGCCTGCCGGTTTCATTGCCAGAGCACCAACGTGTCAGAGTCACGGCTAGCTCGCCGTACACGCTGCGAGCTAAAAAGGGGATCGCTGCGATGTATCCGGCCCAGAATGCATCGGCACAGGGAATCCTCTCTGCACTCGGGCTGCGCGTCTTCACTCTCGAGCATGAAGAGCAGATGGACGCCTTCACCGCCTTCTGTACCTGCCTTCCCACCGCCCTGAGCTACTGCGAGGCATTGGGGTGCCCCACTGAGTCTGAAGAGCTGCTCACTGCCGCCGCCAGGCACGGCTTGCCTGACTACGCTCAAGTCTTGGCCTGGGCGCGATCCGTCCAGGCACATTCTGGTGACGCAGTGGGATTGAGAGAGTATATCCGCCAGGCGGCGACTCCCGGCGGGGTCACCGAGGCCATTTTGAGAGAGATCGAATCGGGCAGGCCCCTGTCTGTGGCACTGGAGTCTGGCGTCGAACGCAGCAAGGCATTGGGAAGCGACTCTGAGAGCCAGGGATCGAAACAATGCCTCAAGTAGAGCAGGCAAAGCGGTTTCAGATCCGCTTTGAGCCAGTGGGGCGACGCGCTCGTTGCACCCGACCCATCAGTATAATGGACGCCGCGAGGCAGGCCGGCGTAGGGATGCTATCGTTCTGCGGGGGCGTCGGCACCTGTGGCCGCTGCCGCGTCCGCATCTTGCAGGGGCAAGCCTCGCCATTGTCAGAGACCGAAACCAAGGTCCTCAGTCCCGAGGACATTGCGAGGGGATATCGTCTGGCCTGCCGCGCAGTCATCCGCAGCGACGCGGTGGTTGATATCCCGTGCTCTTCCCAGCCACAGGAGCAGCGCTTAAAGCTGGAGGCAGAAGAGCGCCCCGTACAAGTCGTGGCTCCGGTACGCAAGCAATGCATCGACCTACCCCCCGCTACTTCGCAGGATACCCGCTCCAACTGGACGCGTCTTGAAGACGCGCTGTTTGCACAATATGGCATCCGTCTGGAGGCGCCTGATCCTGAGCTACTGCAGCACGTCGGCCCCGCCCTTATGGCAGGTGACTGGAACGTCACTGTGACGCTACGTGGCGACGAGCTCGTCCACATTGAACCCGGCGACACGTCTCAGCGCCTACACGGCATCGCGGTGGACCTCGGCAGCACCAAGATCGCGGTCTACCTGGTGGATCTGGCCACAGGGCACGTGATTGAGGCTCGCGGCATCGCCAACCCACAGGTTTCGTACGGCGAAGATGTCATGAGCCGCATCAATCATGCCATGCTGCATGCAGATGGCACACGCCAACTACAGAGCGCGGCCGTGCAAGCGATCAATTCAACGGTGGTTTCCTTGTGCGCCGCTCACGCTCTGCAGTGTCAAGATGTCCTCGAGTACACACTGGTCGGCAACACGGCCATGCATCACCTTCTGCTGGGACTGCCCACTAGACAACTCGCGCTCGCCCCGTACGTAGCGAGCGTTGTGCGCGCACTGGACATCAAGGCGCGCCAGGTCGGCTTAGCCGCCGCGCCCGGTGCCTATGTCCATCTTCCCCCTGCTGTGGCCGGCTTTGTAGGTTCAGATCACGTGGCTATGGTCCTGGCCTCCTGGATCCAAGCACCACGAACGTGCTTGCGCGTCGACATCGGCACCAATACAGAGATTTCTCTGGCCCACGCTGGACGCATCCGCGCCGTATCATGCGCCTCGGGCCCAGCCTTTGAAGGCGCGCACATCGACTGCGGCATGAAAGCTGCACCCGGCGCCATCGAGCACGTTTGGATCGAACCGGGCTCGGGCGAGATCCGCCTTGTCACGGTCGACGGCGCACCACCGATCGGCCTATGCGGTTCGGGGATCCTCGACTGCGTAGCCGCCATGCGCCAGGCGGGCATGCTCAGCGCGCGCGGCGCCATCCAACCCGGCCACCCCCGAATACACAAGACTGCCAGTGGCACGCACGAACTGGTTCTAGTGAGCAGTGACAATGCGCCCAAGGTGACGGTGAGCCAGTACGACATCGAACGCATCCAGTTGGCCAAGGGCGCGATTCGCTCGGGAATCGACGTACTGCTGGATGCTGAGGGCATCACGCATCAGCAGCTCGACCGCATCATCCTCGCCGGCGCCTTCGGCACCTACATAGACCCTGTCTCGGCCATTCAGATTGGCATGCTCCCCGGGATTGCGCTAGATTGCATCGATCAGGTCGGCAACGCGGCCGGTGCCGGCGCCAGGCAGATGCTCGTCAACACGCGCCTGCGACAGGAAGCGATTGACTTGTCGCACCGCATCCAGTATCTGGAACTGACTATATACCCCGGATACTCTCGCTTCTTCGCGCATGCATTGCGCCTCTGAGGGCCCTCTTCGGAAGGCGCCCAAAAGGCGGCCCAGCGTGCGTCCGTACTGCGCCAGCTGTGAGCAGCGACGCGACGGCCGGTAATTCAGACTTGGGAGGTGTTCCATGCTCAAGTTCGAAAGGGAACAAATTGTGTATCGCGTTGGCAACGTGGAGATGGGAGGTCAACCCGGCCAACGGCCAACCGTCATGATCGGCAGCATCTTCTTTCGCGGCCACCGCATCGTGAGTGATCCCCAGAAGGGACTTTTCGACCAGGCCAAAGCACGCGAGCTCCTGAAACGAGAGGCCGAGATTTCTGCTCGCACTGGCAACCCGCGCATCGTAGACGTCATCGCGGACACGGCCGAGGCTGCCATCCGCTATCTGGAATTTGTCGCCGCACACTGCGAGGCGCCTTTGCTGGTGGACTCGTCTCTACCCCAGGCGCGCATGGCTGCCTTACGGCATTTCAAGAACACCCCCGTTATGTCACGCCTGATCTACAACTCCATCGATGAGCACTTCAGCGAAGAAGAAGAAGCGTGCCTGCGCGAGTGTGGGGTACAGGCCGCGATCGTGCAGCCATTTAGCAGCCGCGCCATCCGACCGCGCGACCGCCTGCGGCTGTTTGAGGAGAGGATGCTCCCTGCAGTCCAGCGCGCCGGCATCGAGCAGGTCATCGTGGACGTGGGCGTGCTGGACATTCCCAGTGTGAGCTGGGCCGCCCAGACCGTCCGCGAGATCAAGGAGAGGCATGGCTATCCGGCAGGCTGTGCTTCGAGCAACGCGATCTACACATCTCATTTCCTGAGAGAGGCCGGCACGCCATCATTGGAGGCGGCAGCTGCAGCGATCCTCACCTTGCCGCAGACCGTGGGTGCCAGCTATGTGTTCTATGGACCCATCCGCAATGCCAAGTGGGCCTACATCGCCTGCGCCATGATGGACGCCATGCTGGCATACAATGGCCGCAATCTTGGCTACAGCCTCCAGGGCGAAACGCATCCTCTGCACCGCATCGTTTGAGTCTATCATTCGCATTCTCGAGGAGGCTCTATGCCGTCTGGTTCACGCGGTGCGATTTGGAGCCGCGATTTCCTGCTACTGTTCGGTTCCGGCATGCTGTTCTGGGCTGCCTTTTTGCTTTTCCTGCCTACGATATCGCTCTACGTAGTCGAGGGGCTTGGATGCTCGCCGGCGCAGGTCGGCCTTGTGGCTGGGTTTCACGCGTTCGGGGCGATGCTGATACGCCCTTTTGCGGGCGATGCTCTGGACCGTTGGGGACGCCGTTGGGTCTACCTGGCGTGCCTGCTGATGTTCTCAGTGGCATGCTTCTGCTACCTGTTCGCTACAAGCTACCCTCTGCTTGTGGTGATTCGGTTCTTGTTTGGCCTTCCGTTCGGAGTCGGCACGGCTGCTGGAATGACAATCGCCGGTGATCTGGCGCCGCCAGCCCGGCGGGGCGAGGCGGTGGGGCTGTTCGCGCTTGCACAGACCCTTTCGATAGCCATCGCTCCGGCACTGGCTGTCAAGATCCTAGATGCGGCGCACTTTTCGGGGCTTTTTGCGACAGCTGGTTGCCTGGCACTTGCGGCCTTCCTCCTGGCCTGCCTCCTGCGCTACAAACCTATTCCTCAGCATCATCCCAGGCTCAGTCTGAGTTCCCTCCTGGAACCGCGAGCCATTCCGGCAGCACTTACCGTAGCCTTTCAGGGCGCAACGTATGGCGCCACTAGTTCGTTTCTCCCCTTGTATGGCCGGGAACTGCACATCCAGAATGTGGGTTGGTACTGGCTCACCTACGCGCTTGGCCAGATTGTTGCTCGAGCAGTCGCGGGCAGGGTATTCGACCGCCAGGGGCCACGCTGGCTGGTGCCGACAGGCTACGCACTGCTTTCCTGTAGCTTTGTTCTGCTGGCTTTGTGGAGGACGCCGGTGGGCTTTGTCGCAGCGGGTCTGGTGCACGGTCTGGGGTTTGCGATCACCTGGCCCTCCCTTCAGACCATGTCGTTGGCGCAAGTGGCACCCGCGCGCCGCGGGGCGGCCAGCGCTACCTTCTTCAACGGCTACGATCTCGGGGTGTCTAGCGGCTCCTACGCCATGGCTTTCATCGTCGGAGCCCTAGGTGGCTATTCCCAGATGTACTGTGTTGCTGCGATGCTGTTGGTTGCGCCTATCCTGCTATTCTGCACCTGGACTCTGCCACGCTACCGACCGACCGCAGAGCCCTAGCGCAGGCACTTGCACTTAGGCCTCCATGCGCTATAATGGAACATGTTGCCATATTCCGACATAGCACGCCATGGTAGGGGGAAGGATTGCGGTATCTGATTGACTTCGAACCCATAGGACGACGAGGCGATTGCTCCGGAGATCTGTCCATTCTTCAGGCTGCACAGCAGCTCAAGGTCGAACTGGTCAGCCTGTGCGATGGTCAGGGCACCTGTGGGCACTGCAAAGTACAAGTTGTCAGAGGAGATGTCTCACCACCATCGGAAACGGAACTGGGAACGCTCAGCTCCGAAGAACTCGAACAGGGCTTCCGCCTTGCCTGCCAGGCCTACCCGCGCAGCGATCTCAGACTGCGGGTACCCCCTGAGTCGTTGAGCACGCCGCAACGTACCCAGGTCGAAGGCTTGGACGTGCCCGCCCCGCCCGAGCCAGTCGTCCGTCCGGTACGAGTTGAGCTGACCGCACCCACCCTGACTGACCAACGATCCGACACACTACGCATCGCCGAGCATCTGCGCACCCGTGGGACCGCATTGGAGACGGTTGACATCAGCGTGCTCCGCACGCTTTCGTCTCAGCTCCGCGCCCAGGGCTGGAAGGCGCAGCTGTCGATGCGCGCCGGCGAGTGCATCGCCCTCGCCCCAACGGGTACCCCTACACTGGGCCTTGCGGTCGACGTGGGCACCACCAAGCTGGCCGGATACCTGCTGGATCTCGAAACTGGACGCACCGTAGCCAGCAAAGGCATGATGAATCCGCAGATCTCCTACGGTGAGGACGTCATTACTCGCATCAATCGTGCCCGAACCGCGCCAGCGGAGGCCCACCGCATGCAAACCTTGGCTGTACAGGCCCTCAACGATCTGGCCCGCGATTTATGCTCGGAGGTCGGTGCAGATCCGCGACAGATTGTAGATGCAGTGGTGGTAGCCAACACGGCCATGCACCACCTCCTGCTTGGGCTGCCCGCCGAGCAGCTTGCACTTGCGCCCTATGTGGCTGGCATCTCTGATGCGCTGGACGTCAAGGCGCGTGACCTGGGCCTGGACATCGCTCCCGGCGCCTATGTGCATGTGCCACCCAACGTGGCAGGCTACGTCGGCGCAGATCATGTCGCCATGCTTCTAGCGATTCAAGCGCCAAAACTGAGCGGCACGGTGCTAGCTTTGGACATTGGCACCAATACGGAGGTTTGCCTTATCCACCGCGGCCAGATGTCCAGCGTCTCGTGTGCCTCAGGACCAGCTTTCGAGGGTGCCCACATCAAATGCGGTATGCGTGCGGCCCCCGGAGCGATCGAGAGCCTGCGGCTGATGGACAGCCGACTGGAGTACCACACGGTGGGAAACACCCAGCCTGCCGGACTGTGTGGCTCAGGTATCCTAGATGCCCTTGCGCAGCTTTATCTGCACGGCATCGTGGACCGCTCAGGAAAGATGGGAGAGCATCCACACGTGCGCCTGGCCAACGGGCAGCGCGAGTTCGTGATCATCCCAGAAGAGGCGCGCGGCGGCGCCCAGGCCATCACGCTAACACAACACGACGTGCGCGAGCTTCAACTGGCCAAAGGCGCGATGCGCACAGGCATCCAGGCGCTGCTCGAGTCATTCGGCCTCCGCGACGACGATGTCGAGGAGGTCGTCGTCGCAGGTGCCTTTGGCTCCTACATCGATGTGTCGAGTGCAATCGCGATCGGTATGCTCCCGCCCCTGCCGCACGAGCGCTTCCGTCAGGTGGGCAATGCAGCCGGCACAGGCGCTAGACTGGCTCTTATCTCGCACACCAAACGGCTTGAGGCTCAGGAGATCGCCCGCCGAGTGCGTTACATCGAATTGGGCAGTGTCCCGAGGTTCAACAACATCTTTGCCGATAGCATGTATTTGGGCGAGTTCCATTTTGATTGAGGATCAGCCCCACACTCTTCAAGGAGAATCACTTCAATGGAGACCACTGTAACCAGCGCTACAAGGCAAGTCACGATCGGAGGCGATCGCCCCACTGTGCTGATCGGCGAGCGTATCAATCCCACCGGCAAGAAGAAACTGGCGGCTGCATTGCAGGCAGGTGACCTGGAGCGCGTGCGCCAGGAAGCTATCGCGCAAGTGCAGGCCGGCGCAGACATACTGGATGTCAACGTGGGAGTGCCCGGGCTGGACGAGGTAACACTGCTTCCACGTGCCGTCCAAGTCGTGATGGAAGCCGTAGATGTCCCTCTGTGCCTCGATAGCGACAACCCAAAGGCACTCGCCGCGGCGCTTCAAGTGTACAAGGGCAAGCCGATAGTCAATTCGGTCAACGGTCAGGA
>CAYZKS010000102.1:10431-11910 GCA_964478725.1 uncultured Anaerolineales bacterium
GTGAGCCCGAATTTCTCGCCGACCTCCTTGAGCGTGTACGAGCGACCATCCTGCAAGCCGAATCTCAAGCGCAGGATGCGTGCCTCGCGCGGGCTAAGCGAGGCCAGGATCTCCTCCATCTTCTCCGATAGCAGGTTCTGGGTCACCGAGTCCGTCGGCGTAGGACTGTCCTCGTCCTCGATGAATTCCCCCAGCTCGCTATCCTCCTCCTCACCCACCGGTTTCTCCAATGACAACGGCCGCCGCGAGACTTTCAGCAGCCAGCGCACCTTGCCGGGATCCAGTCCCATGCGATCGGCGATCTCCCCTGGGGTAGGCTTCTGACCGCCATCCTGTTCCAGTGCCTGAGCGGTACGATACACCTTGCGGATGCGGTCTCCGACATGCGACGGCAAGCGAATAATACGACCTTGCTCGGCCAGGGCGCGTGTGATGCTTTGTCGGATCCACCACGTGGCGTACGTGCTGAACTTGCAGCCACGGCGGTAGTCGAACTTTTCCACGGCCTTCATCAGGCCCAGGTTACCTTCCTGGATCAGGTCCAAGAATGGTACCCCCTGGCCCATGTAGCGCTTGGCGATACTCACCACCAACCGTGTGTTGGCCTTGATCAAGTGCGCGCGTGCTCCGTTGCCGATATCAATATCGCGGATATACCTTTCCCTAAGCACCGGACTCTGGCCATCCCTTTCCAGCCGGCGGTAGGACGCCTTACCGCGCTCCAGTTGCTTCGCCAGGCGGATCTCCTCCTCTGGCTTCAGAAGAGGCACGCTCGCCATTTCTTTGAGGTACAGGCTGATGGTATCATCACTGCTGATGCCGCTGAGGTCGAATACCTCCTCTTCTGGCTCTGGCTCTGCTTCGATCTCCTTGGGCTCGGGACCCTTCTCTTCCTCTTCTTCTTCGACCTCTTCGGAGATGATCTCGATACCTTCGTTGTAGAGGTACATCAGGAGATCCTCCAGTTGAGGCAGGTTCTTCTCCGCCTCGGGAAAGTACTCTAGCACATCCTCGACGGTCAGATAGCCCTGCTCCTCTGCCTTTTCTACGAGCTCATGCGCCGGGTCCAGCGCTTTGTCCTTCGCTTTCAGGTTCGTCTCGGTCATGTGTTCGTCTGCCTATGTCCTTCGTTTGACCTGAGACATTGCTCACTATCTCAGGTACCGGATACCTCACCCGCGCCTCGCGCCGCCATTATGGTCCAAGACCGCAGAATTGCGGCGATTCTGCAGCCAAAGAGTGGATGGGTGCCTACCAAGACGCCATTGCCTGACTCAAATGGAATGGCTGCGCTCCTGACTTTGCACTGCCTTCGGCAATCGTTGCCTTGATCGGCCTCTACGAGGTCAGGGAGACGCTTGGTAATTCCACGCCTCCCTTGTACGTTCACGTGCATTATACCACACTTGTCCTAGCTATGTCAATACCTTTCCCGCATGAATTCGGGCATTTTTTGCCCGAATTCTCAGCCTCCGCTAG
>CAYZKS010000103.1:0-5772 GCA_964478725.1 uncultured Anaerolineales bacterium
CCCCAGGCCACGGTCACGCGCGCCTCCCTCTCCCCATCTTCTCAGGGGAGAGGGCCGGGGTGAGGGGGACGCAGGTACTACAGACTCTCTAGCGGATACCGCCCCACCTCCAGCGCATGCTGGTACATGGCCAAGATGTTCTCCGCCGGCACGTCGGCCTGGATGTTGTGCACCGGCGCCAGCACATACCCGCCGCCCGGTGCCAGATCCGCAATGCGCCGCTCTACCTCGCGCCGCACATCGCCGGGCGCGCCAAAGGGCAGCACACGCTGTGTGTCGATCGCGCCCCAGAACGAAAGGCGCTCTCCGAATTCGGCCTTGAGCCTGCGCGTGTCCATGCCCTGCGCGCTCACCTGCACCGGATTCAGCACTTCCAGGCCTGCATCCAGCATGTCGGGCAGCAGACGGTAGACGCTGCCGCAAGAATGATGGAAGACGCGCGCCCGCGTACGGGCCTTGACAAATCCGAATAGTTCCTTGTGGTATGGCTGGATGACCTCGCGGTACGTGCGCGGCGAGATCATCGGGCCATCCTGGATGCCCAGGTCGTCAGTCAGTTTGATCACCTGGATGTATGCGCCCACGGCGTCCAGGAAGTGGCCCATGGCCGCCTTGTTCAACTCCAGGATGCGGCGCAGCACGGCGTGCACAAAATCGCGCTCCACGGCCACGCCCTCCATCATGCGCCGGAAACCGCACAGGAACCAGGCGCGCTCCCACACGCCATTGAAGCCCGGACACGCCACAACTGCATAGTCGGTCTGGTGAAACAGTTGCTCCGCATGTTGCCTCACGCCGGCCCAGCGATCCGGATCGTGCGGGTCGGGCCACCAGGGGTAGTCGTCCAGCTCGGCGATGCTGGCCGTGGCCAGCGGGCTCTCGGCCACCTCGCGGTAGACGGTCGCGCCCGTGTCCACCTCTTTCCACAACACGCCCCAGTCGTCGTAAAAGTGCCCGGGAAGCGCAGTCGTGCGCAGCTTGCTCCGCACCGGGCTCATGTAGAGCGGGCGCGTGTCAATTTGCAGGTCTTGCAAGATGCGCTCGTCAACCACGGACAGGCGCAGCATGTGCGGCACCAAAGCGCCAGATGGCGCCAACCCGTAGTGCCGCGCCAGCCGCGCATAGGCCTCGGGCACAATCGAGCTGCTACCGCCCGTGGCCAGGTCCAGCGGCACACGGTCGGGCTCTTGGTGGTTCAAAGTGGCTACCACGCGTTCCCGCGGGGTCATTGTCCGCATGTCGTGGGACTCCTGTGGATTGAGAATGGCATATTGTGGGAGCGCGCTACTGCTGCGGCCAGGTGCGCTCTCCGAAGGTTGCCTTCCAGTCGGTGAGGAAGCCATGCATGCGCTGATCAGTGAAGGAGTGCGTGTACAGCAAGCGCATGAACTCCATTTTCAGCGTGCAGATATCCGTGCCCGCCACAGCAAACTCGCCAAAGATGCGTGGCATGCGCCCGCAGGACAGGATCTTGGTGGCAAAGCCATAGTTGGCGTAGATGCGACGGATCGGCGCCACCAGCTCCAGATGCGCGTCTGAACCGTCATCCAGCGGTCCGTTGAAGAGCGCCACAATGTCCGCGCCGGCCTTGCCGCACAGGTACGCCTGCGCTACGGAGGCCACGGCCGTGACCGCCAGGCGCAGCTCGGGCAGCTCGCGCTTGAGCTGCAGCACGGCCTGGATACCCGCAGCTGATATGGGCAACTTGACCACGATGCGCGGCGACAGGCCGTGCAGCCAGCGCGCCTGCGCCACCAGCGGCTGCGGGTCGTGCCAGCCGATTGCCTGCACCAGCACGGGACCCGGCGAAGCCTCCAGCACTGCGTGCAGCGTGCCCAGCATGTCAGGTCCTTCCCTGGCGATCAGGCTGGGATTGGTAGTCACGCCCGAGATCAGGCCCCAGGCGCGCGCCTCCAGAATCTCAGCAGGCTTTGGGCTATCGAGATACAGTTCCACGGCGCACTCCTCCAACCGCGTCCAGGTTCATAGCGGTCCCCGTTTGTAGTTCCCCCGTGAGGGGGCCGCGTCGTTGCCCAAGAGCTCAGGACGTCTGGATCACATCAGGGCCCTACTCACTGAGACAGTACGAACCTGCCCGCACATCGCAGTCACCGGCTCCACCCCATGGCTCGCGTGCGCAAGAGCGTCGCCCGCTCCACCGCCTCTGCAAAGCGCTCCCAGCCATCATGCGTCATGACTTCAAACAGTGACCTGCGCAGGCTGCGGTAGGGCAAGAACATGAAGCGCCGGAACAGCTCATCCCGAGCGCTTGGTCGAGCCGGGTCGGTTCGCTCCAGCAGCCTGGACGCCAGCTCGAATAACGCCAGCCCGTAGCCAATGGCGCCCTGGGCCAGGCGCAGGGCATCGGCTCCATGCTGGCTCGCCACGCGCTCGCGTCCCGCGGGCGTGGCCAGGGCATGCAGCGCCTCCTGCGGGTCGAGCTGCGCCAGCGTGCCACGGTAGACCGTCGCCAGGCCGCGCGCCGCCTCAAGAGTGCGTCGCCATGCTTCCTCGAACAGCTCTCGCTCCTCTGGCAGCGGAGACTCTTGCAGCACTTCCCACAGCACTTCCTGGTACACGTCCGCCACCTTGAGCTCCAGCCTTGCGCGGCTGGTGCCGGCCAGCACCTCATCCACACCCTGGCCCTTGCCCGTCCAGGCGCTCACCCCATCAGCCGAGTGCACCGAAAGCATCGCGCCCCGATGCTGTAGAATGGATGCACAGGCGTTGGTCTGTTCCCAAAGGGCGCCTAGGTCCCCCTCATAGTCGTGACGCTTGGCCCAACCCAGGTTCGGTCCAGCAGAGGCTACTCCGCCTGCCGGCAACCCCATGGCCTCCTCCAGCAACACCAGATAGAACAGCAATTCGCGCGGTGGCATGGCCTCGGGCGTCTCGTCCAGCGACAGCTCATAGTCAAAGGCGCGCCCCTGGCATACTGTAGCGGCATGGTCGTACAGTTCCCTGTGTACGGCTGCCGCACGCCAGTATTTGTGCGCCAGGCGCAGGGTCTCCGCCTCATCGAATTCAAAGGCCAATTCTATGCGATCAGACAGCACATTCGGGATGCGAAACTGGCGCTCGCGGAAGATCGCCAGCACGCGACGCTCCTCCGCACGCGAGAGCGTTACCGGGAATCCAAACAGATGGCTCACGTCCACCGTGAACTTGGTGTAGTCCAGAGATTCCTGCATGGCCAGCTTGTTGAAAGCCAGGGAATCCTGCAACGCCGGCTCGTCGTGCCCAACGACGATGGCATGATCGGCGTCCGCCCCGATGGGCAAAGCGTAGCGCGAGTAGCCGCCCAAGCTGGCAAAGGCGAAAAGCCCTGCTCGTAGCAGTTCGCGCGGGCCATAGCCGCCCGTGTGGCCGATACCCGGATGCTTCTGCGCGTCTACGCCTTCCGGGATCAATTCGCGCACAATGGACTGCTGCACAAACCAGTACGGAACGGAGGTCTGCAGCATGGCGCGCCAAATGCCGTCCCACGCGCCCAATGTGCGACGTTCCTGCAAGGCCGGCACGTCACCCCACGCTACTACCACGCGGTTGCCCGCTCCAAAGCCCGCTCCATACCCACTGCGGTTCAGCGCCAGCAGACGTCGCTCGGGCGCCAGGCGCCGCTCCCACAGCAGCATGTTGTCGTAGCTGGCGGGGAAAACAGTGTACTCGCCCGCAGGCGCGCCACCCTGCAACCCCGCCTTCGTGAGCGCCTGCCCGTCGCCCTCAGCCAGAATCACGTCTGAATCGCCGCAGCGTCCCGTCCACACGCACGCGCCCGGCAGCTCCAGGCGCGACGCCTCAAAAACCGTCAGGTCTTCCATCGCTTGCTCCATACCCAAGGGTTGGCCCAAACACCAGTACTAGCGCGAAATCCCGAACACACGCAGCGCGTTCTCGCCCAGCACCAGCGCCTGATCGGGCGCCGGCAAGAAGCGCGTGTGCAGCTTGGCGAGCTCGGCCATCTGCTTGTAAGTGGCTGTCAGCGTCAATGCTGGCGTGTCCGTGCCCCACAGCACTTTCTCGGGCCCGATGCGCTCTATCGCCAGCCGCAGGTAACGCTCGGCAGTGGGAAAGGGGTAGCTCTCCTCGAAGGCATAGTTCAAGAGTGAGGCGGTGTCAAACCACACGTTGGGCAATCGCCCCAGGTCGAGCTGCTCCTGCCACAGCGCCCACAGACGCGGATCCGCCTCTGCCACGGGCGTAGGCTTGGCCAAGTGCGCGATCACCATACGCAGCCTGGGATGTTCCAGCGCGATTGCCCGCGCCGCCTCGGTCTGGTACGCACGCGAGCCCACCGAGCCCAGGTCCAGTACCAGCACCAGACCGCGTCGCTCCAACACGTCCCACAGCCAGGCCAACTCCGGGTCGTCCAGCCTGGCATCCGGGTAGATCGCGCACAGACCGGCCTGGACGGACAACTCGATCTTGGCCGCGCAGAATCCGGACAGCAGCAGCGACTCCAATGTGCGCCGCCGCCCGTCTATCTGCCACGGGTCCACGTATGCGGCGCCAGCCAGGCGCGTGGGGAACTGCTCCACAGCCTGGCGCACGCACTGGTTGCATTCGCCGTAGTATGGTCCCTGCAGCAGCACCGCCTTGTCCACGCCCGCCCAGTCCATCTGGGCGATCAGCGTAGCGGCCAGGTGCGCAGTAACCTCTCCGCAGCCAGGTACCAGCAGCATCGGCTGGACGCCTGCAACAACGCGCCCGTAGCCCGCTCCGAGCGTGGGCCCGTCAGCGCAGTGGCCGCGCACCTCGGGGAAAACGTGAGCGTGCGCGTCAACGATCACCATGCAGCCTCCCCGTCCGCGGCTGTGAAGTGTAATGGCAGCTCGTAGGCGTTCTTCAGGCCAGCCGCCTCCAGGTCCTGTCTGAACTGCTCCAGGTGATCGGCCACCAACTGGCGGGCGCGCACGGCATCTCGGTTCTTGAGGCACTCCAGGATGCCTTCGTGAAAGCCCTGCGCGCGCCCCATGGAGCCAGGTACCCGTACGCTCTCGCGCCGCACGCTCTGGATCAAGTCGATCAGTGAGGAGCTCAGGATCACGAAGAAGGGGTTGTGTGTGGCCGACGCCAGCGCCGTGTGAAAATCGAGGTCAATATCGATGTAGCGGTTGGGATCCTCGGACAGAGCGTGTTTCATGGCCTTGACCGTATCTTCGATCACGGCGATGTCGTCTTCCGTGGCGCGCTCGACCGCCAGTTGGGAGATGTGCTCTTCCAGACAGCGGCGCGCTTCCAGCAGATCCCCCAGCGTGCCCTTGTTCATCTGCGAGACCACGCCAATCGAGGAGGTCACCGAGGCTATGCCAGGCTGCGCCACAAAGCTGCCGCTGCCCGTGCGCGCTTCGATGAAGCCGCGCTCTTGCAGCAGCTTGAGCGCCTCGCGCACGGCGGTGCGGCTCACGCCGTAGCGCCTCGCCAGCTCGCGCTCGGGCGGCAGCTTGTCGCCTGGAACAAGCTGGCTGCTCACCACCAGCTCCTGGATTTGGCGAGCAATGCGTTCTGAGAATCGATCTGCGGTCAGCTTCTCGATGGGGATGTCCATCATGCCCTCCCTCCCCCGCAGCGAACCAAGCTGCGTTCATGGCGACAACTCAGCAAACCGGGTCCAGACACACCATCATTATGCGCCCGCCACCAGCCGTCGTCAATTGGCCGCACAGGCCCGCCTCACGGCGGAACTACGAACCTATCCCACGCTTGTAGTGCGTCCGTCAGGGTGTCCCCCGCTGTACTGCGCAAACCCGCCTCACGGCGGAACTACGAACC
>CAYZKS010000103.1:5872-6197 GCA_964478725.1 uncultured Anaerolineales bacterium
TCAGGGTGTCCCCCGCTGTACTGCGCAAACCCGCCTCACGGCGGAACTACGAACCCATCCCACGCTTGTAGTGCACCCGTCAGGGTGTCCTCCGCTGTACTGCACGAACTCGCCTGACGGCGGAACTACGAACCTATCCCACGTTTGTAGTGCACCCGTCAGGGTGTCCTCTGCTGCACTGCACGAACTCGCCTGGAGGCGGAACTACGAACCTATCCCACGCTTGTAGTGCACCCGTCAGGGTGTCCTCCGCTGCACTGCACGAACTCGCCTGACGGCGGAACTACGAACCTGTCCCGCGCTTGTAGTGCACCCGTCAGGGTGT
>CAYZKS010000103.1:6297-11887 GCA_964478725.1 uncultured Anaerolineales bacterium
CCCCCGCTGTATTGCGCAAACCCGCCTCACGGCGGAACTACGAACCTATCCCGCGCTTGTAGTGCACCCGTCAGGGTGTCCCCCGCTGTATTGCGCAAACCCGCCTCACGGCGGAACTACGAACCTATCCCGCGTTTGTAGTGCACCCGTCAGGGTGTCCCTGCTTGCGCCGCGCCAGGCCGCCTGACGGAGGAATTCCCCGGTCGCGCCGTCCGGGCGAGGCGCAGCCCTCTCCTTCAGGCTCGAAGCGGATACTTGCCCCACTCCCGCACGGCATCCGCCATGGCCAGTATGTTCTCGGGCGGCACGTCGGCCTGGATGTTGTGCGTGGCGGCCACCACGTAGCCGCCCCCGGGCCCAAACTGGCGCATGCGCGCCCGAACCTCCTCGCACACCTGCTCAGGCGTGGCCTTGGGCAAGACCTGCTGCACGTCAATCCCGCCCCAGAAGGTTAGGTTCTTGCCGTAACGCGCCTTCAGCTCGTCGCGCATCGGAATGCCGCGCAGTTGCACCGTGCGCCAGATATCCATTCCCGCATCCAGCAGGTCGTCCAGAAGCGGCACCAGGTTTCCACAGCAGTGCAGAAACACCTTGGCCGGGGTGTGCTGCTTGATGAAATGGAAGTAGTGCTCGTGATAAGGCTTGATCAGGCGCCGGTAGGTCGCCGGAGAGAGCAGTGGCGCGTCTTGCGCCGCGAGATCGTCGGCCGTGCGTACCACGGAAAGGTACGGCCCGGCGATCTCCAGCATGCGCCCTGTCGCCGCTAGATTCAGCTCCATCAGCTTGTCCAGCAGCGCCTGCACAAATTCCGGATTCAGCGCCAGGTCCATTAGCCACTGCGCCCCGCCGCGCAGCCACATAGCGCGCTCGAAGAACTGCTTGAAGCCAGGATCCCCCACCAGGGCAAAGGGCGTGTCGTGATAAAGCCGGCGCACTTGCTCTGCCAGCCCTTCGAAGCGTCCCTCGTCGAGCGGGTCCGGCCAGGGGTAGGAAGCCAGGTCCTCGATCGTGGCGTTGGCCAGCGGCGGGCTGACCATGTCCCAGTAGTAGCCATAAACGTGCTCGACCTTGCGCCAGCCGATGCCCCACTCATCGACATAGGTGCCTGGGGCGCAGGCTGGAGGGCTCCAGTGCTTAGGCGGCCGCAGGGCCACCAAGCGCAGGTCCGCCCCCAACCGCTGCATGATCTCCTCATCCACCCAGGCCATACGCCAGTACTCGCTCAGCACGCGCGTGGGCCTCGGTATGCCCAGATGCAGTCGCAGGCGCTCGTGCGCCTCCACGGTCAGCGTGCTGCAACCCGTGCCGCCAATGTCCAGAGGCACGCGATCCGGCTCCTCATGCCGCAGGGCGAGCTCCACTCGCTCCCGCGAGGTCATCCCCCCCACCTGTCTTGCCTCCCCATTCCTATCCCCCAAACCTGGTTTCCCGAAGGTCCTGAAACCAGGTTTGTTCTTATCAAGCCCCCAAGCCCGGTTTCCCGAAGGTCTTGAAACCAGGTCTCCCCCGCTCGCTGGGTCCAGTATCGGACCCCGCAGTGTGGCTTCAGCCACCCCAGCCAACTACCCGCGCAGTTCCACCGGCCAGCCCAGCAGCTCCTCGGTGTCCAGATACAGCCATTGGGTGCCCTCGCGCAGGCCCGTTCCGGTCATGCGCACGCCGATCCCCACCTGCGCCAGCTTGGCCAACTTGGCTTCGACGTCGGGCACGTCGAACAGCAAATGATGCAAGCCGGGGCCTCTGCGCGCCAGGAACTCGGTATAGACGCTCTCGCCCCTGAGCGGCTGCAGCAGCTCCATCTGAATCTTGCCCAGGTTGCCAAAGCCCATGCGCATGGCAAAATCTGCCGGCTTCCCCCTAAAGAAGCCCCGCATATCCGGACGGTCCCAGGGCCAGTCGGTGAAACGGAAGGGCCCGAGGCCCAGTAATGAGCCAAGTTGTCCCCCGAGTTGCCGCGCGTCATCGGTCACCACCCCGATCTGGACCGGGCTCCCCAGGCGCACTACAGGTTCCTGTGCAAACAGGTCGGCGCCAATCTGCTTGTGGGGCACGCTGATGGGCTTGTCACTGCCCTTGCCCGGCAACCGGTTGCGCACTTCGATGTCCCATCCTAGCAGCCGCGAAGTCTCAAACACCACCCAGCGCGTGCCCGGCCGGCGGCCCGACGCACCCATCACCACACCGATTCCCTCTTCCGCCAGCGCCGCCTCAGTCGCATCCAGATCGTCCACCTCGAACAATAGGTGGTGCATGCCCTCACCGTAGCGTTCCAGGAACTCGCTGTAGCCGCACGCCCCGCGCGTCATCTCGATCAGCTCGATCTCCAGGCTCCCCAGGTCCACGAATCCCAGCGTCAACTCCCAGCGAGCGGGCTTGCCGCGATAGTGCGATACCCATCCTTCCCGGTCTGGCGGCGGCCAATCCTCAAAGTGAAACGGACCAATGCCAAAGTAGTCCCACAGCGCCTGCGCCGTGCGCTGCGCGTTCTTGACCACGAACGCCGCCTGCAGCGGCCCGCTCAGTTGGACCTTGGGTGCTGAACCACGTTCAAGCATGCATTTCCTCCGTGTTGTGGCCCACGACCCTTCCTCCACTAGATCGTAATCCGCCCTTCCTTCTGCCACTTGATGCCATACGCCAGTTCTGCCCCGCCTGTCACCGGGAACTCGACCCCGGTGATAAAGCTGGCCCCATCGCTGGCCAGGAACAGACAGATCCTCCCTATCTCCTCAGGCTCGGCCACGCGCCCCAGCCACTGCCAGCTATTGATATAGTCGCGCACCTCGCGGGCGTTGGGCTTGGCGTCCACAAACTTGTCAAACATGTCGCTGCGCACGTTGCCCGGCAGCACCACGTTCACGCGCACGCCCTGGCGCGCCTCGTCCACCGCCAGGGCCTTGGTGAAGGCGGTGATGCCGCCTTTCGTGGCGCAGTAGATGGTGGCCCACTCTTGGCCGATGTCGCCCACCAGGCTGCTGATATTGATGATGTTGCCTTTGGTCTTGCGCAGGTACGGCAGGGCACAGCGGCAGCCCACGAAGTAGGCCACCAGGTTCAGTCTCAATAGCTCCTCGAACTCCTCGGCAGAGAAGCCATCAATCGGCCGGTGGTCCGGATGCCAGCCGGCGTTGTTGATCAGGCAGTCCAGCCGCCCATGCAGCCGCACGGCCTCTTCCACCACCAGCTGCACCTCGTCCGCTTTGGTCACGTCGCAGGGCACGAAATGGCACGTCCCGGGCCCGGCCGAGTCCAATTCGGCGGCCACGCGCTCGCCTTCCTGTTTGCCGCGGGCGCAGATCACCACAGAAGCGCCGGCGCGCACAAACACGCCTGCCGTGGCCAATCCGATGCCGCGCGTACCTCCGGTGATGATGGTTACTTTGTCGAATCGGCTCTGCCCTGCCATGCTTCTGCCTCCCCCTGGCCAGGCCTACCAGGTCACGCCCAGCTGCCTACCGGTTTCCAGCACCTTGTCCCACAACGCCTCGGCGATGGGGATGCCCTGGGCCAGCCGCCTCTGCGTGGTACGGTACTCGATCTCCCCGGGAAACAGGATTTCGGTCACGCCCGGCGCCTTGCGTGAGGACTTGCACCAAGCCATCAGCCCCTGCACGCTGGCCACGAACTTGTCAAGCTCCGTAAAGTCGGCGATGTGAATGGCTTCGAACAGCACGCCGTTGCCGCTGTGAGGCACCTTCTCGCCACTGACCCCCGAGCCGGTCAGCGCCCCGGCCATCAGGTCCGACATGATGTTCAGGGCATAGCCCTTGTGCCCCGCTGGACCTCCCAACGGCAGCATCGCCCCTTGCGGCGGCCCGTAAAAGGTGGCGGGGTCGGTGGTGGGGTTGCCTTCCGCATCGATCAGCGCGCCTGGCGGCAGTTGTTTGCCCTCGAACAACGCTGCCTCGATCTTGCCGCCTGCTACCACGGTGAAGGTCGTGTCCACCAGCACCGGCCACGCCTCCCCGCTGGGACAGGCGAACGCCTGCGGGTTGGGCTTGAGCTTGCGTTCGATCCCACCCCATGGCGCCACCCATCCCTGGCCACCGCGCGAGTTCACCCACGCCAGGCCGACCATGTTCTGCTCCGCGGCCATGGCCACCCATTCGCCCAGCCGCCCAATGTGCTGGCTGTTGCGCACGCTGACGATGCCTACAGAGCAGTCGCGGGCCTTGGCGATGGCCATCTGCATCGCCTTGCGCGCAATCACCTGCCCCCAACCCTGATTGCCGTTCAGCACGGCCATGGCGCGCGACTCGCGTTCGACTTCTAGCGGCGTCCCGGGCTTGAGCTGGCCGGTCTCGATGCGATCGAGGTAAAAGGGCACACGCAGGAAGCCGTGCGAGTCGTGTCCCGCCAGATTGGCCTGCACCATGCTCTGCATGGCCTGCACCGACTCCTCGTGCGGCGAGCCGGCGGCGTCAAAGATCTGCACGCCCACATCCACCAGTTCCTGCGGCGTCTTCAATAGAGTCACTTTCTTGCTCCTACACCCTGATGTATTTGCGCAACACGCTCCAGCCGGGCGGCGCCGTGCCACGCGTGTGCGTCACGGCCACCTCCGCTACGTACACGTCCCCGCGCGAGTCGACAGCAATCCCGTGCGGGCAGAAAAAGCGCTCTCCCTCCGGGTCGGTCTCACGCAGATCCGCCAGTACATCGCCGTGCAGGCTGCGCACGGTGATGCGCGGACCGGGTTGCTCCAAGTGCAACTCGGGGCCAAAGAAGTAGTAGCCTCCCAGTTCGGCCACATACATGCGCTCGGATCTGTCCAGGGCCAGCGCATTGGGCCAGTGCACTTGGTCCCACTGCCGCAGGAAGCGCCCATCAGCATCAAATACCTGCACGCGCAAGTTCAGGCGGTCCGCCACGTACACCAGGCCATCGCGGTCCACTACCACATCGTGCGGAGTGTTGAATTGTCCGGGCCCCTTGCCAGGGTCGCCCCAGGACAGCAGCAGCTTGCCATCGGCGCTGAACTTGTGCACGCGCGCGTTGCCGTAGCCATCCGTCACGTACATCTCGCCCGCCGCCGACAGGCCTACTCCGGTGGGGCGGTTGAAAGGCGGCCCTGAACGCTGCACCGAGCCAGGGACGTTCAGCACATAGCCCGAGTCGGTCGGATGGTCCTTGGTCTCATACTCCCACAGCAGTTGGCCGTCGGTGGTAAACTTGCGCACGGCGTGGCCGCGGTCATCCACGCAATACAGCGTGTCATCCGGCCCGATGAACACCCCATGCTGCCGTGTGAATCGCCCGTAACCCCACGAGTCCAGAAAGTTGCCCTCGCGATCCAGCACGATCACCGGGTGGTCGCCCCGCGTCAGCACGTACAGGTTGTCATGCGAGTCCACGCCCACGTCGGCCACCTCGCGGTAGCTCCAGCTCCGCGGCAGCTTGCCCCAGTTCTTGACTTCTTCGTACACAAACGGCTCAGTTCCGACTCTCATCCCCGCACCTCTCCATCCTTTCCACCAAATCGGGCCTCGCGCCCGTCCGCTGTAGTATCGGGCCTCGTGCCCGTCCGTCGTAGTATCGGGCCTCGTGCCCGTCCGTCGTAGCCTCGGGCCTCGTGCCCGTCCGTCGTAGC
>CAYZKS010000104.1:0-11709 GCA_964478725.1 uncultured Anaerolineales bacterium
CACGAGGCCCGATACTACCGGGGACCAGATGTAGCATCGCCCCTTGCCGTTCGCTTCGCGAAGACGAAGTGGGCGTCCGGACGGGCACCAAGCGACATAACGAGAAGGAGTCGAAGCATGCACGAAGTCTTGATCCAGAATGGACTGGTGGTCACCCAAGACGACAAGCGCAATGTGCTGCGCAATGCCAGCGTGCGCGTGGAGGACGACCGCATCGCCGAGATCGGCCCCTCGGCCGAGGTGCACGCCAAGACCGAGCGCCCCGAGGTGATTGACGCCAGCGGGCAGATCGTCATCCCCGGCTTTGTCAGTTGCCACAACCACCTGTACAGCGCCACGGTGCGCAGCATTCCCTACTCTGGCTTTGACACCGCCGACTTTTCCTTCATCTCCTGGATGGAGCGCTTCTGGTTGCCGCTGCTAGAAGACCGCGTCACGCGGGATCAGATGTACATCGGTACGCTCGCCAACTGCCTGGAGCACATCCGTAGCGGCATCACCACCACCACCGACACGGCCGAAGGCTCGTACGCGCTGCCCGGCGCTCTGGACGCGGTGGACCGCGGCGCGACCGAATCGGGCATCCGCGCGGTGCTGTCCTTCGAGACCACCGGCCGCATCAGTGAAGAGAATGCCAGGATGGGCCTGGACGAGAACATCCACTTTTTCGAAAAGGCCAAGCAGCGCGGCAGCCGCGTGCAGGGCCGCCTGGGCGTGCATACTACCTTTACCTGCTCCACCGAGCTGCTGCAGGAGGTGCGCGCAGCCGCCACGCGCCTGGGCTCCGGGCTGATGATGCACATGGCCGACGACCGCTACCACAACTTTGACACCATGCGCCGCTTCGGCAAGCGCCCCACGCGCTATCTGGAGGACATCGGCTTCTTGGGTCCTGACCTGATCCTGTTCCACTGCTCCTACATCGATCCCATCCTGGACCCCGCCATCTTCAAGAAGTACGACGTCAAGGTGGCGCACAACGCCGAATCCAACGCCATCTTTGGCTTCTGGCCCAACATGCTACCGCTGATGCAGGCGGGCGTGACGGTGGGCCTGGGCACGGACGGCCAGACGCACTCTATGTTCGAGATCATGCGCACAGCGCAGATGATCCATCGCATCCGCTACGAGAACCCGGAGCTGCTGCCCGACGCGCAGGTGCTGGACATGGCCACACGCGAAGGCGCCAAGTGCCTGCTCAAGCAGGACGAGCTGGGCTCGCTGGAAGTGGGAAAAAAGGCCGACATCGTGCTCTTGAACAACCGCAGCACCGTGCCCGTGTTCGAGATCAACGTGGTGAACTATCTCGTCGGCACGTGCGAGCGCACCGACGTGGACACGGTGGTGATTGACGGCGAGGTGGTCTTGCGCAAGGGCCAGTTCGTCAAGGTGGATGAGGAAGCCGCCCTGGCGCACTGCCGTGAGGAAGCCATCAAGTTGTGGAAGGTCAACGACTGGCCTCTGCCGTAAGAGAGGAAGGGCATGCGCGACGAGCGTGACGAGTTCGGCGTAGTCAGCCTGGCCCAGCAACTGGTGGCGATTCCCAGCGTCACCGGCGCAGAAGTTGCCCTGGTGCGTTTCCTGGCGGACTGGCTCAAGGGCGCGGGCCTGCACGTGCAGTTGCAGGATGCTGCGCCGGGGCGTCCCAACCTGCTCGCCGTTCTGCCTGGGCCATCTGCCAATGTGGACGAGCCGCTGGGCTTGCTGTTCCACGCCCACACCGATACCGTGCCTGCCTACAGACAGCCTCAACCCTTCTCCGGCCGCGTGCAGGATGGGTGTCTGTGGGGGCGCGGGTCGGTGGACCAAAAGGGCGGCTTGGCCGCAGCCGCAGCCGCCCTTGCAGCGCGCGCCCGCAGCGGTCAGGCTCCCAAAGCTGCCATCGGTCTGGCGGCGGCGATTGACGAAGAGTCCGAGCACCGCGGCAGCATGGCGTTGGTACAGTCCGGCATACGTTCGCGGCGCGCCGTCGTCACCGAGCCCAGTGGGCTGAGAGCCGTGCTGGGCTGCAAGGGCACCGTGCCCTATCGCCTGCGCGTGCAGGGCAAGGCCGCGCATGGCAGCCGCCCCTGGCTGGGCGTGAATGCCGTGGAAAAGGCCATGCGCGTGGCGCAAGCGCTGATGGCGCTGCCCTGCCCCGAAGTGCAGGTTCCCGGTCTGGGGACGCTGCGCGGCAGCACCAACCTCGGCACCATCCACGGCGGCGTGGCCTACAACATCGTGCCGGACCAGTGCGAAGTGTGCTTTGACCGCCGCACAGTGCCGGGAGAAACCCAACCCGCGATCCTGGCGCAGGTGCAGGCCGTGCTGGCCGAGATGAGCGCGCAGGACCCGGACCTGCGTGCCGAGGTGGACATCGCCCGGCCCGACTGGAACTGGGCGCCCATCGCCGAACGCGGCCTGAACGCTACCCTCGTACCCTTGGGATCCGGCTTGCCCGAGTGGGTGGGGGAGCACCACGCCCGCGTCACGGGACAGCCGCCCCAGTACGCCTTCACCGATGGCTACAACGAGATGGACTTTCTGGTCAACGACCTGGGCATCCCCACGCTGCAGTACGGCCCGGGCGACTCGCGCCTGTGCCACACCGACGAGGAGAAATTGGACCTGGGCCAGTTGCTGGCTTGTACCCGCGTGTACTTTCAGTTAATCCAGGACGTCGACGGCCCGGCCGGCGAAGGCATCACGCTGGGGGAGGGGCCACGCGCATGACGACAGCAAGGCCGGTACAGCCGCTGGAGGCGGACCTCCTCATCAAGGGCGGCCTGGTGGTGACAGTGGACGCCCAGGACACGCTGCTGGAGGGAGCCGACATCGCCGTGCGGGGGAACCGCATCGTCGAGATTGGAGCGGGCCTGGTCTGTCAGGCCAAGCGCGTGATTGATGCCCGGCGCAAGGCAGTGCTGCCCGGCTTTGTGGACGTGCATATGCACGAAACCCTCATGCGCGGTTTCTGCGAAGACATGCCGCTGATGGAGTGGCTGGAGAAGATCTGCTTCCCCAAGGACAGGGCGCAGCAGGCCTCGCATTCGTACGCCGGCGCCCTGATGAACCAGTTGGAGATGATCCGCGCAGGCATCACCACGTTTGTGGATATCTGGCGCTTCCCGGCCGAGGGAGCGCGCGTGGCGGAGCAGTCGGGCCTGCGGGGCATCTTCACTCCGCAGATCATCGAGTGGCCGGCGGGTGCGGGAGAGACGCTGGAGAACAACCGGCGCTTTGTGGAGGAGTGGCGAGACCGGGTGCCCGGCCGCATCTTCACCTGGTTCGGGCCGCACGCCACCTATTCCTGCTCCGCCGAGCTGTACCGTGAGGTGGTGCGCCTGGCCGAGCGCTATGGCGTCGGCATCCACACGCACCTGGCAGAGACGCGCGCCGAGGTGCAGCAGATCAACGAGCGCTACGGCAAGAGCCCGGTGGAGTGGCTGGACAGCCTGGGAGTGTTGGGGCCGCACACCCTGGCGGCGCACTGTGTCTGGCTGACCGAGAAGGATATCCAGATTCTGAAGCAGCGCGACGTGGCCGTGGCGCACAACCCCACCAGCAACGCCAAGACGGCCGCGGGCATCGCGCCCGTGCTCGAGCTGCTGGCGCAAGGTGTGCGCGTCGGCCTGGCGACTGACTCGAACCTCAGCAACAACCGCCTGGACATGTTCGCGGAGATGAAGATGGCCGCTCTGCTGCAAAGGCTGAAGCAGGATGACGCGGCAGCTTTGCCCAGCCGGCAGGCCCTGCGCATGGCCACGCTTGGCGGCGCGCGCTGCGTGGGTCTGGGGGACGAGATTGGGTCGCTGGAAGTGGGCAAGAAGGCGGACCTGATCTTGGTTGACCTGCATCAGCCGCACGTCTGGCCGCTGGCGGGGGGAGAAACTGGAAATCTGTACTCACACTTGGCCTACGCGGCGTCGGCCGCGGACGTGGTGACGACCGTCGTGGATGGCCAGGTGTTGATGCTGGACCGGCAGGTATTGACTCTGGACACGGACATGGCCGAGAGCGTGGCATCGGCGCAGAGCGTTGATCTGGCCAAACGTGCCTGGGGCCTGGACGTCAGGCCCATCAAATGGTGAAAGGAGGTGCTAGCGCACAACATACTGGACGGCTCGGCCCACGATTCTGACCGCGCAATGAGCGCGGCAAAACCCCAATTCTGAAGGAGGATTCGATGAGAGCGTTGCACAAGTTGTTGCTGGTCGGTGTGGTGCTGGCGGTTTTGGTCTCGGCCTGCGCGCCCGCCGCCACCCCCACGCCCCAGGTCATCACCAAGGTGGAGACGCAGGTCGTGACCAAGGTGGAGACCAAGGTGGTTGAGGTCGAGAAGGAAGTCACCCCCACCATGAAGAGGATCGCGCTGGTGCCTGCGGGCCGCGTGGACCAGCCAGGCTACATCGGTCTGGCCGGCACGGGCTACCTGAAGGCCTGCGCGCAGTTCGGTCTGGTGGCCAAGTACTGGGAAGGCACGTCAGCGGAAGAGTGGGAGCGCAACACGCGCACCGCCGCTCAGGAAGGCTACGACTTTATCATCGGCGTGGGCACGACCATGGCAGACGCCATCAAGAAGGTCGCCCCTGAGTACCCCAACCAGCACTTTGCCCTGGTGGACGACTATGTCGGCGGCGAGAACGTCTGCGGCGGCATCGCCCAGGAGCAGGAAGGCACCTTCCTGGCCGGTGCGCTGATGGCCCTGATGACCACCCGCACCGAGCTGGCGGGCATGAACGACAAGAAGGTGATTGGCTTCGTCGGCGGCATGGACATCCCGGTGATCCACCGCTTCCTGGGCGGAATCGAGCAGGGCGCGGCCTACATTGACCCCGAAGTCAAGGTAGTGCATTCCTACGTCGGCTCGTTCGCGGACGCCCCCAAGGCCAAGGAGCTCGCTCTGGCCATGTTCAAGGACCAGGACGTGGACATCATCTTCTCCGTGGCCGGCTCGTTCGGCGATGCTGGCGTGTTCGAAGCGGTCAAGGAGACCGGGCTGTACGGCGTGGGCTCGGACATCAGCTGGGACAGCACCGTGCCGGGTCACGTGCTCACCTCTGTGCTGAAGAAGACCGACCTGATCGTCTTCGACCTGGTGAAGCGCGAGGTCGAAGGCAAGTTCCAGAAGGGCGAGATCATCTATGGCCTGAACGGTGGCTACTTTGACCTGACCGATATGAAGACCATGGGCGACAAGATCCCGCAGGAGTACAAGGACAAGGTTCAGGAGCTCAAGAAGGCGATCATCGACGGCACCATCAAGGTAGAGCGCCGCAAGTAACGCCTCTGCGCAACGTGCAGTTCTCGCGGGCCCGCGTCCACGACGCGGGCCCGCGGAGCTGCCCGGTGCTCATAGCCAGGGAACGAGGTTTCCATGTCTGAAGCGGTCGCGATGCAAGGCATCGTCAAACGCTATCCGGGCGTGCTGGCCAACGACCACGTGGACCTCACGGTGGAGGCGGGCGAGATCCGCGCCATCGTGGGCGAAAACGGCGCTGGCAAGAGCACGCTGATGAAGATCCTGTACGGCCTGGAGCTGCCCGACGAGGGCACGATTCGCATCCAGGGCCAGCAGGTGCGCATCCGCAATGCGCGCGATGCCATCGCCCACGGCGTGGGCATGGTGCACCAGCATTTCAAGCTGGTGCCGTCCTTTACCGTCGCGCAGAACGTGGTTCTGGGCCTGGAGCCCCACAATGGCATCGTGCTCGACCAGGCCGGGACGCGCGCGCAGGTGGCGCAGATCTCGGAACGCTACGGTCTCAAAGTGGATCCGGACCGTCGCATCATGGACGCTTCGGTGGGTGAGCAGCAGCGCGCCGAGATCCTGCGCGCTCTGTACCGCAAGGCCGACGTGCTCATCCTGGACGAGCCCACCGCCGTGCTCACCGATTCCGAAACCGACGAGCTGTTTGCTATCCTGAAGCGCCTGGCGCAGGCTGGACTTACCATCCTGTTCATCAGCCACAAGCTGCGCGAGGTCCTGGCGGTCTCGGACAACACCACCGTCATGCGCGCGGGCAAGGTCATGGGCACAGTGCGCACGGCCAGCACTTCCGCCCGCGAGCTGGCTGAGATGATGGTGGGACGCAGCACGCTGGAAGACAGGGCCCGCCAGCGCGCACCCCACATCGGCGAGCCGGTGCTGGAAGTGCAGGATCTCTCGGTGCACGACTCGCGCGGCATCCTGGCAGTGCGTTCGGCGAGCTTTCAGGTGCGCGAGGGCGAGGTGCTTGGCGTGGCCGGAGTAGAGGGCAACGGGCAGGTGGAACTGGCCGAGGCCATCACTGGCCTGAGGCCCTCGGCCTCTGGGCGCATCTTGCTCCAGGGCAGGGACATCCGCAACCAGCCGGTGCGCACCATTCGCGAATGCGGCGTGGCCCACATCCCGGCCGACCGCAACGATATGGGTGTGGCGCTCGACGCCCAGGTGTGGGAGAACCTGGCCTGCACGCACTACTACGAGCGCGACTATTCCGGTCGCATGGGCCTGGCCCTGGACCGGATTCGTTCCATGGCTGGGGAGCGCATTGCTGGCTTTGACGTGCGCACTCCCAGCCTGACCTGCCCGGCGCGCAACCTTTCGGGCGGGAATCTGCAAAAGCTGGTGGTGGCGCGTGAACTGGGCGACCAGCGCGCACGCCTGGTGGTGGCTTCCCAGCCCACGCGCGGGATTGATGTCGCCGGCAGCGAGGCCATCCGCGGCATGCTGCTGGACTATGCTGCGCAGGGAGCGGGCGTGCTCCTCCTCTCCGCCGACCTCGACGAGG
Organism: uncultured Anaerolineales bacterium; assembly: GCA_964478725.1. Lineage (GTDB taxonomy): Bacteria > Chloroflexota > Anaerolineae > UBA2200 > UBA2200 > CAYZKS01. Next base: position 6,753 of record CAYZKS010000104.1, read on the forward strand.
TGCTCGAGGTCAGCGATCGGGTCGTCGTCATGTACGCGGGCAACGTGATTGACGTGGGCAAAGTGGACGCATCCACGCGCGAAAAAGTGGGCCACGCCATGACGGGCGGCGCAGCGTCCGCAGAAGTCCCGGAGGCCTAGATGGAAAGCACATCCACACGCACTCCCCAAGCACGCTGGCTCGAGGCCTTGCGCGGGCCACTCCTGCAGGTCGTCAACTATGTGCTGATCCTGCTGCTGGCCTTGGCCATCGGTGGGGTGATCATCTGGCTCTCGGGCAAGGACCCGTTGGCGGCCTACCGCGCGCTGTTTGTGGGCGCGCTGGGCAAGCCCTTGGCGGTGGCCAACACCCTGGACCGCGCCACCGTGATGATTCTGGCCGGATTGGCGGCGGTGGTGGCCTTTAGCACCAGCGTCAACAACCTGGGCATCGAAGGCCAGCTCTACATGGGCGCCTTCGCCGCGGCCTGGGTGGGCTTTGGCGTGCGTGGCTTGCCGCAATTCCTGCACATCGCGCTGGCGCTGGCGGCCGCCGCTCTGGCAGGCGCGTTGTGGAGCTGGCTGCCCATCTGGCTCAAGCTGCGCTGGGGGGTGGAGGAGATCGTCACCACCCTGATGTTCAACTACATCGCCATGCTGTTCACCGCCTACCTGGTGGCCTTTCCCTTTGCCTCCAAGAACACCGTGCTGCCCGGCACCGACGAAATCCTGGCCAGCGCCACCTTTCCCCGCCTGGTGCGCGGCTCCGCGCTCAATGCGGGCTTTCTCGTCGCGCTGGCGCTGGTGGTCGTGGTGCAGTGGTTCCTGTTCCGCACCAAACAGGGCTATGAATTGCGCATGGTGGGGCTGAACCGCCGCTTTGCGACCTATTCGGGCATGCCCGTAAGGCGCAGCGCCCTGCTGGGCATGCTGCTCAGCGGCGCCCTGGCGGGCGTGGGCGGCGGGGCCATCATCCTGGGCTTTTTCCTGCGCTTCGTCACCGGCTTCTCCAGCGGCTACGGCTGGGATGGCATCATCATCTCCCTGCTGGCCAAGAACAGCCCGCTCGCCGTTGTGCCCGCATCCATCTTCTATGCAGCCCTGGCCAACGGCAGCCTCGAGATGCAGGCCGTCACCCAGGTGCCTTCCACGCTGGTGGGAGCCATCAAGGGCGTGATCATGTTCCTGGTCACGGCGCGGGTCTTCCTGGACTATTTCAGCAAGAGGTGGCGCACATGAGCATTGCGGAGACCCTGCAGCGCTTGATCAACGTGGCCCTGTTTGCGGCCGGACTGCGCATGGCTACCTCCATCATCTATGCCACGCTCGGCGGCATCTTCTGTTCAGAGTGCGGCGTGTTGAACGTAGGGTTGGAAGGATTGATGCTGGTCGGCGCCTTCTTCGGCGTGGTCGGCAGTTTCTACCTGGGCAGCGCCTGGGCCGGCCTGCTGGTAGCCGTGCTGTCCTGCCTGCTGCTCAGCCTGGCCTTTGCCGCCGTGCACCTGGAATGGGGCGCAAACCAGATGATCGTCGGCCTGGCGCTCAACATCCTGGGTTATGGCCTCACCACCTACCTGCTCAAACAGATGTTCAATACCGCGGGCTATTTCTCCTCGGAGAAGATTATCGCCTTTCAGCCGCTGCGCATCCCGCTGCTGGACAACCTGCCGCTGGTCGGTTCCTTGCTGGGCGGGCACTTTGCGCTGGTCTATTTGGCGTTTGCCTCCGTCGCGCTGACCTGGTTCCTGCTCTACAAGACGCCCTGGGGATTCCGCTTCCGCTCCGTGGGCGAAAGCCCGGGGGCGGCCGAGGCGGTGGGCATCAACCTGCGCCAGGTCAAGTACACCGGCGTACTGATTGGCGGGATTTGGTGCGCCGTCGGCGGTGCATTCCTTTCACTGGCCCAGCTCAACCTTTTCTCGGAGAACATGTCGGCGGGCCGCGGCTTCCTGGCACTGGCGGCGGTTAACTTTGGCAACCGCAAGCCGCTGCGCTGCCTGATCGCCGCGCTGGTGTTCGGCCTGGCAGACGCGCTGTCCGTGCGCTTGCAGCGCTTTGGATTCCCTTCGCAGTTGGTGCTGATGCTGCCCTACGTCTCGACGGTGCTCATCCTGACCCTGTCGTCCATGCAGCGTCGTCGCCTGGCGCCCGCCGTGTAGTATCGGTCGCCGCAGCGTCATGATGTAGTATCGGTCGCCGCAGCGTCATGATGTAGTATCGGCCCTCGTGGCCGTCCGGACGGGCACCTCGTCCACGCCACGCCCTTCGGCGGCAAGGCTCGACGCTCCGGGCCGCGCTGTGGCGGACGTTTGCACGCACAACTAGTTGGAGGATTCATGTTCGACATCCTGATCGAAAACTGCGCCGTGGTCAGCATGGACGAGGAGCGCCACGTTTGGCCCACGGCGGGCATCGCCATCCAGGGCTCGCGCATCGCCGCCGTCGGGCCCGACGTGCGCGGCGAGGCTCGCCAGGTGATCGACGGCAGCGGCCGCGTAGCCATGCCCGGCCTGGTCAACACTCATACCCACGTCTACCAGTCGTTGATCGAGGGCATTGGCTACGACATGCACTTTGACCCCTGGAACTGGCGCTTCCTCTTCCCCATCGTCTCCAAGATGCAGCCCGAGCACGCCGCGGTCAGCGCCGCGCTGGCCGCGCTGGAGATGATCAAGAGCGGCACCACCACCGTCTCCGATCACTGGTACCTGCACACCGACTTTGGCAACATCCGCCGCGTGGCCGAGACCTTCCGGCAGGCCGGACTGCGCCACCACGTGGTGTATGGCCTGCTCGACCAGACCTTTGCCGGCGAGCGCATCGAATCCGAGTACATGACCATGATCCGGCGCGAGGACGCCTTGATCGAACAGGCCACGGCCTTTGTGCGCGACTGGCACGGCCAGGGCGCAACCACCGTGGCGCTGGGCCCGGGCTCGACCGAGGACCTCAGCCCCAGCCTGATGCAAAAGACGGTCAAGATGGCAGCCGAGATGGACCTGGGCATCGCTACGCACGTGGCAGGTTGGGAGGAGGTGGTGGCCACCTCCATGAAGCAGTTCGGCATGCGCGACCTGGAGTACGTGCACTCCGTGGGCCTGACCGGCCCGCGCGCCATCATCATCCACGCCGTGTGGCTTTCGGACCGCGAGATCGGCATCCTGGTGGCGACAGGCAGCAAAGTGGCGCATTGCCCCGTGGCCAACATGCACCTTGGCTACGGCGTCGCGCCGGTTTCGCAGATGCTGGCGCGTGGCGTGACCGTAGGCCTGGGCACCGACGGCGCCGCCTCGTACACATACGACCTGTTTGAGGTGATCAAGACCGCCGCCATGCTGCAAAAGGTGATCCACATGGACGCCGAAGCCCTGACGGCCGAGCACAGTCTGGCCATGGCCACCTGCGACGGCGCGCGCGTGCTGAACCTGCCTGACGTGGGAGTGCTGGCACCCGGCAAGCGCGCCGACGTCATCCTGTTGGATTTCGACCAGCCGCACCTTATGCCCGCAGGCCGCCTGGCCTCCAAGCTGGCCTACAGCGCGCGCGGGGCCGATGTGGTCACCAGCATCATTGACGGCAAGCTGGTGATGCAGGACCGCCGCGTGCTCACTCTGGACGAGGCCGCCGTGCTGCGCCAGGCCGAGGCCGCCACGCAGGACCTGATCGAGCGCGCCGGCCCCGAGACCGCCGCGCTGCTGGCCGCGCCCTGGCCACGCGCAGGCGCCGCCTGGCGAGCCGCCGTGCACCAGAAAGGATAGGGTTGTCACGCTTCGGACGTTTGCTGCGCATTGACCTGAGCTCGCGCTCATTTCACCGCGAGGAGATCCCTGCGGACATCCTGCAGGCCTTTGTGGGCGGCAAGGGCTTGGGCACGGCCTACCTGCTGGCCGAGGTGGGCGCGCGCACCGACGCCCTGGCGCCCGACAACAAGCTGTACTTCTGCCCGGGAGCGCTGGTGGGCACGCTCGCTCCCGCTGCCTGCCGCTACGAGCTGGTGACGGTCTCGCCGCTCACTGGACTCTACCTGGACTGCAACTCCGGCGGGCATTTCGCTACCGCCGTCAAGGCCTCAGGCCACGACATGCTAGCCATCGAAGGCTGCGCCGACCAGCCCACCGCGCTGTACGTGCACGATGGACAGGTAACCTTCCTGGATGCGCGCGAGTGGTGGGGCCGGGGCGTCTACGAGACCGAGAGCGCCCTGCACCAGCGCCTGAAGGACCCGGGCCTGCGCGTGGCCTCCATCGGCGTGGCCGGGGAGAACCGCGTGCGCCTGGCCTGTGTGGCCAACGACTATTCGCGCCAGGCGGCGCGTGGCGGCCCCGGGGCAGTCATGGGCGCCAAGAAGCTCAAAGCGCTGGCGGTCAGTGGCACGCATGCCGCGCCCGTGGCCCGGCCTGAGGCGTTCCTGCGGGCCGTGCAGGCCGCGCGCCAGACCATCGCCTCCAATGCCTGGGTGGCCGGCAAGCGCGATCACGGTACGCCCGGCTCTTTGGAGCCGATGTATGCCGTGGGCGCGGCCCCGCTGGACAACTTTACCCGCGCTGGCCTCGATGACCTGGGAGGCCTGGCCCTGGAAGAGTTTGTGCAGCGCACGGCGCTGCGCCTTGCCTGCGCCATGTGTCCCGTGTCGTGCTCCAAGGGTTACCGTCTGTCGGCGGGCGATTTTGCCGGGGGTGGCTTGGAGGGCCCCGAGTACGAGACGGCCTCCTTGCTCGGCCCCAACTGCGGCCTGCATGACCTGGAAGAAATCGCCGCTGCCAACTACCTGTGCAACACGCTCGGTCTGGACACCATCTCGGCCGGCGCCATGCTGGGGACGCTACTGCACGCTCTGGACGAAGGGCTGCTCTCGCCCGGCCAACTGGACCTGCCCGAGCACCCTGCCGGCCGCGGCGAGTGGGTGCACGCCCTGCTGCAGGCTACCGCGCAGCGCCGCGGCGTGGGCGACCTGCTGGCCGAGGGCGCCGTGCGCGCCG
>CAYZKS010000105.1:0-11681 GCA_964478725.1 uncultured Anaerolineales bacterium
GATCCGCTGGTTGTGACGCTGCAGGAGTGGTTTGAGGCATTCATGCAACGCTCGATGCGGCATTTCCTGGCCTATGCTAGAGAAAACAGTATTTCCATGTCACAGTTGGGTGCCTTGTTCCGGATCCATCACAGAGGCAGCAGCGGCGTCACCGACCTGGGCGATCACCTGGGCGTGACCAGTTCCGCTGCCAGCCAACTGCTGGAGCGCCTGGTGCAACAGGGATTGATACTGCGTTCAGAAGATCCGAGCGACCGGCGTGCCAAACAGCTTATACTGACGGAAAAGGGCCGTCAGGTTCTTCAAGAGAGCATCCGTGCCCGCCAGAGTTGGCTGTCCGATCTGTCGGCGACCCTATCTGAACGTGAAAAGGAAGCTATCATTGCGGCCTTGAATATCCTGATTGACAGGGCAAGTCACCTCAGCCAGCCCGTCCAGTCAGAGAAGCCCTCCGTTACAGGAGCAGCCTAAATGCTAAGATTGACCAAGTATCTGAAACCCTATCTTCTCGCCATCGTCCTGGCTATCGCTTTGCTGTTTGTTCAGGCCAACGCCGACCTGGCGCTGCCCGATTACCTCTCCAAGATCGTCAACAACGGCATCCAGCAGGGCGGCGTGGAGAACGCCGTTCCCAAAGCGATCCGCCAGAGCCAGATGGACAAGCTCTTGATCTTCCTGAGCGTGGACGATAGGGCCCTGGTTCAGAAGAGTTATCTGTTGGTGCAGCCCGCATCACCCGAAGCGCAGCAGTATGTCAAGGAGTACCCTGCCCTGGCCAATGCTCCCATCTATGTGCTTCAGCAGGTGGATGCGGCCGAGATGCGTTCGTTGAATTCGAGCATGGCCAAGGCTTTGGTAGCGGTTTCCGGCATCGAGCAGATCATCGCAGACCCCTCGAAGGCAGCGTCCATGGGCCAGGCTCTGGGGTTTGACCTCTCGAAGATTCCTGCCGGCATGGACGTCTTTGCGTTGTTGGCAAGACTGCCGGCTGCACAGCTTGCGCCTATCAGCAGTGCGCTTGACCAGAGATTCGCCAGCCTGGGGGACAGCATGGTCACCCAGATGGCCATCGCTGCCGTCAAGGCCGAATACGAGGCCCTGGGCGTGAACGTAGCCAAGCTGCAGAGAGATTACATTCTGCGCATCGGCGGACTGATGTTGCTGATCTCCTTGCTGGGCGGCGCGTGCACCATCGCCGTTGGCTTTCTGGCTTCCAGGACGTCTGCCGGCGTGGCGCGGGACATCCGCAAGCAAGTCTTCAAGAAGGTCGAGAGCTTCTCGGGCATCGAGTTCGACAAGTTCTCCACGGCGTCCCTGATCACGCGTTCGACCAACGACGTCACCCAGTTGCAGATGGTGATCGGCATGATGATGCGCATGGTGATCTACGCGCCCATCATCGGCGTTGGCGGCGTCATCCGCGCTCTCGGCAAGAGCGCCAACATGTGGTGGATCATTGCCCTGGCCGTGGTGGGCCTGCTCGGCCTGATCGCGATCGTCTTTTCGATCTCCCTGCCCAAGTTCAAGATCATGCAGAGCCTGGTCGACCGGCTGAACCTGGTGATGCGCGAAAACTTGACGGGCATGATGGTGATTCGGGCCTTCAGCAAGCAGGATGATGAGGCAGCGCGTTTCGACAAGGCCAATCGCGACTTGACCGGCACCAGCCTCTTTGTCGCGCGTGTGATGGTGACCATGATGCCGGTGATGATGCTGGTGATGAACGGCCTGTCCCTGGGCATCATCTGGGTGGGCGCCCATCAGATCGCCCAATCGACCATGCAGGTGGGCGACATGATGGCGTTCATGCAATACGCCATGCAGATCGTGTTTGCCTTCCTGATGATGTCCATGATGTTCATCTTCTTGCCCAGGGCGGCGGTATCCGGCGACCGCATTGCGGACGTGCTCGAAACCGAGATCAGCATCACCGATCACCCAGACCCAGAGCCGTTCAAGCAGCCGTTCAGCGCCACGATCGAGTTCCGCAATGTCTTCTTCCGCTATCCCGGCGCGCTGGCCGATGTGCTCCACGACATCAGCTTCACCGCCAGGCCCGGCGAGACCACGGCCTTTATCGGATCCACGGGCTGCGGCAAGTCCACCGTCGTCAACCTGATCCCGCGCTTCTTCGATGTGACCGACGGCGCCGTCCTGGTGGACGGGATCGACGTCCGCCAGGTCAGGCAGAGCGACCTGCGCGACAAGATTGGCTACATCCCGCAGAAAGGCATGCTGTTCTCCGGCACGATCGAAAGCAACCTGCTGTATGCCGATGAGAACGCCAGCTCTGAGACACTGCAAGAGGCGGCAGACATCGCCCAGGCCAGCGAGTTCATCCTGGTCAAGCCGGAGGGCTTCTCGGCCGAGATCGCCCAGGGCGGCTCGAATGTGTCCGGAGGGCAGAAGCAGCGCCTGGCGATTGCGCGTGCGCTGGTCAAGAAGCCGCCCATCTACATCTTCGACGATAGCTTCTCGGCCTTGGATTTCAAGACCGACTCTGCCCTGCGCCAGGCGCTCAAACAGCACGTCGCAGGCGCCACGGTGCTGATCGTCACCCAGCGCGTAGCGACCGTCAAGAACGCCGACCAGATCATTGTGCTCGAAGAAGGGCGGGTGGTCGGCCAGGGCAAACATCACGAGCTACTGCAGAGCTGCGAAACCTACCAGGAAATTGCCTACTCGCAGCTCAGCAAGGAGGAGCTGGCATGAGCACCCCTCGCAGCACTACACCACCAGAGAATCGCACACCTGCTTTTGGGCCCATGGCCGGCCGCAGGCGCGGCCCGATGGGACACGGCCCGATGGCCATGATGCGGGGCGAAAAGGCCCGCGATTTCAAGGGCACCATGCGCAAGTTGATCCAGTACCTTGGCTCCTACAGGATCGCCATCGCGATCGTGATGCTCTTCGCGGCGGCCTCCACCGTCTTCAGCATTGTCGGCCCCAAGATCCTGGGCAAGGCCACCACCAAACTCTTCGAGGGCGTGGTGGGCCAGATTGCCGGAAGCAGCACTGGGATTGACTTTGCCTACATCGGCCGCATCCTGCTGACTACCCTGGCGCTGTACCTCGCTTCCACCCTGTTTGCCTACGTCCAGGGCTGGATCATGTCGGGCATCTCTACGAACATCGCCTATCGTTTTCGCAAGGACATCGCCGCCAAGATCAACCGCATGCCCTTCAGATACTTTGACAGCACCAGCCATGGCGAGGTGCTGTCGCGCGTCACCAACGACGTCGATACGGTCAACCAGACCCTCAGCCAGAGCCTGTCGCAGATCATCACCTCCGTGGTGACCGTGGTGGGCGTGCTGATCATGATGTTGACCATCAGTTGGCAGATGACCCTGGCGGCGCTGTTGATCGTGCCGCTCTCGATGGGGGTGATTGCCCTGGTGGTCAGCCAGTCGCAAAAGTACTTTAAGCAGCAGCAGGACTATCTCGGGCACGTGAACGGCCACGTCGAGGAGATGTACGGCGGGCACGTGGTGATGAAGGCCTTTAACGGTGAAGCTCGCAGCGTCGAGCGCTTTGATGGGCTCAACAACACCCTGTATGATTCAGCCTGGAAATCCCAATTCCTCTCGGCCCTGATGTTCCCGATCATGGGTTTCATCGGTAACTTGGGCTACGTGGCGATCTGCGTTCTGGGTGGATACCTGGCGGCTCAGAAGGCCGTCACCGTGGGCGACATCCAGGCCTTTATCCAGTACGTGCGTTCGTTCACACAGCCCATCACCCAGATCGCCAATATCTCCAACGTCCTGCAACAGACCGCCGCGGCCGCCGAACGCGTGTTTGAGTTTCTGGCCGAGGAGGAGGAAATCTCCGACGTCGCGGATCCTGTGCGGCCAGAGAAGATCGACGGGCACGTGGTCTTTGAGCATGTGCGCTTTGGCTACAGCCCCGACAAGGTCGTCATCCACGATTTCTACGCCGATGTGAAACCGGGGCAGAGGATCGCCATCGTCGGCCCGACCGGCGCTGGCAAGACTACCATGGTCAAGTTGCTGATGCGCTTCTATGACGTGGACCAGGGCGCCATCCTGATCGATGGGCACAACATCAAGCAGTTCAAGCGCGAGGATCTGCGTTGCATGTTCGGCATGGTGCTGCAAGACACCTGGCTATACAACGACACCATCATGGAGAACATTCGCTACGGATCGCCGGGCGCCAGCGACGAAGCGGTGATTGCCGCAGCCAAGGCCGCGCGGGTGGATCACTTTGTGCGCACCCTGCCCGAGGGCTACGGCCTGGTGCTGAACGAAGAGGTGACCAACGTCTCCCAGGGCCAAAAGCAGCTTCTGACCATCGCCCGCGCCATCCTGATCGATCCTGCCATGCTGATTCTGGACGAAGCCACCAGCTCGGTCGATACCCGCACCGAAGTGCTGATCCAGGAAGCCATGTATGAGCTGATGAAGAACCGCACCAGCTTCATCATCGCGCACCGCCTGTCCACCATCCGCAACGCCGATCTGATCCTGGTGATGAACGGGGGGGATATCGTGGAACAGGGCAAGCACGAGGAACTATTGGCGCGTGGCGGCTTCTACGCCGGCCTGTACAACAGCCAGTTCGAGAACGCAGAGGTGGGTAACGGTAGGTAGGACAATCGAGCTCTTCGGCAAGCTATGCCAATCCATCTGACTCAAGGGGGCCAACATGAAGACAGTTCGCGACTTGGTGCTACGTAGCCGCAGCTACCGGCGCTTTGACCAGTCGGCGCCGGTGCAGGTGGAGACGCTGAGAAAGCTGGTGGACCTGGCCAGACTGTGCCCGTCCGCAGCGAACATGCAGCCGTTGAAGTACATCCTATCCTGTGACGCGGAAAAGAACGCTCTGATCTTCCCACATCTCGGCTGGGCGGCTTATCTCAAGGACTGGCCGGGACCGCAGGAAGGGGAAAGGCCCACAGCCTACATCATCATCCTGGGGGATAGGAGAATTCGGGAGTCTTTTGGCTGTGACCATGGGATCACGGCACAGACCATGCTCCTGGGCGCCGCAGAGTGTGGCTTGGGCGGCTGCATGATCGGTTCCATACGCAAGCCGGAATTGCGCCTGGCCCTGAACATACCGGAGCACTATGAGATTCTACTGGTGGTGGCCCTCGGCGAGCCAAAGGAAACGGTGGTGCTGGAGCAGCTGGGGCCTGCCGGCGATGTGAAGTACTGGCGCGACGATCAAGGCGTGCACCATGTGCCCAAGCGCTCCCTTGACGAGGTGCTGATAGTTTAGGCGCCTGTCAACAGTACGCCTGGCCTCGCCAATCGCAGCCCCAGTACGCTCATCGCGGGCAGCGTCGCTGACGCAGAAGCATCGCCTGGACCCCGCCCACCCCAACGAACACGGCCGGCAGAAAGATCCGGCACGGCCCCGGGCGGCGGGTCGGTGTTGGCGTCGCTATCGGGGTGGTGCTGGGTGTCGCGGTACAAGTTGGCGTGGCACTTGGCGTCTGACTCGGAGTCTGAGACGCAGTTCGTGTTGCCGTGGGCGTGTAGGTCGGTGTGGGTGACGCAGTCGAGGTCGCGGTGGGCGTGACAGTTGCCTCCGGGGAGGTTGTTGGCGTGCTCCCGCCCTGCACCGTGACGCGAACCTCGTTTGCCGCCTGGTGCACGTTCCCGGCTGAGTCGCGGCTGCGCACGGTATAGTAGTAAACCTGTCCAGCCGCCAGGCCATCTTCGAGGTAGCTCGACACGCGTCCCAACTGAGCATGGGGCATCGCGGCATAGCTCTGCTCTGGGAGCCTGCGGTAGATGTTGTAGCCAGTTATCATGGGATGCTCATACAGCTCCCATTGCAGGCTGGCTGATCGCGCCAGGCCTTGCCCAACCAAGCCCTTGGGTGCTGTGTCCCACTGCGCACTGACGCGACCCGCTGCGATGTCGGCTTGTGCCTCAGCGCCATACAGATATGCGTAGCTCTGAGCATTGAAGTGAAGGTAGTAGTTGAACCAGGCAGTAGTGTACTTCTGGGCCAGTCGTGTGCGCACCGGATCGGTGCTCCCTCCGCAGAACAGAGCGCAGGCCTGATAGCCGGGCTGCATAAAGTCGCAGTGGCTGGCGCCGCTGACGAAGAGCGACACCTTGTGGGTCGCACCGACAAAGGGATAGATCTCCAAATAGTCCGCGTCTGAATTGCAGGCGCTGGCTGGGGCGCCGAGGATGCAGGTAGGAGCCCGAACGCGCGGCCCCTCTGTCTCCGGATCCCACAATGCCGGTTCGTCTCCTGAGAAGGGGCCGCCCTGATGATAGACCGGATCCATGGACACTACGGCCTTGACGCGCGCATCGCGGGCAGCGAGCGCCAGCGCGCTGGCTCCACCGATAGAATGTCCCGCCACGGCCAGACGGTCAGCATCCACCCTCTGGTAGAGGAACGAGCCCGGTATGCGGGTCTGTGTTTCCAGGTATTCTAGCACCCGCTGGATGTCGCTCACGCGCTCTTCCATGTCGTCGGGGAGTACCGGAACGGCCACCACATAGCCCCAACTGGCCAGATGTTCTGCATCGCCCGCGTGGGCGAGGGCCATGTTGATCAATCCAAACATGCTGAAACCATGGGCCAAGGCGATGCCAGGATAGGGAGGCGCCAACTGAGCGCCGTTGGCCGGATAGTAGATGTAGGTGCGCAAGTCGCTGCTGATCTGAACTACCTGACTGGAAACGGCGCAAGGGCCGGGATCGCCGGGGTCGGTTGCGGTCCACGCTCGAGTGCCAGCGCTGCACGGCGGCAGTGGCAAGCACAGAAGCAGAAACACAGCTATCCTGATCAGCCCAGTCCGATGCATGTTAGTGCCTTCCCCTTACGATGGCGATGCGACAGAGCGAGGTGAGCTCTGTGTAGCCCTACGGGTATGCAACACGGGCATCTGGCACCAAGCGTGGCAGAGAGCGACTGCCCATAGTTGAATGGCGCTCGGCTCAATGCTCTACTCCTGTTGCCTGCACGAAGGGGTCCAATCCTGTCGCCCAAGGCGATGCGCGATGTCGCGCGTGCGCTCGTAGAGCAGACGGTAATCGGCGTACAGCGAGTCGTAGATGGCTTTGCAGCCCGGGTCAGCCTGGACTTCCCAGGCCGTTCGCACCCAGGCGGCAATGGAGCATAGTCGCTGGCCGTGTGGCGGTCGATGACGTGTTCGCCAGTCAAGCGCAGGATCAAGTAACTGGAGGCAGTCGTAACGTGCGCCACCCGCCTCCACAAATCCGGCTCGTTCTCCCGCATCCACAGAATCTTGGGTCCGACCGCCTGGCTGGTGAGGGCCATGCCGGAGAAATCGTAGATGGCCTGCTCGCCCCACCTCTGATTGAGTGCATCCATCTGGCGATGCGCACGGGTGTCCACACCGTACAGTATGCCGGGGCGCAAGGGGCGATCGTTGGAATCAAGCGGCAGCATACACGCGCCGATGGCGCTCAGGGCCACGGCACTCACGTCTGCGCCGCGGTGCGGATCACCGTTCAGAAGCTCACGGCAGATCCTGACCACATCTCCCCACCAGACCGCGTCAGCATCCTGCTCAGCCCAGCCCGGATGCGGGACGGACATCTCATGCTCGACCACGACCGTCTTCAGCAGCGTGCCGTCCGCGGCGACCAGCACTCCCTTGCTGGAGTACGTCCCGACGTCAATGCCCAGGAGCAAACCACTCATGGCGCGGCCCCCTTGACCCCGTGGAGGTAGAGCGCTGCCGTGCAACCAACCTCAGGAGGGCTGGCCGCGTTCGCCCTTGTCATAGGCATGGTGCAAGCCATGGTCGGGTTCGGTGTCCATGGCCTGTGCCATCTCGGGAATCATGGCAGCGCCGTGGCGGTACTGGAATGGCCACATGCTGGTGGGGTCGAAAAAGGCCACCCGGTCGCCGTCGCGAAGAACGTGTCCCAGGTCGGGCTGCAGACCCGGCATGGCGCTCAATTGCCCATTGATGAAGGTGATGCCCCGCTCTGCCGTGGGCATCTTCAGCCGGGCCAGTAGGTCGGCCACGCTGCTGCCCTGCGGCAGCCGCAGCTTCAGATTGGCGTAGCTGCCCTGCTGGCCGTCACCACCGTAGCGTGCCAGAATGCCGTACAGCCAGACGTCCAATGCGATGTCTGCCACGTTATCCCCCTCCCACAGGTGGGAATATGCCCACCTGCTCGTCAGGCTGCAGCACCCAGTCCGCGGTCCGAGCGCGCCCGTCAACGAAGATCAGCTTGACCTCGTGCTCGGGCAGCTTCAGATGCCTGATCAGCTCAGCCACCGTGGCGCCGGCAGGCAGCTCGACGTCAAACGTCGCAGCCGGCGCGGTGTCAGGCACGAATCTGGCCAAGGTGGCAAAAAGCTTGACACGAACGCGCATACAGCTCCTCAGCCACGGTCTTTAGGGACAGAGTACGATATCCTGCGCCCACAGACAGTCGGCGCAGGAGGGATTCCAGCCCCAGCAGCCCTCATTGCGCTCACGCAGGTCGCAAGTCTCGCGCAGGTCGCAGTTGGGACACGACGGAAAGTGGAAGGCGCGCACCTCGCTGCGAAAGCGCACATACTCCTCCCCCATCCAGATTTCGGCCAGGGGCTGTGCGTTCACATTGCCGAACGTGTAGCGGCTCACCTGTTTCTGGCGGCCATCGATGGCATAGTAGCCATAGTTGTGCGACAGGGCATAGCACGGGGCTACGCCGCCGTCCCATCCTATCACAAGGGAGCGATCTTGCACAAACCGGCAACGCCGCTCTGCACCCCAGTGCATGCGCGGCAACTCCAGGTTACCCCAGGTAACCCAAGCTCCAGTCTTGACTGGCCAACCCGCGGCATCAAAGGTCGAGCGCGGCTCGTAGCCGTAGAGCATCTGCTCGCGCATGTCCTCCGTGTAGCACAGGACGTTGCTCACCAGAACTCGCGCGGCATTGAGCTGCGAGGCCAGCGCAGCCAAGTCGCGCAGCTCGGAGAAGTTGCTCTTCAGAACCACAAACTCGATGCCGAGAGCGGGCGCTAGCGAGCCCAGCTCGCTCTTGGCTTCGTTCAGAGCGCGGATGTTGCCCAGCACCTGTGACAACACGGCCCCGCGCACGTCCGCATAAGTCTCGGGCCTCACGCCATCCACCGAGATGACGATGCGGTCCACGCCCAGGCGCACAAGCTGCCGCGACATGGCCGCGTCCAACAGCAGGCCATTCGAGCCGATGGTCACTGCGATGTCCCGCTGCCGCACCGCCGCGATCATCTCCAGAATCTGCGGGTGGGAGAGGGGTTCGCCAAACGCGGTGAATACAACTCGCTCGAGCCGGGGCAGGTCTTGCACGCCCTGCATCAAGTGCTGGAACGTATCCATGTCCATCGTATCTTCTGCATCGCTCCACACGTTGCGGATACAGGTACGACAAGCCAGATTGCAGCGCGTAGTGGGCTCCAAGTACAGCTTGCGCACATCCGGAACACGGGGATGAAGGATCAGGTCCCCTTCTCGTTCATCCAGCCAGTATTCAGTCTGAGGCAGGATATGGCGGCGCTGCAGGAACTCGTCCGGCAGGACCAGGCACCCCTGCTCGTTGGCCCTCACCCTGGGCATGACGTCTCCACAAGTGCAGTCCTCCCACGGGCTCCGTCCCATCAACGCGACCGGGGCAGAGTCCGCAGGAGGACTACTTTCGTTCCTAGGGCGCGTCTATGCGTCGCAGGCCATTTGGCTTACAGTTCGCCGTACACCGAGTCGAGCGCCGAGTCCGGCACGTCGAACACCTGGTTGTGCGGCGGCAGCGGCTCGGTCTTCATAAACTCGGGCGGGCGGTCAGCTTCCTTGCCGATTCCGGCTGCCTCGTTGAAGGCGCGCTCCAGCTTGAGGATCTCCCCACCCAATTTGGCGGCGTCCTCTGACTTCCAGTTCGTTCCAAGAACGCCGTTGCACTCTTCCATCATGCCCTCAAAGCCGCTGGCGATGTCGAGGATGGCGAAGGCTATGAAGAGGCAGTGGCCCGTGGAGTCAATGAACGCCGTGGTCGCCTGGAAGGCGCGGCTGAGCGCCGCCTTGCCCTCCGGGGTGAGCGCGTCCACCTTGCCCATCACTCCCAGGATCTCCGGGGCGATGGTGTAGCCGGCGGTATGGTCCGCGCCCATGGTGCTCGTCATGTAGGTGATGCCGATGCCTTTGACTGCGCGTGGCTCATAGGCAGGCATGCTCTGTCCCTTCACCACGGGCACACGGGTCAGGCCATAGACGCGGCCAGTGGTAGCCGTCCCGGCGCCAAGGATGCGTCCCAGGGGCGTGCCCTTGCCCATCTCGTGCACCAACCTGATGGCGCCCTTGCCATCGCCAAACTTGATCACGCCGGCCTCCATCGCCACGCCCAGGGTCGTGCCAGTCTCGATGGTGTCCAGCCCATAATCGTTGCAGAGCTGGTTCAGCTCGGCAATGTCGTCCAGGTCGTCGATGCCACAGTCCGCACCCAACGACCAGTCCGATTCGTATTCCAAGCAGGACGTGTGCTCGCTGCCATCCTTCCTGAAGATGGTGTTGGAGCACTGGATGATACAGCCCGGGCTGCAAGCGTGGTTGTAGACCTCCTTGCCAGTGCGCGTCTTGTTGGCCTCAAAGATGGCTTCGCCCGCGATCTTGGCGGCACCCTCAAACCGGCCGCTGGAGAAGTTGCGCGTGGGCAGCCCACCGGCTTCGTTCATGATGTTGATCAGCACAGCCGTGCCATAGGTGTTCAGAGCGCCCTTGGGCTTGGTAATGGCATGCGTGCGCAGGGCGTCAATCATCTTCTTGCGTCCCTGGTCGAACAGGGCGGCATCGACCATCTGTACACCGGGAGCACCTGTGCGGTCAACAACGATGAATTTCAATGCCTTGCTGGCCATGACGGCGCCGAGACCGCCGCGGCCGGAGTAACGACTGGGCCGCTTGGACACGTCGTTGAAGACCACGCCAGAGTTGCCGTAGCCCATCTCGCCCGCCACGCCCACGCCAGCGACGGAGACGTTAGCCCCAAACTTCTCGTACACCTTGGGAAACACCTCGTAAAGGGGCTTGCCGACGTACTCGTCTGCGGGCAAGAACTCGACCTTGGGCTTGCCTGCCGAGGCGTCCCAGGTCAGGTGAGCCAACCAGTGCTTGCCCTTCTCCTTGGGTTGGCCCTCCACGACGATGGCCTTGATGCGCATCGCGGCCACGTGCGGCGCCCAAGAAGAGCCAGCATTGGCTTCCTTGATGCCGCCGGTGAGCGGCGACTTGGCGCCCACAGAGACACGGGCCGAGGTGGGTGCAGACGTTCCGGTGGCGATTCCAGGAGCGAACACGAGCTTGTTGCCGGGGCCAAGA
Organism: uncultured Anaerolineales bacterium; assembly: GCA_964478725.1. Taxonomy (GTDB): domain Bacteria; phylum Chloroflexota; class Anaerolineae; order UBA2200; family UBA2200; genus CAYZKS01. Next base: position 11,306 of record CAYZKS010000105.1, read on the forward strand.
GGGTGGCACAACGGGGGAACTTCGTCATGCACCAAGGTGGACGTGACCCCGCGCCCACCCAGGAGCTTGTACTTCTCGGGGGCCTCCTCCAGTGTGTAGCTGCGATCGGTCATGTTCAGTCTCAGAATCCACATGCTTCTTGCCTCCTCAATGAGATTGTTGGGGCAGCGCGCCCTGCCTTCCAAAACGAAAAGGAAGCAGCCATGGCCCATCAGGCCAAGTTGCCTCCTTTGCAATACGGCAGGCGAAGGGATTACTCCCTGCACCCTAACGCCCGCTCCTTCCACGGGGACGGAGTGGGTCGGAGGATCCTCTCAGCGCAGCATCATTGCTCTCGAGCCATTCTACCTCAACTCCATGCGAGATGTCAAATCCG
>CAYZKS010000106.1:0-11533 GCA_964478725.1 uncultured Anaerolineales bacterium
GGCATGTTCAACTGGCGCGGCGACTTTATCCCCCGCCACAACCTGCCCCTGCGCCCCGTGTTCGATCCTGTGATGGGGCTGTTCTTCCTGCTGGGCCTCGTCGTCAGCGTCCGCCGCGCTCGCCACAAGATGGAATACGCACTCCTGCTCATCTACACTCTGTTCATGCTTGTTCCCACGGTGATCGCTGAGGACGCTCCGCATTTCTTGCGTTCCGTGGGCATCTTGCCTGTGATTCTGGTGTTTCCCGCCATTGGACTGGCAGCTGCCGTGGACGCGCTTCGAACGCGAGCTCCTGCCGGTGTAATGGCTGCGGCAGTGATTCTGGTCGTGGCATGGAGCGGGTATGCCACGGCTCGGGACTACTTTGGACGCCACATGCCCAGTGAGGCGGTCTACTACAACTTTGAGACCGGAGCAGCCGAGCTCGCGGCGGATATCAATGCGTTCCTAGGCACGGGCTGGCAATCAGGCGCGGCATGGCACGTGCCCCAGACTGACCCCAACCCTCGACGTGCAGTCTACCTGGATGCGCGCCTGTGGCGCGACTATGCCAGCCTGCGCTACCTGGTGCCGGCAACGGGGGGTCTACATGTGCTCGGAGACGAGACCCCCATGCCGTCCGATGCCAGCGAAGTGAAGATCATTGTCTGGCCTTATGTAGAGTATAGCCACCATCTGGCCCTTTTGCCGTTGGAACACGTCATATCCGTAGGCCCAGGACCACTGGCGCGAGGCGATCTGGAGAAGGAGGCCAGGTTGTTGAGCCTCAGCTACACCGCCTCACCTGCTGGCGGCGTGCCTTTCAACCTGGGGGCGTCGTTCGAGGGCGCAATCGAGCTGCTGGGCTACGAACTGGAACCTGACCACGACCAGACCCGCCTGACTCTGTACTGGCGTGCCGGCGCGACGTTGGATGCCGACTATACTATCTTTGTCCACTGGCTGAGAGGCGGGCAGCCAATCGCGCAAAGCGACTCGTATCCGGCGGAGGGGTACTACCCGACCCATCTCTGGAGAGCCGGGGACACTGTGGTGGATGAACACCTGCTGGCAGCCACAAGCTCCGCTGGCAGTGGGGATTCGATCTCAGTCGGCCTGTACCTTCTACAGACCATGCAGCGCCTGCAGGTGCTGGACAAGTCCGGCAAAGCGATTGCCGATAGTGTCACTATTGTATTGCCGTAGGTTCGACCTGGACGCTGCCAATCAGGGCGTGATCCGAGCCATCCGATAGCGTCAGACGGTTGCCAGTCACTGCGTCGTAAAGGCCTACCACAAGACTCAGATCCCCGGTGGTGCCAGCCGGCAACCAAAGCCCGTGATTGTCCGTGATCTGCTCGCCTGGGCGCCAGGTAAGTGTCGGGCGCAAGTCGTTGACCGGCACAGCATCGTGCTGTGCCACCAGGCGTCCATCTGGCGAGTACAGGTGCACAAACACCTTCAGGTTCGCGCCCACCGGCTGCATCGCCGTCCAGGTCAAGCGCACGGTCACCCGGCCGTCTGGCCGAGCCTGCGAGTTGAACGCAACTGCTTGGAGCTCAATGGCTTCCCCGAAGACGAGTCCAGATTCCACCTGGACCATCGCGCTCACGGGCGACAGGTATTGCACGTACAGCGTGTCTTCGCGCCACTGGCCGAGAGCTGGAAATAGGTTCACGTCCAGCCATTCTTTGAGCGCATAGTTGGCAGCTACCGTGCCCTTGTACAACACGAACCACAAGCGTCTGTACTGTCCGACGGCCGGCTGCACACGCTCGGCCAGCGCCATTTCCAACGGCTCGATCACCGGGTCCCAACGCAGGACGTAGGACCACGCAGCATCCTCCGGTGCGCGATAGCGTTCATATAGCCCCGCTAGGCTCAGGACATTGAAGACCACCAGGTCCTCACTCGCAGCCTTGCCGTGCAAGTAGGCATAGTCCGCACTGGGATCGAAGCTTCCCGATACCTCGTACGATTTTGGGTAAACGTAGCGCGTGAGAGTTGGCAGGGTCGAGGCGACCAAGATGACCCACGCCAGCACTCCCAACCAGGGCGCACGTCGCCAGCTGACGTCGAGAGCCCAGGCCAGGAGCAGGGCCAGGAAAGGACTGGCCGCGATCATGTAGCGCGCAGCGAACATGTGCGCTTTGGCACCTACGGACACCGCCATGATCGTCAGCAGAATGGCCAGAACAGGTAGGAGCAGGCCGCGCAGGGGCTTGCCACCGAGCCGGGCTAGCACCAGCGCTGCGGTCGTGAGGATGGTGGCTACCCATACCGCCAGCCAACCGGCCCCATAGGCGAACACCAGACCATACACGCCGTCGACGAAGAAGCGCAGGGCATCGGCCAGTTGAAAGCCCATACCAGTGCGCGTACCCACGCGCGACCACATAGAAGGCAGGGCGTAGAGCACCCAAGGAATGTACAGCAGGACCACTGCAAGCGTCGATAGGAGCAGCCTTCTGCGCTGCCGCCCCATGATGAAGACGTACGCAACGACAGCAGCCAGCACAAAGGCGGCATAGTAGAACGAGTATAGCGCTGCCACAGCGCTCAGCACGAACGCTGTGTACAGACTGGTCTTGCCCGTCTGGGTCGCGCTCAGCAGGCAGTACGTGGCCAGCAAGGATAACATGGCACAGAGGGCGTACATGCGTGCCACTTGGGCATAGTACAGCAGGAAAGGGGACAGTGCTACAATGCAGGCGGACCACAAGCCAATGGCTTGGGCCCGTTCATGGTTGAAGCTGCGCGCCCACGCTTTGCCAGTCACGTATGCAAGCGGCAGGGTAAGCATGCCCGCAGCCACAGACAAGAAGCGCATCACCAGCTCGGACTTGCCCAGGCCGAGCCAGAGTTTGAAGAGATAGTAATAGAGGGGCGGATGCACGTCCAGCGCAGTGATGCGATTGATCTCAGACCAGCTCAGGGAGCTCAGGCCGATGCTCCAACCTTCGTCCCAGGCCAAGGGCTGCTGGCCCAGACGGTACATGCGCAGGGCGAAGGCGATCAGCAGGCAGCCCACAAGCAGTGTCTTGGAGCGCCAGTAGAGGTTTTGCCGCATTTGCCATACACTCCGGCTGTGAGTATAATCGGCACGTTTTGCATATCCAAACGAGGTGGAGAACCCCCTGATGGCTTTGAAAAGTCGTGCTGTCGCGGCCTTGGTCACATGCCTGCTAGTCTGGTCACTACTGTCTCCCGCCCTGGCATTGGCCTGGCCAGGGGCGCAAGCCAGTTGCCCTGGCAATATCCTGCTGAACCCTGGCTTCGAGGATGGCTTCAGTGACCGCGGAGCAGGAGAAGTCAGTGTGGCCAACGGCTGGAACCCCTGGTACCAGGACGGCCCGAAGCAGGCAGAGGGCTACAACCGCAGACCCGAATACAAACCAGAAGACGCATCCCGTTTTGGCACAAGGCGCATCCATTCCGGCAACTGGGCGCAGAAGCAATTCAACACGTTCTCCACCCACAACGCCGGCGTCTTCCAGCAGGTGCAGGTTGCCGTCGGAAGCAGACTGACCTTCTCGATCTGGGTGCAAGTGTGGAGCAGCCAGAACTCAAACCCAGATACCGTGAAGGATCCGGGCAACTACCGCGTCTCAATTGGCATCGATCCCACGGGCGGCACCAACGGCCTGGCCTCCAGCGTGGTGTGGAGCGAGCCGCGCATGGAGTACAATACCTGGATGCAGCTCGAAGTTCAGAGCGTCGCCAAGGCCGGCACCGTGACGGTCTTTACCAGAGGCAACCCCGAGTTCAGAAACCAATTCAACGACTCCTACTGGGACGATGCCTGCCTCGTGGCAGTGGCACCCACCGCCAGACCTACGGCCGTGCCAACCAAGACGGCGATTCCTAGCGTGACGCCAACATCCGTACCCCTGCCTACGGAAACTCCCACCCTCACACCCACGCCCGTGACGGGAGGTATTTGCGTCTCGGTATTCGAAGATCCGGACGCCAATGGCAGACGGACCGAGGGAGAGGCGCTGATCTCCGGGGCCGTCGTCATTCTGTATGACAGCGAGCGCATGGAACTCGAACGCTACACGACCGATGGCCTGAGCGAACCCTACTGCTTCAGCGGACTGGCTGCTGGTACCTACTATCTGAAGCGGCAGAATCCCACGGGCTACGACTCCACGGTTCCGGATGACTGGGGCGTGGTGGTAGTGCCCAGTGTGACTACGGATGTGGAACTGGGCGCCAAGCTCGCGCCGGCTCCAACCTCCACACCGACAGCTACCCCCACCCTGGTGCCCACCGCCACACCGACGCCCAGGGCAGTGGCGCGCGAAGTCGGCAATGCCTTGTACCAGGTCAGTGGCATCATCGTGGCCGGTCTGGCCCTGGCCATACCCGCCGGGCTACGCTACCTTCGCAAGCACCAGTAGCGGCCGCGGACGACTCGCTCTGGGAGATATCCCGTCCGCACCACAGGTGCAACAACGGCGCAGATGAAAGCAAAGCTGCAGAAATGGGGAGCAGTAGTTGCTGTCGCCCTCGTACCGGCGCTGCCGTTGTGGGTCGGGGGAGGACTGGTCAACACGCGGGCTGGTGGAGATAGCCCGTTCTTGCTGGTGCGCGTCCAGCAACTGGTCTTGAACCTGCAGGCGGGCGTCTTCCCTGTGCGCTGGATGCCTCAAGCCGCCTACGGCTTGGGCTACCCCTTCTTCAATTTCTATGCTTCCCTGCCCTATTACCTGGCTGCCGCGCTCAAGCTGCTGGGTTTCGGCTACATCGCTGCTATCCAGATTACCCAGATGCTCGGCTTTGTGTTTGCGGCCGCGGCGATGTATGCCCTGTGCCGCGAACTGGGGCACTCAAAGACGGCAAGCCTCCTGGTCACCTGCGTGTACTCCTGCGCCCCATTTCACATGGTCAATGTGTATGTTCGCGGAGACTCGCTCTCCGAGTTCTTCGCATTTGTGTTCTTTCCTCTGATCCTATGGTCACTGCTGCGCCTGAGGCAGAAGCCCAACCTGCGCAACATGGTCTGGGTCGCGCTTGCCTTCGCTGGACTCGTGCTAACGCATAACATCTCGGCGGCCATCTTCAGCCCGTTCATCCTGCTCTATGCCATCGCCCTCGCACTGTGGGCCGGGCAGGCCAGTGAAGGGCGTACGAGGTCACTCGTGCGCAGCGCAGTCTCGTTACTCACCGGACTGCTGCTGAGTGCCTGGTTCTGGCTGCCCGTTGTGGCTGAACGAGTGTATGTCTCTTTGCAGGACATGACCACCGGTTACTTTCACTACAGCCAGCATTTCCGGGACCTGCTGGACAGCGCACGGACAGCGCCGTTGGTACAGACCAGCGTGCTCTTCGACTGGGCCATTACGGGCACCAAGCAGCCTTTCAACATGGGGTTAGTACAAGCGCTACTGGCCGCTGCAGGATTGGTCGTCATTTGCGCAAACTGGGCGCGCCTCCGCCGCCTCGAACTCCACAGCGCACTGGCCGCCGTGCTGCTGGCCGGCTCCACGTTCATGATTACACCCTGGTCACGGCCGGTTTGGGAGCGAGTGCCGCTGCTACCCTTGGTGCAGTTTCCCTGGCGCTTCCTCTCATTGCAGGCAGTTGGCAGCAGCTTGCTGGTCGCCTACCTGATTCCACGCGGCCGTCGCGGCGCCTGGTTGGCGGCCGCACTGGGTCTGGCAATGCTCGTGGCAATGCTGGCAGGGCTTCGTCCGGAGCGTCTTGAGATTCACGAAAGCGACGTGAGCCTGCAGCGGCTGATGTGGTATGAGTACTTTACGGCCAATGTGGGCACGACCATCCGCCACGACTGGCTGCCACGCTGGGTGGATCCACGCCCCTATACCTCGGAAGCCCTGTGGAGCGCCACGTCGTCGCAGGTGTCTGCGAGATCAGAAGCCACCCTGGAAAAGCCAGCGCCGCTGGCGCTCGAAGGCGAGGTGCAATCCGCCCAGTTGTTGAGCTGCGGTCCCGTCTCCGAGCTGTGGATGCTGGACGTGGCCTCCGCACAAGCGCTGTTGGCATTCCAGACCTACTACTATCCTGGCTGGGAAGCGCGCGTGGATGGGCAAGGGGCCGAGGTGAAGCCCGTGCCCGGGCTGGGCTACATCGGGCTACGCTTGCCGCAGGGACGGCATCAAGTCAGATTGGAGCTGGGCCGCACCCGAGTGCGTGTCGTCGCGGAAGCGTTATCCCTGCTGGCTTTAATCTTGGTGTTGGCGGCCGCGCTACTGGGCCGAGGCGAGCGCTCCGCCATCGCGACTCTCGTCGCTTGCGTCGGCCGGCGAGCGTTACTCTTCGTCTGCGTGTCGGTGGGAACACTGTTGTTGCTGGCGCTCATCGCCAGGCTGGTGCCAGCGAGCGAGCCCCGGGCGAGCGGGCTTGACCTGAGCATGGATTTTGACCGCATCCCATACTTGCATCATAACCCGCAGGGTGTGCGCTTCGACAGCGCCGCGCGCCTGGTCTCCTATGAGCTGTCATCCCAGACGGTCCAAGCCGGGCAAGACTTACTGGTCACCCTGCACTGGGGCGACGTACAGAGCGACCAATTCACGGTGCGCGTGGCTCTTTCCTCGCCAGCGCAACATCTGTTCAGCGTACAATCAGTCATCGCAAACAGCGAGCAGCCGCTGGCTGTCGGGGCCGTGCAGCACAGGCTGTCCGTTCCCGAGTCTACGCCGCGTGGAGTGTACTTGATCAGTGCGCGCGTCTACCGCGGCGCAGACGAGGTGCGGCCAGTCACGTCGCGAGACGAAACCCTTGGTACTACCTACCTGCTGCCAGTGCAGGTCTGTGGCCAACAGACTGCGAATGAAGCCACGCCCACGCTGCAGCGCTTCGGCGAACGCATTGCGCTCTCTGCGGTGCAAACCGCCCAGAAAGCTTCCGGAATCCTGGAAGTCACTTTGACGTGGAACGTGCTGGCAACGCCGTCACAGAACTTCAAGACCGCACTGCGACTGAAGGACTCCTCTGGCTGGGAAGTGGCGCGCCTGGACACGCAGCCCGGATACGGGTTCAATCCCACTTCTATGTGGCAGCCAGGTGAGCTAGTGACCGATCGCTACGAGCTGTTGTTGGATGAGGGAACTCCACCGGCATCCAACTACACTCTGGACGTCACTCTGTACGAGTCCTCCTCATTGCAGCCCATCGGTACGGCCAGGGTCTCCAATGTTGCCGTCGTGATGCCTGCGTTGCGGAAAAGCGCCTCGGTGCAGCACTCTTTTGGCCCAGACCTGGGCTTGAGCACAGTTCAGGTCCCCGAGTCAGGCTTGGAACAGGGCGAAGAGCTATTGATCCACGCCTGGTGGACGGCCACGTCTCCACCGCGTACGGACTACCAATGCCGCATTGCGCTGCTGGACTCTTCCGACCAGGCCGTGCTGAGCGAGAGCATACCGCTGGTTGCGGACTACCCCACGTCACGCTGGCCGCAAGACGCTTTGGTTGCGGCGCGATACCGGCTGCGGATTCCGGCAACACTGTCCCCAGGCCAGTACAGGGTTGCACTTGCATTGCAGAAGACAGCTTCAGGCGAGGAGACCGAAGCCTACGTCTTGCCTGGTCTGTTACAGGTAGCCCAGTCGACGCGCAACTTGGTCGTCCCCGAAATGCAAACAGGGGTCGGTGCGGATTTCGGGGCACAGGTACGGCTGCTGGGTTATGATCTGGATCGCACGGCCACAGAACTGCGCCTCACCTTGCACTGGCAGGCCCTGGCAGCCATCCCGCACGACTACAAGGTTTTCCTACACGTCTTCGATCCACTCACGGAGAAGATCGTGGCGCAGCAAGATATGCTGGCTGGAGGCGAGGGCCACCCAACGTCGCGCTGGGTGCAGGGAGAGGTAGTCAGTGATCCTGCGTCAGTTGGCCTGGAGGGCATCGCAGAAGGCGCCTACCAACTGGCATTGGGGCTGTATTACTTGGACAGCCGGTTGCCGGTGGCAGCTCCAACTGGCTGGAGCGTATCATCCGACCGCCTGCTCCTGGTCGGTTCGTTGCGCCTGCCCTAGCCACAGGTTGGCCGCCGACGGAAGGCCGGACCGCAAGCGCCGGCTAGCGTTGCGGGCGCACATCCAGGTTGGCCAGCTCGACCCAAGTGCCCTGACCCGCGCGGGCCAGGCGTTCGTCCAGAACCGGCAGCGAGCGCATGCTGAATGCATCATACACGGTCAGGGACAGCACGCCCGGCCCGGAAGCCTCTTCCGGCACCAACAGATCGTGCTGATCCACGATCGTCACGCCGCGAATCCACTTGAGCGTAGGGATGGCGCCTAGCGCCGGCGTGCCATCCTGCTGTGCGCGCCACGCGCCTTCCGACCCCGCCAGGCTGACCGAAACGGAATAGTCATCGGTGATGGATTTGAGCCCTACAAAGGTCAACTTCACGCGAGCAGAGCTGCCAGCTTCAAACGGAGCGGGCACATCGGCGCGCACACACAGCATCTCGCCACCGAGAGAGATGTAGCGATCCTGCGGCCCGGGCTGCGGCAGGCGCACGTTGTGCGAGAGAACCAGCCCCGCAAGGCCAAGCACCGCGCTCACCTCCTCGCTGCCGGCCGCGTGCAACTCGAGTGTGAGGTTCTTTGCCTCCGTCGGCACGTCGTGTGCCGTGGTAAAGTAGGTCTCCGGATCAACCTGCGGCAGGCTGGCCGTGGCCAGCACAGATCCTCCAGCGAACAGAAACAGGTTCTGCTCCTCGGCCGACCGCGTGCCGAGCCAGTGCAGGTATACCCGCAACTGGCCGCCCACACTGCGGTCATAGTCGGCTCCCACCAGGGTATACCCACACGCGAATGGGTGCCTTAGCGCATGCAAGGTCACCGGGGCCGCGCGCAGCGCCTGCACGTGCACCTCGCGCAGGGTTACCGTGTCCTGGCCCTTCTCATTGACCAAGCGTTGCCAGCCGCCATCGGGCAAAGTGATGTAGACACCCGCGATCAGCCGATAACGTCCCTGCTTGGCAGTGGGCAGCAGAGGGATGCGGTATTCATCGCAGATGACCTCCCCGACCTGGTAGCGTGCCGCGGCGTGGGTGCGGTCCCCTTGCCCCAGCGGTGCGCCCGTCTCATCCACCAGATGCACGAAGAAGGAGTAGTCGCGATCGAGAACGAGGGCGGGCTGCCAATACAGCCGCACGGCCACACTCTCCGACGGTGATAGGCTGTCTGCCTCTGTCTCGAATCCCACGAATCGAATGCGGCCGTCGAAGAGGGCATCAAGGGGCACTGCCGACTGCGGGACCTGGAAGGCCGGGCCCTGCTGCACCAGCCAGGCCCTGGTAAAGGGCCGGAACTGGTAGGGAGCATTTGCATATTCCTGGAAGTAGTTGGTCACCAGGGTGGGGTGCTCCGAAGCGCTTTCCGCAATACGGCGCAACCAGATCTCGGACATGGGTGTCGCGCCTTCCGGGTAGACATAGAGCACCTGCACGTCTGGGCGCTTCTGTTCCACATACTGCAGGTACCATAGCGGCGTAGCGTAGTGCCAGTTAGAGAGGATACATGCGCCTTGCGGTGCCTGTAGCAACAGGTCCTCTGCGTACTGCCGCGCCGAACGGTCCTGGCTCAGTTGTGCAAAACTGGAGTAATGGCGACAGCCCAAACACAAGGGCAAAGCCAGGATCGCAACCATCGTGAGAGAAGAAAGCCATCTTCTGGGCAGCAGAGCTCCGAGCGACCACGCTCCGTAGCCACAGATGAAAGCCAAGGCGACATGGGCGGGCAACGAGTACTCCACCGTCTGAGGTGCACGGTAGGCGATGGCTGTCAGGGCATTGATCAACCAGAGGCCACCACACAACAGCAGCAGCCGACGGTTGCGGAGCAGCATATGAGCCGCCCCCCAGGCCGCCAGCACCAGCAAGAGCGGTCCGAACTCGAAGGCCAGGATGTTCCACAGCACTGCCAAACGCGAGCTCAGGAGCGAGGACCCAACAAAGTAGAACATGTCGCCGCGAAAGCCGCGCGCCAAGACGTGGTCCAGAAAGCCAGAAAGAGTGCGGATGGGCTGTGCGTCAAAGGGAGCGCCCATCCAACTGCGCAGCGGCAGGTACAGCAGGACCAGAAAGCACAACAGGAAGGCCACGGCCGGTTTCCACAAGAGGCGCGGCTTGCGCAACAACTCGGCGTCAGAGCATAGCAGGAATGCCGCGTAAGCCAATCCATGCAGGGCAGTCGAGCCATGGTGAGTAATGCCCAGGCCAAACGCAATCGCAAAGCTCATGAGGTACCTCAAGTCTCTGCTCTGCGCATATGCGATCAGCGTACCCAGCTGCAAAACCGTGAACAGTACTGTCAGGCTGCGGATGTTCGCCGTTGTGCTCTGTGCCCAGAAGGTGGGGGTCACACCCAGGACCGCCGCAGCCACCCATCCGCACAGTGTGGACCCGGTCGCGCGCCGCGCTGCCCAGCTCAGCGCAACGAGCGCGAGGGAGCTCGTGAACGCGGCAAAGAGGTTGACGCGGTAAGCGACGTCTCCGAAGGGAACAAGCGTGGCTAGCTTGGCGAGCATGGTGTAGAGGGGGTAGCCGGGCGGATGCGCGATACCCAGGACATATGAGACGAGCTGGAACTCACCGCTGTCCGCAGGCAGAATCGTTGGAGCAAGGGTGTGAATGTAGAGGGCCAGACTGATCAGAAACAGCAGCGCATCGCTCAGACTGGCGTAGTCTCTGCGCCTGATGATGCGAGGACGGACGGTCGTGCCCAGCGCATTCATCTAGTACATGGTCCACGACATATCGTCAGTGCGCAGCACAAAACACGACTTGCCGTTCCAGAACAAGAGCCCGCGTTCAAAGTCCTGGACAGCTCCAGTGAAGACGAACGTGGAGGCAGCATCCGGCTGATCCGACTCCTTGATGGCCCATCCGAGCTTCTCGCGCAGGTGGGGATCGTCGCGCCACAGCTTGCCGAATCGTCCCATTGGTTGATCGTAGATCGCGCCCCCTGCTGAAGGAGCGGGTGGCGTCAGGCTTGGTTCACTATCCGCATCTTCGGGTTGGAAGGTATCCACCAGTGCCACCCATCCATTCGGCTGCTCCATCGCGAACAGGGCATAGATCAGACCAGCTTCAGGCCGCCAGAGCAGATGCCCATTCTGAAAGAAAACCTCCTCGCCCTGGACGCCCAGTTGCTCCGACACCGGGCAACCAAGGCGCGTGCGCACGCCTTCGTTCTGCCATACGTCGCCAAGGCCCCACTGGGGAGTGCTGGCGCAGGTGGGCTGAGGTAGGGGCAGGCCAAACGTGGGAGTCGGTGAAGCTGCCGCTGCAGGTGGAACTGCCGACGGCGTAGGGGTGGGTACTGGGGTGAGAAGTTGAGGCGCGATCGTGGGGGAGGCCGCCACCGCTTCCAGCGAAAGCGTGGGTTGTGGCGTTATCCCCCGAAAACGCACGGCCTCACAACCCACCAGCAGCATGACCAAGCCAACACTGACAAACACTCGCAGAGGCTTCTGGGTCTTGGGCGTCACGGCTTCTCCAGGCAATCTCGCGGGTCAGAACACTTCAGGGTAAAGAAATCATAGCACAAAAGCACGATTTAGCGAAAAGCCC
>CAYZKS010000107.1:0-2262 GCA_964478725.1 uncultured Anaerolineales bacterium
ACCTACCAGGCCGGGCAGTGGACATTCAGCCCTTCCGGCCTGCCGATTTCCATCCTGACCGGCAAGCTGGCCGCAGACCGCATCCTCAAGGACCTGGCGTAAGCCCCGTCATCTGCATGCTCAAGTCCCACACCTTGAGCCCCTTCTCGCGGTCCAGGGCGTGCGGCGCGGGCTTCTCGTCGACCGTCAGGTAGAAGAAGCGCCCGCTGACTTCCGCCATCTCGGGGGCCGCAGCCAGGTAGTACAGCGCCTCTCCCGAGATGACCGGGTCCTTGAGCGTGTGCCAGATGATGTTGCGCGCGTACCACCTGTACAGCGGCCCGTTGTTGAGGCCGATGTTGCTCTTGACGTCCCCGGGGTGCATGGCGTTAATGGTCACGCCAGTTCCCTTCAGCCGATCGGCGAACTCCCAGGTGGTCAGAAGCTGCGCGGTCTTGGATGCGCCGTAACCGCCCAGCCCGTAGTAGATGCGGCGCTTCCAGTCCAAGTCGTTCAGATCCAAGCCGTTGAACCTGTGGCCCTCCGAGTTCACGTAGATGATGCGCGCAGGCGCGCTCTCCCGGAACCTGTCCAGCAGCAGGTGGGTCAGCAGGAACGGGGCTAGGTGGTTGACGCAAAAGACGGTCTCGAAGCCGGCGGGGGTCAGCGTGCGGCCCGTACAGTACACGCCCGCGGAGTTGATCCAGACATCCATGCGCGGGTAGTTGTCGAGGAGAGTAGCGGCAGCCTGGCGCACCTGAGCCAGGTCGCTGAAATCGGCCATGACCACGTCCACCGGCACGGAGTATTGCGACACGATCTGCTTGCGCACGTCCTCGGCCTTGGCGGGGTTGCGGGCCACCAACACGAGCTGAGCGCCGCCGCGCGCCAGCCGCTTGGCGGCCTCCAGGCCCACGCCCGAAGTGGCACCCGACACCAGGCACAACTTCCCCGTCATGGAGGCAGTGGTGCTCTTCTGCGACGCACGGCTATTGGCCAGAAACATGAGCTCGTCGGGCAATCTGAGCTTCACCATACGTCCCCCCCTAGCCGAAGTACTTGCGCATGAACTTGCGATAAGGCCCCTTGAAGTACGGAATGTTGTTGAAAATGTCGCCCCAAAGATCGTAGTAGTCGCGCTGGGCGATGATCCTGCCGTCCGGGTGCAGAGCCAGTTTGGTGCTGCCATACATGGGAGTGCTGGGGGATTTCTTAAAGACCATGGTCATGGTCCATTCCATCAAAATCACGTTGCCGCTCTGGGCCACCGCATGGATGTCCATCTGCAGCTTCTCGCAGCGTTTGGTCAGGCGCTCGCACAAGGCCACGAATTCGGCCATGCCCTCGATGCGCTGGATCGAATCCTGGAAGACGATATCGGGGTGGTAATAGGGGTAGATGTGCGACCAATCCGGCTTGCCCAGCGAGTTATAGGTCTTGGACCATAGCTCCCTGACCGTGTCAGCGTTGAGCGGCTGGAGCGGGCCCGTGCCTGCGTCTGCGAGCGGAGATTGGCTGGGATGCTCTGCTTGTGCTTCCGTAGGTTCCTGTTCCATCGTGAGCTCCTGTGGTGCAGATCTGTTCGCAGCCTGCCATGAGACAAGGCCCCGTGTCGCTCTGGGCTTCTGCGCGAATAGTACTGGCCTTCTGGCGAAAGACCAAACGCTGCCAACAGCGAACCCCCCGCGTGCCGCGGCGTCTCCCCATTCCGGCGGCGAATTGGCGCACCTCGCCTGCGGTTGGCTTGCGCCTCATGCTGGCATGAAGTATACTCGCTGCCTGAAGACAGAGTTGCCTGGGATCTGCGCTCTCAGCATGAACGCGGGAGCATGTAGATCGAGGCCGCCTGGCGGCCTCAAGACAAGGTCCTCAGGCGGGCAACGATTGCTCAAATGCGCAAGTCCATCATAGGGGGAGTGCCTGCGATGTTGCATCGAGAGAAGCAGTACGAGGCGGTGATGACATGGGGCTTCTAGCGCTACGGACGGTGCCCTCCGAATATGTGTATGCATTCCGGGGACAGTGGAGCGATCTTCTCGGGAGCAGGCAGCACTACGATGTCGTGATTCACGCCATTGCGCTTGTGAACCACTCCCCGAAAGTCGTTTCGGCCGAGTCCATCACACTGGATGCAACGCATCGAGGGCGTTTGCTTCAGCGTGTGGTGTTTGATCAGGAGGAAATCCAGCAGCGGGCAAGGCCCGTCGTGGCCAGAGAGCAGCTCGGTCTGCGGCCGCTCGTGCACTTGATACTCGGCACTGATCAAGCGCTGTCCGCAGAAGA
>CAYZKS010000107.1:2362-11462 GCA_964478725.1 uncultured Anaerolineales bacterium
GTACGATCATCACCGCTTCGGTGTGTCCAATGAGTTCGGCGCCGACTTGCTGCGCCTTGGCCCACAGGGTGAGCTGTTCAAGAATGATGGAAAGCAATCGGCTGACTACTACAGCTACGGAGAGAAGGTGCTGGCCGCGGCCGAAGGGAGAGTGGTCGCGGTGAACAACGCGCAGACCCAGGACTGGTCGCGCTTCAATCCCAAGCAGGGAGAGACGGAAGAACAGTTCCAGGAGCGCCAAATGCACCAGGTCCGAGAAGCGCTTCAGGGGGACGTGGCCAGTTGGGCGGCCGGGAACTATATCCTGATTGAGCACGCCCAGGATGAGTATTCGGCCTATCTTCATTTGCGGGAGAACAGCGCCACAGTGCGCGCAGGCGATGTGGTGCGGCGCGGCCAGCACATCGCGGATGTTGGAAACACCGGGGACTCGTTTGGCGCCCATCTCCATTTCCAGGTGCTGGACCGCCCCGATCTTGTGCATGGGAGAAGTCTGCCGTTCGAGTTCGAGGGCATCGTGGTAACGCTATCGGAACCGGGGTGGTTGGTGCAAGCTGCCGGTTGAGCCAGCCCAACAGACGCGGGAGGTTCGAACATGAGCGAAGCGATCGGTCAACGCGTACAGATACTGCCCATCGCAGCCGAGCACATCGAGGGCTTTCACCAATGCCTGGACGCAGTGGCGCGCGAGCGGCGCTACCTGGGCATGGTGGAGGCGCCGCCCCTGGAGTCGGTAAGGGACTCCGACCTGGCGCACATCAAGGCAGGCATTCCGCGCTTTGTGGCGCTGCTGGACGGTGAGGTGATCGGGTGGTGCGACGTCTTCCCGCGCAGGCTGGAGGGATTCCGGCACCGCGGCGAGCTGGGCATGGGCGTGTACGCACGTTACCGCCACATGGGTATCGGGGAGCGCCTGATCAGGCGCACGCTCCAGGCCGCCAAGGAGCTGGGGCTGGAGCGCATCGATCTCGAGGTGTATGCCTCGAACGTTCCGGCCATCAAGCTGTACGAGAAGCTGGGCTTTGCCGTCGAGGGTGTGAAGAAGCGCGGTCGCAAGCTCGACGGCCAGTACGATGACATCGTCGACATGGTCCTGTTCATATAGAACCTCACACAAAGACACGAAGACACAAAGAAAAGACACATATGGGAACGGCACAAAGAAAGGAAGCCTTCGTGGTGGCCCCATGCCCCGCGCAACTGGTGTCCTGTGCTTTGGCCAGGCTCTCCAACCTCCTTTCCTTAGTGTCTTTGTGTCTTTGTGTGAGCTCTTCCTGGGGGTGCGATGAACGAGAATGAGATAGCTACGATCATTGTGGACCGGGCCGTGCACCTTCACATGTCGCTTGGGCCAGGGCTGCTCGAGTCTGTGTACGAGGTGCTCCTGACGCACCAGTTGGAGAAGGCAGGGCTGCGGGTGAGCAGGCAGGTGCCCATTGCGATAGAGTTCGAGGGCAGACGCTTTGACGAAGGCTTTCGCGCGGACATGATCGTGGATGACAAGGTCATTGTGGAACTCAAGTCGGTCGAGGCTGTGAGCAATGCGCACAAGAAACAAGTGCTGACCTATCTGCGACTGACTGGCATGAAGCTGGGCTTCCTACTGAACTTTGGCGCGGCGGCCATGAAGGACGGCATCTACCGCATCATCAACGGCAAGATCCCATGAGGATTCCCACACGAAGACACAAAGGCACAAAGAGTACGGATGAGGGAAGAACACGCTGAACCAACTGGTGTGGTCCTTTCTTGGTGTCCCTGTGTTGTGGTGTGAGCCGCTCTTGGTGTCTTAGTGTCTCCGCGTACTGTGCGCCTTGACGCTCTCGGTCAAGGTTGTGTGAGGCCGTCTTTGGGAGCTGACAATGAACAGGATGACGATCTGGACGCTCATCACCGTGCTCGAACTGCTCATCGCCATCGTGGTGGTCGTGCGCGACCTGTTCCTGCCGACCATCGTCATCCTGGCGCTGGCGGCCATTTCGCTGCTCATCCGGCGGCAGGGGCCGTCCAGCCTGGGCTTCAAGCGCCCGGCGAGCTGGGGGCGCATGGCACTCACAGTGCTGCTGACGGTGCTGGCCCTGAACCTGCTGGAGCTGGGCCTGGTGATGCCGGTGCTCAACCGGCTGACCGGCACCCACCAGGACGTGAGCCAGTTCGCGAACCTGAAGGGCAACTTGCCCGAGCTGTTGATGTACCTCGCCCTGACCTGGAGCCTGGCGGCCTTTGGGGAAGAGATGGTCTACCGCGGCTACCTGCAGCGGCGCCTGATGGACCTGTTCGGCACTCAGGCCCTCGCCACATGCCTGGCCATCGGCCTGACCTCGCTGCTGTTCGGCCTGGCGCACACCGAGCAAGGCATCATCGGAGTAGCGCTGACGACCCTGGACGCCGTGGTCTTCAGCCTGCTCAAGAAGCGTTTCGACGGCAACCTGTGGGCCTCCATCCTGGCGCACGGATTCAGCAACAGCATCGGCCTGATCGCGTTCTTCTTCGCTGGACCGATCTACGGTCTGTGGTGAGCAGCAAGAGATCCTCACACAACCTTGACAAAACCCGTCAAGGCGCAGAGAACGCGGAGGCCGCAAAGACACGAAGATACAAAGGGCGAGAACACGGAAGACACTAGACCAAGATGAGGCTGTCCGGTGAGCGCGTGCACTTCAGACCGGCGAGGTGACTCGCATGATCCCGGGATTTCCTTTCTTGGTGCCTTTGTGGCTTTGTGTGAGGTATTCTGGGTGAGGGATTGATGCATCCGGTCTTGCGGGCGCGAGCAAGTGTAGAACAGTTCGTTTCTGAGCACGTCGGCCGGCGCTGGACGATCGTGCAGGCGCGCGACCTGGAGGACCTGGCTTGCCACCCGGCCATGCTGCTCTCGGACGGCGCGTACGAGGTGTTCGCCAAGTTCAGCGAGGCCGCGCAGTCTGCGTCTCGCCGCTCCCCAGGCGAGGCCGCGCAGTCTGCGTCTGGCCGCTCCCCAGGCGAGAGCGCGAATGGCCGCGAGCAGTTCGAGATCGAGCTGACCGGCCTGCGCCTGCTGCACGAGCGCGCGGGCGTGCTGGTCCCCACGCCCATCGGCATCGTGGAGGTCGAGGGCGGTCACATCCTGGTGCTTGAGGGCGTGCAGGCCGTCCCGCGCGAGACCCGCCAGTGGCGGGACATCGGGCAGGCGCTGGCGCGCATCCACCGCGTCCACGGCGAACGCTTCGGGCTGGAAACGAGCGGTTTCTTCGGGCCGCTGCCGCAGGACAACACGCCCAGCGAGGACTGGGCCAGTTTTTATGTAGAACGCCGGCTGTGGCCCAACCTGCGGCTGGCGGTCTCTTCCGGCAACCTGCCCGTGGACGTGGCGCGGCGCGTCGAGCGTCTGATCGCGCGCTTTCCGGAGCTGTGCGGCCCCGCGCCCCAGCCCACGCTGCTGCACGGCGACGCGCAGCAGAACAACTGGATCAGCACCGCAGCCGGGCCCGTGGCCATCGATCCTTCGGTATACTATGGGCATCCCGAGCTCGACCTGGCATCCCTGGGCCTGTGGCAGCCCGTACCCGACAACGTGTTGCAGGCCTACGGCGAGGAGCTGCCCATCGACCCGGGCTTTGCCGGCAGGCGCGACCTGTGGCGCGTGTGCGCCTACCTGGCGGCTGTCAGCGTGGAGGGGCCCGCGCACCTGGGCCGGCTGGCCGGCGCGATGGACAAGTATCTATAGGAAAGGTCACATGAAAGCGAGGCGTCCCCTGGAAAACGCGTCCGGCTTGGGCGAGCGCGGCATTCTGCCGCCGGGCCGGCATGCCGCCAGGTTGGGCTCGCGCTGGTTGCCTGCCGCGATCGCGTTGTGGGCGCTTGCCGTCTTGATGCTGGGCGCGCCCGGCTGTTCCAGACGGAATGCGCCGTTCGTCCAAGTCGTGCCGACGCCAACCAGGCCTGCCTACACCCAGGCGGACGTGGCGCGCGCAGAGACCGCCCGCGCCGCGACTCGCCAGGCCTCGTCTGGGACGCAGCCAGGCGCAGACTATGCAGGCGTGCCAGCCGGGACAGCCACGCCAGCGCCAGGGACAAGCGCGCCTGCCGCCGCGTGCCTGGAGATCGCTCCTGAGGACGCGATGCAGTACGTGGGCCACACAGTGTGCCTGAACTTGTACGTGGTCCACGCGCGCAAGCTGGAGCTGGAGGCCTTCCTGGACTCGCAAGAGATGTATGAAGGGCATTTCTCCGTGTACATCTACCACGACCTGTGGAACTGCTGGCCCGAGCCGGTCAAGACCCACTTCTTGCACAAGTGGGTGCGCGTGTGGGGCACGGTACGCACCTACCTCACCGGCTGGCCCGAGATCGTGCTGGACGACTGCTCCAACATTCAGGTGTTGCGATAGGAGCTCCAGTCTGACGGCTTTGTGCGACATGCTTTTGAGGGAGTGAGACGATGCAAACGCTGCTTGCCAACCACTGGTATAGCCTGCCAGCCGCCAAGGTGCTGGAGCTGCTGGAAAGCGACCTGCAGAAGGGCTTGGACACCTTTGAGGTGCGCCATCGCCAGAGCCGCTTTGGCCGCAATGTGCTGACCCCCAAGCCAGGCAAGAGCCCGCTGATGCAGTTCCTGGCGCAGTTCAGCAACCCACTGATTCTGATCCTGCTGGTTACCAGCGGCATCACTGCCCTCATCAAGGACCCTGTGGACGCCTTGATCATCCTGGCGGTGGTGCTGATCAACGCCGCAATTGGCTACGTGCAAGAGTCCCGGGCGGAGAAGGCCATCGAGGCCCTGGCCCAGGCCATGACCGCCGAGGCCTTGGTGATCCGGGCGGGCGACAAAGTGCGCGTTCCGGCGGCGGAGCTCGTCCCCGGCGACATCGTCGTGCTCCAGGCGGGCGACAAGGTGCCGGCCGACCTGCGTTTGCTGCGCGCCCGCGACTTGCAGGCCGCCGAGGCCGCGCTGACGGGAGAGTCCGTGCCGGTCAGGAAAGAGGCCGAGGCGGAATTGCCGGAGGGAATCGTGCTGGCCGAGCGCCGCACCATGTTGTACGCCTCCACCCTGGTCACCTACGGCCAGGGCACAGGCATCGTCACGGCCACGGGCGACAGCAGCGAGGTGGGGCGCATCTCACGCCTGATCTCCGAGGCCCAGGAGCTGCAGACCCCTCTGACGCGCAAGATCGCCAGTTTCAGCCAGATGGTGCTGTATGCCGTGCTGGCGCTGGCCATCGTCACCTTTAGCGCCGGGTTGCTGCGCGGGCAGCCGGCCGTGGAGACCTTTGCCGCGGCCGTGGCCCTCACCGTGGCCATGATCCCGGAAGGGCTGCCCGCCGCGCTCACCGTCACCCTGGCCATCGGCGTCTCGCGCATGGCGCAACGCCGCGCCATCATCCGCAAGCTGCCCGCGGTCGAAACGCTGGGCAGCGTCACCATCATCTGCTCCGACAAGACCGGCACGCTCACCCAGAACCAGATGACCACCACGAACATCGTGGCAGGCGGGCGGCGCTACACTCTCAACGGCTCGGGATACGATCCGAGCGGTCTGGTCCTGGAGCAGGGTCAAGCCGTGGAGCGGCTGGAGGAGGCCGTGGCCCTGCGCGAATGCCTGCTGGCCGGGCTGCTGTGCAACGACAGCGGCCTCTTGCAGGAAGAAGGGCGCTGGAAAGCGCAAGGCGATCCCACCGAGGTGGCCTTGATCGTGGCCGCGCGCAAGGCCGGGCTGAGCGCCGGGCCGCTGGAAGCCCAACTGCCGCGCCTGGACGCCATCCCGTTTGAATCCCAGCACCAGTACATGGCCACCCTGCACGCCCTGGCCGCGGAAGAAAACGCCCCGGCGCAAGCACAGGCCTACGTCAAAGGCGCTGTCGAGGTCATCCTGGAGAGATGCGCCAGCGCCCTGGACGCCAGCGGGCAGCAAGCGCCCCTGGATCGGGGCCAGGTGCAGCGCGATGCCGATGACCTGGCCCTGCAGGGGCTGCGCGTGCTGGCCTTTGCCAGGGGCAGCTTGCCCGCGGAAACCCGCTCCCTGCAGCACGCCGACGTGGCCCAGGGCCTGACCTTCCTCGGCCTGCAGGCCATCATTGACCCGCCGCGGCAAGAGACCATCCCGGCCATCCGCGCCTGCCAGAACGCGGGCATTCAGGTCAAGATGATCACCGGCGACCACGCCCTGACCGCGTCTGAGATCGCGCGACAAATCGGCCTGGCCCAGCCGTGTCCCGCAGGCAGGCCGCCCAGCGAGTGCGTCCTGACGGGCAAGGCCCTGGCCGAGCTGTCGGACGCCCAGTTGATCGAGGCAGCCGAGCGCCCGGCGGTCTTTGCGCGCGTCTCACCCGAGCAAAAACTGCGCCTGGTGGAGGCCTTTCAGGCCCGCGGCCACGTGGTGGCCATGACCGGAGACGGGGTCAACGACGGCCCGGCTCTCAAGCAGGCCGACATCGGCATCGCCATGGGCATCGCCGGCACCGAAGTGGCCAAGGAGGCCGCTGACATGGTGCTGACCGACGACAACTTTGCCACCATCGAGGCGGCAGTCGAAGAGGGGCGCGGCGTCTTTGACAACCTGACCAAGATCATCGTCTGGACCCTGCCCACCAACGTGGGCGAAGGCCTGATCCTGCTGCTGGCGGTGCTGCTGGGCATCGCCTTGCCCATCCTTCCGGTGCACGTGCTGTGGATCAACACGGTCACATCGGCTGTGCTGGGCATGGTGCTTGCCCTGGAACCCAAAGAGCCGGACATCATGCGCCGCGCGCCGCGCGCACCAAACGCTCCCATCCTCGCTCGCGAGCTGCTGTGGCGCATCCTGCTGGTGGGCGTGTGCATCCTGGTCGGCGCCTTCGGCCTGTACGAGCTTGAGCTCCGCATGGGGAGCGAGGCAGCCCAGGCGCGCACGCTGGCCGTCAACGCCATCGTATTCATCGAGATGCTGTACCTGCTCAACTGCCGTTCGCTCACCCACTCGAGCTTCCGCCTGGGCCTTTTCTCCAACCGCTGGGTGGCCATCGGGCTGGCAGCCATGGCGCTGCTGCAATTGCTCTTCACCTACGCCCCCTTCATGCACCGCATATTCCTCAGCGCTCCGGTGAGTGCCGAGGGTTGGGTGCGCGTCCTGGGCGTGGGCCTGGCGGCCTATCTGATCGTCGAGCTGGAAAAGTGGTTGCGGCGGCGCGCCGCCAGGGGTGCGCCCAGACCAGCGTAGACAGGCTGCCCCAGAACTGAATTACACCCTCGCTTCCCAGGACTTGCACGAAAGGCTGTCCTGGAGTATGATGGCGCCAACTGTCCGTTCGGGTCCGCAGAAGTGCCCCCTACCATCCCCTAAGAGCAAGCCCTCTGCGTGATGCAAATCCCAAGCGCATCATGCGCTACTGCCACAGGCGCATCGGTAGCTAGGCCATTTTCGCAGGAGGTGCGCAAGATGGTCGGCAGTGTCAAGTTGGAGGATTTGGCAGAGAGGTCGTACGAACGGCTGGGATCAGAGGTGCTGAAACAGGCCTTGCGTGTGCAAAGCGAAGTGCTGCAGGCCGCAGGCGCATTTCTGCGCCAAGAAGGCTTCATCGAGATCCTGCCGGTCATGATGTCGCCGGTCACCGATCCGCTCCGCCACGCCACGGGCAAGGCCGAGGTGGAGTACTATGGGCAAAGGTACCAGCTCACCAGAAGCATGCTGCTTCACAAACAGATGCTGCTCCTCTCGCACAGCCGGGTCTTTGCCTTTTCACCGAACATCCGGCTGGAGCCAGTCGAGCTGGCTGACACGGGTCGGCACCTGGCCGAGTTCACGCAGCTCGACCTGGAAGTGAAAGGGGCCAAGCGCGAAGAGGTGATGGACCTGGGTGAGCGCCTGCTCATCCACATCCTCTCCCAGGTCAAGCACCGCTGCGCTGAGGAAATGCAGTTCTTTGCGCGCGACCTCGTGGTGCCTGCCAGGCCGTTTGAGAGCATCACCTACCGCCAGGCCTACGAGCAGTATGCAGGCAGCTTCGAGGCCGTCATCTCGGCGCAGCACCGCGAGCCGGTGTGGATTGTGGACATCCCTCTGCAGGCGCGCGAGTTCTACGACCGGGAGGACCCGCAGCGCCCCGGCACCCTGCTCGACATGGACCTGCTGTATCCCGAAGGCTTTGGCGAGGCCCTCTCCGGGGGCGAACGGGAGTATGTCTACGAACGCATCCTGGCAAGGATCGCGAAAACCACGCTGCGGCCCGAAGACTTTAGACCGTACCTGGACCTGGCCCAACGCGGCCTGTCGCCATCGGCGGGCTTTGGGATCGGGATCGAACGCCTGACCAGGTTCATCTGCGGGCGAAAGAGGATCGAGGACGTGGTGCCCTTCCCGAAGACCCCCGGAGAGCTCTCGCTCTAGCAGGCACCGGACGTCGGCGCGCGGGCCCGTCGCGCAGCCGCACGCCTGGAAGATTGCTGTCGCGGCCCCTTGACAAGCGGCCCGACGCATTGTAGAATGGCCACAAGAAATGCCCTGCAACGGCTCAGTGCCGGCAGGGCGGCCCGCGCGCAGTGGCCAACATAGTACAGAACGCAGCCCGTTCACTGCATGCATCCCGCCTGTTCCTCGGCGGGATGCCCTGTTTCGCTTCGAAGCCGACAATCCCGCTGCGCTGATGATCAACTCGACGGCCTGGGTGGACGTCTTCGACGTGGACCTCTTCCCTGTAGTCACGTTCGAAGAAGGCCTGGAGAGCATGGGCAGGCATTTCACCGGCCAGTAGGCGCTCCGCCCGCTGATCGCGACAATCCAGCAAGGTAGGAGATGCGGGGCGAAGCAGGCGCGTTGGCGCCCCTGGTGCGGTCACGCCCCGGGAATAGCTCAACAAGCTTGCATGCCGCGCCCCTGCGTCTCCCCACGCCCTGACGCAGGACCGCGCCGCGACACACCCGCCCTGGCGCGAGGCCGGACTGAGGGCATTCCCCCTTGCCGGCTTGCAGAACGGGACTCGCTGGGCTAGAATGCGACCGAAGTAGTCCAGGACAGGGATAGGGCGGCCTGAGTGCAGCCCGCCCCTGCCCATCGCGCCTAAGGGGGAAAGGCGATGAAGCACCTCCGGCTCGCCGCCATCATGCTTGCGGTCTTGCTGGCCGCTTGCGTACCTAGTCCCACTCCCAC
>CAYZKS010000108.1:0-11395 GCA_964478725.1 uncultured Anaerolineales bacterium
CTCGTGAGAGGGTCTTCGAGCCCGTCACTGCGCGACAGCGAGCAGCGTGTCTGCCCGACCAGCCCCGCGTGCAGCACTTGACACCTGGCCACAGGTGTGCTATTATATATGCAGAATGCTGCATATTCAGGAGTCTGCATGGACCCGTATCGAACCCAAGCCGCATTGCACAAGGCCCTGGCGCACCCGGTGCGCCTGCGCATCCTGGACATCCTGGCCCGCGACGAGGCCTGCGTCTGCCACCTGACCGCGGCCCTGCGCAAGCCCCAGCCCTACGTCTCGCAGCAGCTTTCCCTGCTGCGCGAGGCCGGCCTGGTGGCCGACCGCCGCGAGGGCGCGCTGATCTACTACCGCCTGGCCGACGAGCACCTGGCGCGCTTGCTGGAGCAGGGCAAGGCCCTGCTGTTGGCCACGCACAAGGGCCTGACCCTGCCTGTCATTCCCGCATACCCGCTCAAGAACTGCCCCTGCCCGCGCTGCCAGAGCATGCTGCTGCGCCTGCCTGACGTGCCCCAGCCGCAGCCTGCGGGCCGTGAACCATCCTGCAAGCAACGGGGCCAGGCATGACACCACTCGCATACGCCATCCACCTGTTGCAGGGCGGCCTGGGCAACCTGGCCGCGTACCTGGCGGCCCACGTGCTGTTGTGCCTGGTGCCGGCCTTTTTCGTGGCCGGAGCTTTGGCTGCACTCATGCCCAAGGAAGCGGTGACGCGCTTCCTGGGACGCAATACCCCCAAGCATCTGTCCTATCCTGCTGCCGCCGCGGCGGGCTCGCTGCTGGCAGTGTGCTCGTGCACCATTGTGCCCCTGTTTGCTGGCATCTACAAAAAGGGCGCGGGCCTGGGGCCGGCCATGACCTTCCTCTTTATCGCGCCGGCGGCCAACATCCTGGCCCTGGTCTACACCGGCGTGGCCATCGGCGGAGGCATCGCCCTGGCGCGCATCTTGCTCTCCTGGGTCTTTGGCATCGGCATCGGCATGATCATGGCCTTGATCTTCCGCAGGGAAGACGCCACTCACGACGAAAGCACCAACGACCCCTTCGCGGCCAAGGGCGGCCTGCGGCCGCACACCGTGGCCTTTCTGCTGTTGCTGGTGGCCTTGCTGGTGGTTGGCACGCTCAAGATCGGGCTGCTGACCAATTCGTACGCGCGCATCACGCTGCCGATCCAGGGCGTGGACGACTTCCAGGCGACGCTGTACCGCCTGGTGCCGTTCGACGCCAGCAAGGGCGAGGAGGGAGTCAGCGCCCAGGGAGTGCTGTTGATCGTGCTGCTGGCCCTGACCGGCCTGGCTGCGTTGCGCGGCTTGGACCAGGTCGGCGAGGGCTTTAACCGGTGGACGTGGGCCGCGCTGGCGCTGGTGCTGTTGACGGTGCTGGTCGCTGCGGTCAATGTGGTCCCGCGCGCGGGGAGCGTGGACGTGCTGTTGCCAGGCAAGTTCTTCGGGGTGATCCTGGCCCTGATTGGGATTGCGTACCTGGCTCTGCGGCGCTTTGAGGCCTGGGAGATGCAGGAGTGGCTGTGGGAGTCGTGGCGCTTTGTCAAGCAGATCTTCCCGCTGCTGGTGGTGGGGGTGTTCTTCGTGGGCGTCATGCGCCAGATCATCCGGCCGGAGTGGATCGAGTCTCTGGCAGGCCGCAACACGCTGCTGGGCAACCTCGCCGGCGTGCTGTTTGGCGTGTTCATGTACTTCCCGACTCTCGTGGAAGTGCCCATCGCCAAGATGTTCCTGAGCCTGGGCATGCATCCCGGCCCGCTGCTGGCCTACCTGATGTCGGACCCGGAACTGAGCCTGCAGAGCATCCTCATCCTTTCCAGCATCATCGGCCGGCTCAAGGCCTGGACCTACGTGGGCTGGGTGGCCCTGTTCAGCCTGCTGTCGGGCCTTTTGTACGGGGCCGTGGTAGATGGAACCAGCATCTGGCTGGTCGGGCTCTACCTGTTGGCTCTGCTGGGCGTTTTGGCTTTGGGACTGCTGTGGGCGGAGCGAAGAAACCGGCGGCAAACGACGATGGTCAAAGCGCGCGGGTAAGTGGCTACTGTCGGCTTGCTGCAGCAGTACATATTCATTGAGGGGGCATAAAGTGATAGAAGTCAAGGTTCTGGGACCCGGCTGCGCGCGCTGCAAGCGCCTGGAGCAGTTGGCGCATGAGGCAGCCACGCAGGCGGGCGTTGAGGTCAACGTCACGCACGTGCACGACATGGCGGCCATCCTGGCCTATCCTATCGTCAGCACGCCGGGGCTGGTGATCAACGAGAAGCTGGTGTCGTCCGCGCGCATCCCGCAAAAGGACGAGATCGTCGCCTGGCTCAAAGAGGCTGTGTAGGGCAAGGGCGAGCAGTCCCAGGCGAACCAGCGCGCCGGAAGTGAGCGGGTGCGGGCACCGTTTGCTGGCTGCGTCCAAGCAGCGCTGCTCCACCTTTGACATAATAACCCGTGGCTGCACATGCCTACGTGCGAGCCGCGCTCATCAAAGGAGAGACATGCAGGAGAATCCAAAGCACACCTTGGTTGTGCACGTGTTCGGCAGCAAGATCCCGGTCGGCGCGTGCGCCTGAGGCGGCGACTGTGACCCAGGTTCTGGGTTGGCAGAGGAAGCCTGTGGACAGGCTGCGCCGCAGACCACCGAAGAGCAGGCCGCGGAGCTGAGCAGCCGCCTGGCCAAGCACTACGGCGCTGGCGTGCAGGTGCAGTACGTGGACGTGTTCTCGCCGCAAATGCAGGAGCATCCCACGGCCCTGCGCATCCTGAACATGGGCGGCTACCCGCTGCCGTTCGTCGCCATTGATGGCAAACTGATGTTCGCCGGAGGGATCGAGCTTGAGGCCATCTCGGCGGAATTGGAGCAGGCAGGCGTAGAGCCGCTAGGCGAGTGATACAGGTATCGCCGCGAGGCACTCGCGCTCGATCGGGCGCGCAACGAACAGCCGGGTCGTGTGCGCATGGCTCACCAAGAACGCATGGCATACTCGGCCTCCGCACGCATGTGTTGCCCAATCCATTGAGTGCATCGAGGGCTGGACATGTTGATCGAACGCTACGAGCTAGAGCTTGTTTCGCCTCCCTGCGAGCCTGGGAGCGAGCGCTGGAGCGCCTTTGCGGCGCTCTCGGCAGACATCTCCCAGGCATTGCCCTACCTGAACGCCACTCTCAAAGGGGCAATCTACGAGCAAGCGGCGCAGGTACTGTCCTGGCGCAGCGGCGGCCGAACCATCATGTTCCGCCCGCGCGAGATTGCAGTGAGCAACCTGGAGGATCGCAGCGAGGCGGAAGCCGTTGTGCAGCGCATGCTGAAGCTGGTCAATCGCACCTGGGAAGAGCGCGAGCGCATCCAGCCCAGTATGGCAAAGCGCGAGCCGCTGAAGGCGCTCGACGTCTACAAGCTATTGCCGAGGACGAACTGCAAGGCCTGCGGCCAGCCCACGTGTTTCACCTTTGCCCTCAAGCTGGCGGCAGGCCAGGCGGACCTCGATGCCTGCCTGCCGCTGCTGGCTGAGGAGCGCCGCGCCCAGCGCGAGCAGCTTGCCAGCCTGCTGCAGGCCGCCGAAGGCGTGACGTCCTGAGTGTAACCGGCCGGTACCGTGTGTATCTCTCGCTTCATCCCAAAGCATGTAAGGACACGGACAATGCTTCGATCCCTCGTTGCAGACCACATACTGCGCTTGACACGTTCGCGCAGCGCCAGGGGAGTAACTGACCGAGGCGGCCTGGCGGCATGCCTGGCGCTGCTGCTTCTGCTGAGCCTTGTGGTTCACAGCGTGTCTGCCCAGGCGCAGCCGGGCGTTGTGCATTTGTACTACTTCTATGATCCCGGTTGCCCTGCCTGTACGGAAACTCACGTGCGGGTACTGGAGCCTCTAATGGCTCAGTACGGGGAGCGCCTTGTCGTTGAGGAACGCAGCATCGGAAGGACTGCCAACCTTGAGTTGTTGATGGATTTTGAGCAGCGCTTTGGGGTCACAACCCCCAGCATCCCCGAGGTCATCATCGGCCAGGAAGTGCTGGTCGGACCGGAGGAGATCCGCGCTCAACTGCAGGAGCGCATCGAGCACTATCTGGCGCAGGGAGGCGTTGATCTCCCGGCGTCAGCCACCGTGCCTGCAGCCACAGCGACTCCCGGAACCCACCCTACAGAGATCCTGGCCACGCCTGTGCCGCAACCCAGTGCAACTCCAACCTCCACTGCCGCTGTTCGACCACCCATCCACATGGCGTACTTCTACCAGCCGGGGTGCGACATCTGCGCCCGGGCCGAGCATGACCTGCAGTACATCGTCGACAGGTATCCGCAAGTGCAGGTGCGCCGCTTCGATGTCAAGCAAGAGACCGCGCTGAGCCAGTACCTGTGCGCGCGCGCCGGCGTTCCGGAGGACAAGTACCTGACGGCGCCCATGGTGTTCGTCGGCAGCGGCTACGTGGGGGCGGAGCAAATGGGCGGACGCGCGCTCGAGGCGTTGATTCAACCCTATCTGGATACCGGCGCGGCCGAGCCGTGGGCGGGCTTTGACGCGCAAGAGGCCTCGGCCGAAGGGCAGATCGTGGAACGCTTCCGCTCGCTGAGCCTGCTCACTGTGATCGGCGCGGGCCTGCTGGATGGGGTGAACCCCTGCGCGTTCGCCACCATGATCTTCCTGGTTTCGTACCTGGCGGTGCGCAAGCGCAAGGGCAGAGAGCTCCTGGCCACTGGCGCCGCGTTCACGTTGGGCGTGTTTCTGACCTACCTGGGCGTTGGGATGGGCTTTTTGAGCTTCCTGGCGTCCTTGCCGGCCCTGACCACCATCGGCAGGTGGCTCAATGCTGTGACCATGCTGCTGTGCTTTGGACTGGCTGTGGGAAGCTTCCAGGACTATCGCAAGGCCAGAGAGGGGCGCCTGGAGGACATGAGTCTGAAGCTGCCGGAGCGCATGCGCGGGTGGAGCCGGCGCCTGATTCGCGAGGGCTCGGCTGTCAGGAACTTTGTGCTGGCCTCGTTTGTGCTGGGCATGGTCGTGTCGCTGATCGAACTGGCCTGCACTGGTCAGGTCTACCTGCCCACGATCGTGTTCGTGCTGGGCGTGCCGGCATGGCGATCGATGGCAACCCTGGCGTTGGTGACGTACAACCTCATGTTCATCGTGCCCTTGGTGGTGGTCTTCCTGCTCGTGTACTTTGGTACGACGTCGCAGCAGTTGATCCGCTGGATGACGCAGCGCACGGCCGCGATCAAGCTGGGGACGACGGTTCTGTTCGTGTTGCTGGCTGTGTGGCTGGGCTACAGTGTCATCGTGGGCTGAGGCAGTGTGGAGAACGGCGCGCTCGTACTCACAAGACCGGATTTGCCACCAATGCGCGTTTGGCCGATAATAGTTTTGGTTGGCTTTCTGGCACGCTGCTTGGGCAAATGCCACGACAACTAATCAGGCACCCGCTTCGGGCGCTCAACTCAACAGGAGGATGCGCATGTACGGATACAGCGGCAAGATCCTGCACGTCGACCTGACCAATCGCAAGTCATGGAGCGAGAGCAAGCCAGAGGAATGGTACAAAATCTACATCGGCGGAGTGTCCATGGCCGCCCGGCTGTGCTGGGAGAATATCGAGGTGGGTTGCGACCCGCTCTCCCCAGGCAACCCCATCTGTATTGCCGGAGGTATCTTCGTCGGCACGCCGGTGCCGGTGGGCGGCAAGTGGGGCCTCGCCAGCAAGTCACCGCTGACTGGTTTCCTCGGTGATAGCCTTTCGGGTAGCTGGTTTGCGGTGGCCCTCAAGCGCTCTGGGTGGGACGGCATAGTCATCCACGGCGCCAGCCCCGAATGGGTGTACGTTCTGGTGGACGACGACAAGGTCACCTTCCGGCCGGCCTCCCACCTGCTGGGCAAAGGCACGTTCGAGACCGAAGAAGCCATTCGCGAAGAGCTGGGCGACGACCAGGTGCGCTCGGCCACCATCGGCCCGGCCGGCGAGAAGCTGGTGCTGTACGCCAACGTGACCAACGACGGCCGCCAGGCAGGACGCACCGGCCACGGGGCAGTGTGGGGCTCCAAGAAGCTCAAAGCGTTCTCCGTGCGCGGCACGCACGATGTCAAGGTGGCCGACCCGGAGACCTTGCTCAAGTTCTGCTTTGACATCTCCAAGACCGCCCAGGGCAAGTACACCGAAAAGTACCGGGTCTTGGGCACCTCCTCCAACGTGCTGAGCATGAACCGGCTGGGCCTGCTCCCCACGCGCAATTACCAGGAGGGCGAGTTCGAAGATGCAGAGCGCGTCAGCGGCGAGTACCTGTACGAGAACTTTCGCGTCAAGACCATCGCCTGTGCGCAGTGTCCTATCGCCTGCGAGCAGATGCGCCGCGTCAAGGATGGCCCGTACGCCGGAGCCATGTCCGGCATCGAGTACGAATCGCTGTATGCGCTCAGCTCCAACCTGGGCATCGGCGACGTGCGCGTGTCGATCAAGCTGATCGACTTGTGTGACCAGGGCGGCATAGACACCATGAGCACCGGTGTCACCATCGGATGGGCCATGGAGAGCTTTGAGCGCGGCGTGCTGAAGAAAGAGGATTTCAAGTGCGCCAAGTACCCCGAGGGCTTTGAGCCAAACTTTGGCAACGGCGACGCTGCCGTGACCTTGGCAGAGATGATCCGCGACCGCGAGGGCATCGGCGATCTGCTTGCGCTGGGAACGCGCAAGGCCAGCGCCAAGCTGGACGCGGAGCGCGGCAGTGAAAGCTTCAAGTGGGCCATGCACATCAAGGGCCTGGAATTGCCCGGATACGACCTGCGTGCGTTAAAGACCTTCGCCCTGGGGATATCCGTGGTGACGCGCGGCGCTTGCCACAACCGCTCGGCGACCTACGACCCGGACATCCAGGGGGAGGTCAACCGCTTCACTGTGGATGAGACGCGTGGAAAGGTGGCCAGGGAGACCGAGGAGTACGCCGCGGTCTACGACACGCTGCCGATGTGCAAGTTCATCCGCCGCTGCTTCACGGGCAAGGCCGATCGCTCCGGCGCCTGGCCTGTCATCGCCCAGCTCATCAACGCCACCACCGGCTGGAATTTCCAGTACGAGGACGTGGACCTGATTGGCGAGCGCGCGATCGCCATCAAGAAGGCCTTTAACATCCGCGAAGGCTGGACGCGCAAGGACGACCATCTGCCCTGGCGCGTACAGCATGAGGCCATGACCAAGGGGGCGTCCGCCGGATACCTGGTGACGGAAGAAGAGCACGAGTACATGAAAGACCTCTACTACGAGGTCAAAGGTTGGACCAAGGACGGGCTGATCCCCAAGCAGAAGCTGATCGACCTCGGCATGCAAGACGTGGCCAAGGAAATCGGGGTATAGGAGCCAACGATGCCAACATCAACCTCCAAGTACCAATACATCACTTGTGATCCGCAAAAGTGCGTGGGTTGCCAGTTGTGCGAGTACGTGTGCTCGTTCACCAAGACGGGCGCCTTTAACACCTACCGCAGCCGCATCCGCACGGTACGGGTACAGGAGATCCTGATCACCGCCGTGGCTTGCCGCACGTGCGAGAACGCCCCCTGTGTGATCGCCTGCCCGCGCGAAGCGCTGAGCCAGGACCGCGAGACCGGCGTGATCCGGGTGGACGAGGCACGCTGCGATGGCTGCGCCTGGTGCGTAGAGGCCTGCGACTTTGGGGCCATCTCCATCAACCCCGCCACCAAACGCGCCGAGATGTGCGACCTGTGCGGCACACTGGAGGACGGCCCGCAGTGCGTCAAGTGGTGCCCGAAGGAGGCGCTGGAGCTCACCACGCCTGACCAACAGGCGCAGAAGGCGCGCCATGATCTGGTCAAGGAGGAAGTGATCGGGTCCGGGAGCTAGACCCTGGGGACACGCAGCAGAGTGGTGCACGCAAACGCGGGCGGGCGCGGTGTCAGGTCCTGTTTCTGAACGCCGGCCCGCCCGCCGTGCTGCATGCTCGGGTCATGCGCGCAGCGAGGCGGCGCGCCCGGGTGCAGGTGGCCCAGCCTCTTTGAGCGCGCCTACGCCCACGACCTCGTCCCCGCCCTCGCCACCGACGCGGTCATCTCGCACCTGCCCGAGGAATCCGCCCTGCTGATCGAGCGCATGCGCCGCAACGGCTACCACGTGCTCTCGACCGCAGAGTGGCTGGAGGAGCTCACACAAAGCCACAAAGAACACCAAGAGGAGTAGAGACAGACTTGGTGTCCTTCGTGGTGAGGTGGGGTTACGTCAGGGCAGTGGAGGACGCGTACTCCCGGAAGGACAGCCGCTTCTGCCGGCGTGTGGGAGCCGCCGCACGCAGCACACGCTCGGCCAGCTTGGGGTCCTGGCTGTCGGCCTCGTCGTCCAACAGGTCGAGATACTGCTCGTATTCTTCCAGGGACAGCAACACGCCCACGGGCTGTCCCTCGGCGGTCACCACGTAGCGCGCGCCTTGCTCGTGCAGGGTGCGAACAGGATGCTTTGCAGCAGGCTTGGCCATGCGCGTTTCTCTCCCTTCCAGGTCGCGGGCGGATGAACAAGCATGCTCGTATTCTATCCTGCCAGGCACCCAACTGCAAACGCAGGAACGGTTCCCGCGTTCTCTTCACGACGGAGTATACTGTGGGCGGGGCACGCACCTGGTTGCGAGTGGGTGTATAGGACGGGGCAGGCGCGCTGGGCAAGTGTGTCCAGGAGAGCGCGACATGGTAGTGATGGCTTTGGCCGTTGGCGCCACAGAGCGGCTAAAGCCGCCACTACCGCCCCGCGTATATGGGGGGGCAGGGGAATGGCTGAAGCCACCACTACCAACCTGCTCCGAAACCAGGTTGCTTGTCCAAAGTCCGAGCCCAAGGAGAGCCATGCGCGTAACCAGAGCGCCAAACCCCACACTGCGCCGGCTCGCACGCATCCTGCTGGCTGCGCTGTGCCTGCTGCTGCTCGCGCTGGCCGGCCTGTGGGCGCGCGAGGCCCTGGCGCGCCGCCAGTACCTGGCCCAGTACCCTCCGCAGGGCCGCATGCTGAGCCTGGGCACGCACCAGCTCTGCCTGAACTGCGTGGGCAGCGGTGGGCCCACCGTGCTGTTCGAGTCCGACCTCGACCAGTACGGCTCCCTGAGCTGGGCCTACGTGCAGAACGCGGTAGCGCAGTTCACGCGCGCCTGCAGCTACGACCGCGCCGGCATCCTGTGGAGCCAGCCCGGACCGCTGCCGCGCGACGGCGAGCGCATCGCCGCCGAGCTGCGCCAGCTACTGGAGGCCGCGGGCGAGCAAGGCCCCTACGTGCTGGTGGGGCACGCCTACGGCGGCGCCTACGCGCGCATCTTTGCCGGGCAGAACCCGGGCGCCGTGTGCGGCATGCTGCTGCTCGACTCCAGCCACCCCGAGCAGTTCACGCGCTTTGCCGGGCTGGGCCTGGCCAAGCAGATTCCGGACGCGCGCCTGCGCCCGCTCATCTGGCTCATGTCGCATCTCGGCCAGCCCGGCCGCTTCCAAGGCCCGCGCTACGGCCTGCCGGACGAGATCTACCGCACACAGCAGGTCTTCCTGCCCAAATCCAGCCTGGCCTGGTTCGACGAAGGCGTCCAGGCCAATGCCACCCTGGCGCAAGCCGGGCGCTACGCCACCCTGGGCGACCTGCCCCTGATCGTGCTGGCCTCCGCGCGGCCGAGCGGCCTGCCCGCGCAGGGCGGGGGCGGGGACCTGCAGGAGGCCTGGCTGGAGATGCAGCGGGAGCTGGCCGCGCTCAGCAGCCAGGGCGAGCTGCGCCCGCTGCCAGAATCGGGCCACTACATCCAGTACGACCAGCCCGAAGCGGTGATCGAGGCGGTTCAGGACGTGGTGCGGCGCTGTTCAGCCGCCTTGCCGCCGTGAAACGCACGCAAGAGTAGTCATAACATAGGAGGAACGCCATGGAAGCACTGGAAGCCATCCGCACGCGCAGGAGCATTCGCCGCTTCAAGCCGGGCGACATCCCCCGCGAGCACCTGGAAACCATCGTGGACGCCGGCCGCCTGGCGGCCAGCGGCAACAACGTGCAGCCCTGGGATTTCATCGTGGTCACAGAGCGCGCCACGATCGCCGAGTTCAAGGTCACCGA
The DNA here is from genome assembly GCA_964478725.1 of uncultured Anaerolineales bacterium. Taxonomy (GTDB): domain Bacteria; phylum Chloroflexota; class Anaerolineae; order UBA2200; family UBA2200; genus CAYZKS01. The sequence goes on from CAYZKS010000108.1 coordinate 10,062, forward strand.
GGCCTGGGTGGCCCAGGCCAGCGCGGTGATCGCCGTGGTCATCGACCCCGCCACGCGCTGGTGGGTGGAGGACGGCGCCGCGGCCATCGAGAACATGCTCCTGGCCGCGGCCGCCCTGGGCTACGGCGCCTGCTGGGTGGAGGGCGACCTGCTGCCGTACGAAGACATGGTCAAGTCCTTACTGGGCGTCCCCGCCGCCAAGCGCCTCATGGCCCTCATCCCCGTCGGCGTGCCGGCGGTGATCCCCAAACCCAAGAAGCGCCCGCTGCAGGACGTGCTGCATTGGGAGAGGTACTGATCCGTAGAGCAAGAGGGAGTCCTGGCCTGCCGGCCCTCTGGAGCCGAGAGCCGTGCGGCAAATCAGCCTACAGTCGACAGACACCAGCACAGCCTGGCTATCCTGTGGGCCAGTTGCCGCGTAAAGTCCTGGTACACCTGCTGCTTGATAGCCTCGTTCTCCTGCCCGGCGCGCGAGAATAGAGCCGGGTAGTGCCGATCGGACATGCCGTTGAAGGGCTTGCCGATGCGCACATATGTCGGGAAGCGCATCCCTCGTCCAGATAACCCCAAGGGGATGACTGCGAGAGGCTCCTGGGTGGCGTCAAAGAAGCGCCGCGCCAGGGAAGCGACGCCGTGCCTCAGCGGTCGCATGCCGTTGGAGTCACGTTGGCTGTGGTTGCCCGAGCCCGGAGCAATCGTCAGCACGTGGCCCTCCAGCAGCCACCGCAGGCTCTCCTGCCTGGCCGCGCTATCATCGCCCTTGCGGTACACCGGGATGGGGTGGAGTGGGCGCAGCAGCGGCGGGACAATCCGCGACCCGACCCGGGCCAGCAATCCACTCCACCACGCCAGGCGCGGCGCGCCGCCTCGGATCGCCGCTTGCACGTAGGGCCGGAACATGTGCTCGTCGACCATTTCCGCCGCCATGATGAAGCGGTGATCCCGCCGGCCTGCTGCCCGCATCAGACTCAGCAGGTAAAAGAGATCGAGCGGGCTGGAATGCTGCGCCGCGATCAGGGCAGGCCCCTGCCTGGGAATGTTCACAATCCCAGAGAAGTGCACTCGCTTCAGGCGGCGGATGGCCTCGGCCAGGTAGAGCAGTGGCTGCATGCGTATCCTCGTATGAGAGAACACCCCACGGCACCCAGCGTTGCTGCCTGCTGTCCCTGCCTCTCATTGGAAAGAGAGACACATGGGGTGCGGGCCCGCTTTGAAGCGCTCGGCAAGAGCCGTTGGGCAGGCCGTATTGACCAGCGGCGCAAGACATGCTAAGATAGCCTGGGCCTGCTTGGCCCGTCGTGTGCACATTCCGGCCCTGGCTGGCGCTGCCTGTC
>CAYZKS010000109.1:0-11279 GCA_964478725.1 uncultured Anaerolineales bacterium
ACTATTTGGCCAAGCCTTTCAATCCGGTGTTGCTAGAGGCGCGCATGCGCGCCTCGCTGGCCAGCCTGCACGAGGAGCGCATGGCCGCCCTGCGCGAGCAGTTCGCCAAAGTGACCGCAGCGCAGGAGGACGAGCGGCGACGCATCGCGCGGGAATTGCACGACGGGGTGGTGCCGGCGCTCGCCAGTCTGAACATCCGGTTGCATACGGTTGGCAAGCAGCTCGCCAGGGAGCAGCATGCGCTGGCCGCGGAGATCGACGCTATAGCCGTGCAAGCCCAGGCCAGCAGCCGGGACATCCGCCGTCTGGTGCATGACCTGCGGCCTGTTGCGCTCGACGAACTGGGGTTGGTGCCAGCCTTACGGCAGCATCTGGTTCGTTGCGAGCAGGAGCATGGCCTGGCCATCGAGCTGAACGCGGATGAATTCCAGCGACTGGGCGGCTCTCTGGAGACGGCCCTTTACCGCATTGCGCAGGAGGCCGTGAACAACGTGCTGCGGCACGCGCAGGCCAGGCATGTGACCGTGACACTGAGTCGCGATGCAGAGAAGGTCGCTCTCCAAGTGTCCGATGATGGCCAGGGTTTTGACACCGAGCTGTCCCATTCGGGCAGGCACGTTGGCCTGTGGAGCATGCGCGAGCGCGTCGAGCAGCTGGGCGGGCAGTTCGAGGTACGCAGTGCGCCGGGCAAAGGGACGGTCGTCACTGCAGTGATCCCGGGGTGAACGGAGGGCCAGGACATGGACCTGATCAATATCCTGATCGTAGATGACCACACCCTTTTCCGCAGCGGTATCCGCAAGATGCTGGAAGGGGAGGCCGACATGTGTGTGGTGGGCGAAGCGGCCACGGGCCGAGAAGCGCTGGAACGGGCGCGCAAGCTGATGCCCGATGTCATACTCATGGACATCAAGATGCCCGATCCATCTGATCCTGGTCAGGCACTGGATGGGATCGAAGCCACGCGCGTACTGCATCGCGAGATGCCCCACGTGGGTATCATCATCTGCACCGTGTTTGAGGATGACGAGTTCGTATTCGCCGGTCTGCAGGCCGGTAGCCGCGGCTATATCGTCAAGGACGATGACCCCGAGACCATGCTGCGCGCAATCCGGGCCGTGGCGCATGGTGAGTCGCTGCTCGGGCCCACCATTGCCCAGAAGGTGATGCGCCAGTTCGCTGCGCTGCCCGGCAAACAGACTGCACTTGTGGACGATCTAACGCCGCGCGAGATGGAGGTGCTCAAGCTGATCGCCAGCGGCTACTCCAACAAGCAGATCGCCGAGGCACTGGTGCTGAGCGAGAAGACAGTCAAGAACCACATTAACAACATCTTTTCCAAACTGCACGTCTACGATCGCGGTCAAGCGATGCTGTATGCCATACGGCAGGGACTGGTGAAGGTATGAGACGTCCTGGCGACTGAGCCGGCCTTCTGTCTGCCCCGAGGCCCATCGCGCGATGGGCCTCTTCTTTTTCCCCAGCGCGCTCATTAGGCCCCCATGCCCACGTTAGAATGGGACCCCAGGCCCTTATCTGCCTGAACCAAGAGCATTATGCTACAGCCAGGATTCGATGGCGAACGAAACGCAGAAAGGAGCAGACCATGACGCTGATGGGTACGTTCACATAGTGGGAATGGATAGAGATCAGGGAGAAGGAGCAAAGCGAGCCCGGACAGTCTCGCCTAGCTCGAAGGCCCTGGCTAGCCGCTCAGGCTGGGCAGCGCGAGCAGAAGTCTCGGTCCAGTATCGGCCTGCTCGAGCAGTTGGCGTTTGCACTGGCATGCATGGCGAAGTAGCAGCGTTCATGAGCAGACGACAGCTCGCAGCGCTCTTTGTCTGCAGCCTCGTGCCCTGGACCATAGGCAACGGCTTGACACCGCTTCTGCCCGTCTACGCCACCACGTTAGGGGCATCGTCAGCTGAAGCCGGCTGCCAGCTCGCCCTCATGTACGGTGCCCTGGCTGCCGGCATGTTGGCCGCGGACTGGGTCTCGCAGAGGCTGCGGGGCAGGAAAGTGCTGATCTTTGCAGCTGGCGCACTGGGCACGCCGACGATGTGGCTGATGGGCTACGCCCAGGACTCCTGGCAACTGGCGGCCGTGTCGGCGGTATGGTGCTTGTGGGCTGGCATGGGCGTGGCTCAAGCCAACGTGCTGGCTGGGCTTTCTGCAGCTCAGGGCCAGCGAGGGAAGGTGTTCGGACTGCTTTCGATGAATCCCGCACTGGGCGCCCTCTGCGGAGGCCTGGCGATGGGGACCATGGCGGCGCGCTGCGGCTACGCGGCCCTCTTCCGCTGCCTCTCGCTGTTTGGCCTGCTCTGGCCCGTCGCCGCCTGCTTCCTGCAGGACGGCGAAGTAGAACGAAGCCTCAGGCCGTATCCAAAGGGGCCCCGCAACGGTGTCGGCATGGGACGAGGCTTCCACGCACTCTTGCTGGCCAGTTTCCTAGCCACGCTTGCAGCGTACTTGTTCATCGGTGGGCGGTCGTTGATCATGCTGCGTTTGGGATTCCACGCTACAAGCATCTCCAGCACTTCGGCGCTGAGCGAAGTACCCGTCCTGCCACTTCCCATGCTGCTGGGGTGGCTTTCTGACCGGTTCGGACGCAAGCGGTTCTTGCTGCTCGGCTATCTGGCAGCCAGCGCTGGCCTGCTGGCCATGGCGGCTTCAGCGCATATATGGCATTTCTGGATTTCGTCTGTCCTGGTGACCACTTCCTTGGTTACAGGTACCGTCGGTAGCGCGTTAGCGGCAGATCTCGTTCCGCGCGAAGCCCTTGGCAAAGGCCTCTCCCTGTTGGACGCGACAACCCCGGTGGCTGGCATCCTCGGCCACGCGGCTTCGGGCTGCGCGGTACAGTACCTGGGCTCGATTCGCACCTTCGTGCCTGCTGCGCTCCTCCCCTTGATGGCGGCTGGTTTGTTGCTCACTTCTGGTCCAGCAAGGCTGGAGCCAGGCGTGGCAAAGCCACCTGCTGGAAGCACGGCGGTCGGCAATGCCCTGCCGGCGGCGGCCTGAGGGCATGCCTTCGCCCGCTGCGCGCAGCACCTGGGCCCGAGGTCCTACCCCAAGTTGGGCCCAGCAACCCTTCCTAGCCCGCTGTTGATCTGGTACTCTGCGAGCACGACAGGATGTGTATGAGCTGGAGGCAAGGAGGAGCGATCTGATGTATGCTCAGGCAACAGGCAAACTATTAGCTGCAGCTCCGCATGAGGATTCCCAGGCGATCAGAAAGGCGTACAGCGCCGCCCTGGCTCGGGGACGCATGGGCAGGCTCTGGTCAAGTCTGACAGGGCGGTCATGCGCGTTGTTCTCGCTCCAGGACGCCTCGCAGGCCTTCACGGTGCAGGCCCGAAGTAGCGCCGGCAGGCGCAGCGTGGCCATCGCTCAGATCCGCGGCAGTGAAGGTCGCGCCGCGGACTTTGACCGCGACTTTAACCCTCTGCAGGATCATACGCAACCCCGCTGGCTGGGCATCGCCTCGGCTGTGCAGCGGGGACGAAACCTGCCTCCGGTGGTCTTGATTCAGGTGAATGACCTGTACTTCGTACGCGATGGGCACCACCGTATCTCAGTCGCCAGGGCGCTGGGTCGGCACACTGTGGAAGCTACGATAGAGGTCTGGCAGGTCAGTGTACCGCCTTCCGGGCAGCAACTGGCACATGCTCGCAAGCGTGAGGGACCGCGCAGGCCAGCAGGTGGCGCGGGCGCTGGGTCGTTGCTGCGATGGATATCGGGTGGACTGCGTCCGGCAGATGGTGCGGGGGCGTGCCCCGCCGGCAGCTAGGATGATTGGGCTAGCGTGCAATATGAGCCCCTGTGCCCGCGAAGACTAGGCCCGCAGACCCTTCTGTGCCCGGCACACGAAGAGTATTCTCAAGTTATGCTGGAAGGAACACGATCAGGTCGGTGACGTAGGAGGCGCACGATGGCTGAGAGACTGTCGTACCAGGAGTATTCTTCAGGATGGGGAACCGGTCCCACGCTGAAAACTCGACCCGTCAGCGTGTGCGGGATAGTCCACCACGGAGCCCTCGCACATCCTGGCAAGACGGCCGTGACTTTCTTTGGCCGGGACCTCACCTACAGGGAGATCGATGAAATGGCAGAGCGTTTTGCTGCCGCACTGGGCCGCCTGGGAGTGAAAGAGGGCGATCGAGTCGCGGCGCTGCTGCCAAACTGCCCACAGCATCTGATTGCCCTGCTCGCTGGCAACCGTCTCGGAGCGATCCATGTGGCCGTGGGCATGCTGAGTCAGGGAGAGGAATTGCGTGGCATCTTGAGCGATTCGGGAGCGCGCACGGTCATCGTGCTCGACCTGTTCTACGATAACGTCATGGCGATTGTGGACAAGACCGCCGTCCGGGAAGTCATCGTGGCAGGCATGGATGACTTCTTTCCGCCCGCAATGAGTGCGCAGCATCGAGCAAATGCCCGCCTGGATCAGATCCGTGCGGCGATCCCGTATGGCGGTCGCGTTCATGGTTTCACTGATCTGCTGAAAGAAAACGCAGAGGTTGTCGCTGCTCCTGCCAGTTTTGACTCGGATGACCCACTGATGATTCTGTACACAACAGGAAGCGCCAGCAGAAACAAGAGGGTGGTTACCCAGCGTGAGCTGCTGCACAATGCCGCAAACCTGTGGCAGACGTTGGTGCTTCGAGTGTCAGTGTGGTTCTCTTCCCGCTGTTTCAGGCAGGGGGGCATCAGTTGGGCTCATTCTGTGGACTTGATGTCAGTGGAGATGCAATTGCCCAGCTTTGCGGTGATGCCGGTTGCTTGCTGAGAGGAGGTATGCAAGGCGGCAGTCGCCTAGGGAACAGGCGTATCCGTGCGAGTTGACAGTATGACGAATCCGTGATAGACTGAACTTGAGCAGGAAGTGCAGGCAACTCACCCCGGGGCTGAGAGGCGAGGCTTTCTCGGCCGCGGGGTTCTGTATGCTGAGCCTACTGTTCAATGGACCGCTCTATAGCGAAGAGGCCCCGTGGGCCCGTGGCAGTTGCTGTCGTGTAGAGCTTAGATGGATGTGGAGCGACCCGGATGGAACCGAGGCGTGTCTGCATCAAAGGAGAACAAGACTGGAATGGCCAAGAAACTGTACGTTGGAAACCTGAGCTACGACACGACGAGCGAGACGCTGCGCACGATGTTCGCTGAGGTGGGAGAAGTGGTCTCCGCCACTGTGATCACGGACCGCGAGACTCAGCGCTCCAAAGGCTTCGGGTTCGTGGAGATGGCGACGGACGAAGCGGCCGCTGAAGCGATCAACAAGCTCAACGGCAAGGAAATGGGAGGCCGCAACATCACCGTGGCCGAGGCGCGCCCGCCGCGGCAGGACGGTGGGGGTGGTGGCGGCTTCCGTGGTGGCGGCAGGCGCTACGGCGACCGCGATCGCGAGCCAAACCGCCGCCGCTTCTAGGCGTACGCTTTGAACCACAACTGAACATGGTTACTCACAGCTCCGTCAGAGACGACGGAGCTGTGTTGTTGCAGCAGCGCTCTGCGCCCGGCGACATCCCAAGCGCAGAGCGCGTACGCCGTTCGGTCCCAAGAGCCGCACAAAGAGAGGATTTGACCGTCGGCTATCGCGGAACTATGATGAGCGCACAAAGCGTCCTCAGTCGGTGTCCGCTGCAGGAATCGATTCCGGCGCGTGGACCCGGCAAGCCAAGAGGTGACATGAGCATCGCCGCCAGATACGTCCATACCAACCTTGTCGCGGAAAATTGGCGGCGCCTCGCCAGCTTCTATCAGGACGTCTTTGGCTGCGTTCCGGTCCCGCCGGAGCGCGACTACCACGGCCCGAAACTGGAGGCTGGGACCGGCATTCTGGGCGCGCGTTTACACGGTGTGCATCTGCGCTTGCCGGGCTGGGGCGAGGAAGGTCCGACGCTCGAGATCTTCCAGTACGATCCTCTCGAATCCCGTAGCAAGACCGCAGTGAACCGTCCGGGTTTCGGGCACGTCGCGTTCTCGGTGGATGATGTCGCAGCAGCCCAAGAAGCGGTCCTGCGGTCAGGCGGGCACGCCGTGGGCGAGGTCGTCAGCCTGGAGACCACGACCGGCGCCCTGGTGACCTGGTGCTATGTGACGGATCCGGAGGGGAATGTGATTGAGCTGCAGTCCTGGTCGAGCCCGGAGGCCACACCGCATGCATAGCTACCTGGTCGAAATGCTGGAGTGCCCGGCGTGTTACGGCGAGCTGGACTGGCGCATCGCCGAGCAGGATGATGGCCGCGTTCATGCCGCAGAGGCACTCTGCAGAGGGTGCGGAGCAACGTACCCGGTGCGCGAGGGCATTGGTCTGTTCCTGACGCCGGACCTGCCGCGCGAAGATCTGTGGCAGCAGGTGGACAGCCAGTTGAGCCTCTACCTGCGAGAGCATTCAGAAGTGGAGCAGCTGCTGATGCGGCCTCCCGCCGAGAGCCTCAATCCCGCCGATCAGTTCTTTCGCGCGCTGGTGCTGGAGGAACGCGGGAGCTACGCTGAGGCCAGGGTGATCGAGGATCTCGCGAATACAGGGCTTTACCACCCAGAGTATCTGTCGTGTTGGAAGCGTCAAATCGACCATGTGATCGAGCGGCTGTCGACAGGGGCCGGCCCCGTGATTGATCTGGCGTCGGGCCGCTGCTACCTGGTGGAGAGAATGGCCCAGGAACTGCAGCGCCCCATCGTGGCCACAGACTTTAGCCCGCGGGTACTGCAGCGCAACCGGCGCTGGCTGCAATCGCGTGGCCTGTACGAGCGCGTCAGCCTGCTGGCCTTTGACGCGCGGCGGACGCCATTCAAGAGCGGAGGCATCCAGGCGCTGACGACCAATCTGGGATTGCCCAACATCCGCTCTGCGGATGACCTACTGCGCGAGTTGCGACGAGTCGTGGCGGGCACGTTCCTGGCCATCTCCCACTTTTTCCCTGAGGACGATGCGGCCAACGCCACCAGGATACGCGAGCTGGGGTTGGAGGACTCGCTGTATCGCCGCAGGGCGCTGCAGGCCTTGGCGCAGGCGGGTTGGCAGGTTGAAGTGAAGAACGCCTGCATTGGGAGAGCGCTTCCCACTCCCAGCGGCGTGGTGCTGGACGGAGCAAGCATTGACAGCATACCAGCCGCGGAGACCTGGCTGGAATGGTGCGTGTTGGCGTGCACGTCCCAGGTTTCATAGCCTCGCTTCGTCTCCGTGTCTAGTATGTCATGCGTGGAAACGACAGGCCTGGGACCTGTGGTTCCCCCGCTAGGTAGGTGGCCAGTTCCCGGATGCACCCAGACCGCCTCACCTCGCCACAGTACGTCGAGGCGCCCTATACGCGGCCGCGGGACTGCGAGCCTGACCCGCAGAGCCTGCGAACGGAGGTCAGAATGCATGACTGGCGAGAACAGCTGCGGTTCGACCCGATTACACCTCTGTTGGCTTCTGGAAACGTGGCGCTGCAGTACTGGACCCGGCGTGATTTGCTTGGGGAAGAGGCGGGGCCTGTGCAGCGCCTGTGGGAACTGCCCCAGGCGCAGAGGATCCTGCGAAAGCAGCAGAGTGACGGCTCCTGGCCTCGGCCGGAGAGCAAGCAGAAGCATGCGGCCACGGCCATCAATCACGGCCTGATCGAGACCTGGAGGCACTTTCGATTCCTGGTGGAGCAATACGGCTTCACCAGGGAGCATCCGCAGGCAGAGCGAGCGTGCGAGTTCCTCTTCTCGTGCCAGACCGACGTCGGTGATATCCGCGGCATGATCGCCAACCAGTATGCAACCTACTACACCGGCGCGATCCTATCCTCGATCATCCAAGCGGGATACCAGGATGACCCACGTGTTGAGAAAGGCATGCGGTGGCTGCTATCGATGCGGCAGGACGACGGCGGGTGGACCATACCCCTGATTACACGCAAGCTCAGCGGCAAGGAGATGTACTTCCTGACCAGCGAATATGCGGAACCGGTCGAGCCTGACCGCTCCAAGCCCTTCTCGCACAACTGGACGGGCATGGTGCTGCGTGCCTTTGCAGTGCACGAGGGCTATTGCCATTCGGAGGCGGCTAGGCGGGCGGCGCATCTGCTGGCATCGCGCTTCTTCCAGCCGGATGTCTATACCTCTTATCAGGCCGCGAGCTACTGGGTGCGATTCGAGTACCCGTTCTGGTGGAACAACTTGCTGGCTGCACTGGACAGCATCTCGCGCATCGGCGTGTCAGGTGACGATCCCCAAATCCGCCAGGCGCTGGACTGGCTGATCGCGCATCAGCAGAGCGATGGCCTGTGGCAACATACCTACGTGGAGGGCAAGCAGGGCAAGAGCGAGACGGCCAAGGTGCGAGAAGCGGGGCTGTGGGTGAGCCTGGCGATCTGCCGCGTGTTTGCACGCTCGTGCGCATGAACGGTGATCAGCAATCCACGCCCGCAATGGGCGGACAGCAGAGGACGACAAGCATGAAACTGTCACTGGCACAATACACGCAGGCCAATCGGGAGGCATGGAATGAGGTCATGCCCAGGCACCAGAGGGCGGCCAAGCACAAGTGGGATAGGGCGTTCATGCGGCCGGGCTACGTGTGCATCGAGGGCATAGAACTGGATATGCTCCACAGGATGGGAATCGAAGGCAAAGCTGTGGCGCACCTGCTGTGCAACAACGGCGTCGAGCTCCTGTCTCTGAAGAACCTGGGGGCCGGTGAGTGCGTTGGATTTGACATATCGGATGCCGCCATCGAGGAGGCCGAGGAACGGGCCGAGAGATGTGGAATCAATTGCCGGTTCGTTCGAACGGACGTGTATGAAATTGGCGCAGAGTATGAACGCCGGTTCGATGTGGTGTACGTCAGCGCGGGCGGGCTGGGCTGGTTGCCGGATCTGAAGCTGTTCTGTGCCAAGGCAGCGGCGCTGTTGAGAGAGAACGGGCGTGTCTTCGTGCACGAAATCCATCCCTTCTCCGAGATGCTGCCCTTTGATGAGGCCGAAGGAGTTGACGTGCTTCGCATCGTCGAGCCGTATTTCCGGGCTGAGCCTTGCGTTGACTATGGCGGTCTGGACTATGTAGGGGGGTCGCAGTACAGCTCGACCAAGCCGCAGTACTGCTTTGTGCACACGCTTTCGGATATCTTGATGGCACTGATTGAGAATGGCATCGCCATCACGCATTTCTCTGAGCACGAGTTTGACGTTTCTGCCGGGCACGGACGGGTGGAACAGGCTCATGCAGGGGTGCCGTTGAGCTACATCCTGATTGGGAAGAAGCTACCCAGCTGAAATTGCACAGGCCCAAACGCCTTTCCCGCCAGAGCGGGTTCCTTGCACCACAGGACTCAGCCGCGACACACTGATTGACCGAGCCCCTTTCTCCGGTTATACTATCGAGCAACTCCCCATCCTGCCCCAAGGAGGCGCGGACATGACAGGGCTCAGGTCCGGACTCAGCCGAGCCACCAAGCTGTTTTACGGCGTGGGCGACATCGGCAATGCCATGGTCAATTCGGCCATTCAGTTCTTCCTATTGCTGTTCTACACGGACGCGGCGCTGGTAGCGCCTGCCGTGGCTTCCACCGCCCTGCTGATCGGCAAAGTCTGGGACGCGGTGAACGATCCATTGATGGGCTACCTGTCGGATCGGACGCACTCGCGCCTGGGCAAGCGGCGCGTTTTCATGATCTTGGGCGCTGTGCCGATGGCCGTGGCGGTGTTCTTGATCTGGCGCGTACCTCAGGGGCTTGGCCCGGCTGCGGCCTTTGCCTGGATTGCGCTCGCCTTCATATTCTATGACAGCATGAATACGTTGACCAGCGTGCCCTACTACGCGCTGACGGCCGAGCTGACCCAGGACTATGACGAGCGCGCCAGCCTCACCACTTACCGCATGTTGCTCGGTGTACCCGCCTATCTGGTGGGCGCTGCGGTCACCCCGACCATCGCCGGCCTGTTCGCCAGTCTGCGGGCAGGATACGGTTGGGTGGGTGTGATCTACGGCGTGATTGCGGCGGCAGTGCTCTGGGTCTCAGCGGCAGGCATCCGGGAGCCACCCGAGACCCAGGTGGAGCGATCACCCGCGCCGCCGTTGCGCGCCTTCCTGGCCACTTTGCAGAACCGCGCCTTTGTGCGTCTGATCGTGGCCTACCTGATCGCCAACCTGGGGTTTGCGCTGGTGCAGACGCTGATGGCATACTTTCTCACCTATCAGATGCGTATGGGTGATCAGGTGACACTGGTCATGGGCCTGCTGATGGTGAGCATCTTTGTCTTCCTCGCTCCGTGGCGTTTGCTGGCGCAGCGTTGGAACAAGGGGCCTGCCTACGCGCTGGGACTGGGCATCGGCGGCCTGGCGGTGGCCAGCACGTTCCTGTTACCGCACAGCCCAACGCCGCTGATCTACGTTGTGGCGATCGTGGCAGGCATTGGCTTCTCGGCCAACTGGGTCTTTCCGTGGGCCATGGTGCCAGACGTGGTGGAATTCGACCCCCTGCAGACGGGCGAGCAGGGCGGCGGCGTGTACTACGGTGTGTGGGGATTCGCGAGCAAGCTGACTGCGGCTCTGGGCATCGCGTTGTCAGGCTGGGTGTTGCAGCTCTATCGCTACCAGCCGAACGTCGAGCAGTCCGCGCACACGCTGCAGGGCATACGCCTGTTCTTCGGCCCGGTGCCGGCGCTGATCCTGGCAATTGCCCTGCCGCTGCTGGCGCGGTATCCTATCACGCGCAAGACGCACGCAGAGGCGTTGGCCAGACGGCAAAGGCGTGCGCCTTAGGAGGGGCAGTGATGAGACTGACCGGCGGGCAGGTGGTGGTAGAAACGTTGATCCGGGAAGGCGTGCCGTACATCGTGGGCATCCCGGGCCACGGCACGCTGGGTCTGTCGGACGCGTTGCTGAGCGAGAAGCGCGTGCAGGCCTTGCAGGTGCGTCACGAGCAGGCAGCCGTGCACCTGGCCGATGGGTACTACCGGGTGAGTGGCGTGCCTCTGGCGGTTTTCACTTCCATCGGGCCTGGCGCGATGAATACTGTGATCGGCGTGGCCTCGTGCTTTGTGGATGGCATCCCGGTGCTGGTGCTGACTGGCAACAGCCACACCTACATGGCCGGTCGAGGGGTGCTGCAGGAGATCGAGCGCAAGCGTGATGCCGACAGCCTTTCGGTGCTGGAGCCCATCGCCAAGCGCGCGTGGCGGCCTGCGAGCGTCGAGCGCCTGCCGCACATCCTGCAACGCGCCTTTGCGGAGATGTATGCGGGACGGCGCGGGCCGGTGGTGGTGGACTTGCCCATGGACGTGCAATGCGATAGCGTCGAGGTTGAACTG
>CAYZKS010000110.1:0-10944 GCA_964478725.1 uncultured Anaerolineales bacterium
GGCAGCGGCACGACCTCCTCACGGCCGTCGTGGTACTTCACGGTCACAGACCGCTGGTCCGCCGTTACGGCGACCTCGCGCACGCCGGAGAGGTGCGGATCGTCCCACAGGCCAGTGTGTGTGGACAGCTTGGCCTCCAGCCTGCCTTCAAACGTCATCACGATCTCGTGTGAACGCCTGTCGACAACCCAATGATAGGTGGTTTGTTCCAGCTCATACAGGTCGCCGCGGGGTGGGCTCTCTTCGACCAGCACCATGTATCGCCTTGTGCTTCGCCTGCCCATCGGCCTGCCCTCTACGCCGCCGCAGCGTCCTTCCTGGCGCCCTTGTTCAGCTTGCCGCGCTCGTGGGTACCGAGGACCTTCTTGCGGATGCGAAAGCATTGCGGGGTCACTTCCACCAGCTCATCGTCGGCGAGGAATTCGATCGCCTCGTCCAGGCTCAGATTGCGAAAGGGGGTGAGGCGTTCGAGGTTTTCCTTCACCGATTGCCGCATGTTGGTCAGGTGTTTGGCCTTGCACACGTTAACGGCCACGTCTCCGGCGCAGGGGCGTTCTCCCACCACCATGCCTTCGTAGACCTCAACACCAGGGCCCAGGAACAGCGTTCCCCGGCCTTCGGCGCTGCGCAGAGCATAGTTCTTGGTTACCCCGTCCTCCCAGGCCACCAGGGAACCCGTGGAGCGAGAAGCGATCGGCCCGGCATAGGGCTCATAGCCGCGAAAGAGGCTGTTCGTGATGCCCAGGCCGCGCGTCGCCGTCATGAACTGATGGCGGAAGCCCAGCATGCCACGCGTGGGCACCAGGTAGGTCTGCCGCACCGCTCCGTTCTTGGTTTCAGACATGTCCAGCATGCGCCCGCGCCGCACTCCAAGCATCTCCACCACGGCCCCCACGGCATCCGAAGGCGTCTCGATATACACCTCTTCATACGGCTCCAGAGTCTGGCCGTTGGCGCCCTGCTTGAGAATCACCTCCGGGCGCGACACCTGGAACTCGTAACCTTCGCGCCGCATGGTTTCGATCAGGATGGCCAGATGCAGTTCCCCTCGCCCAGAGACCGTGAAAGAGTCCGCGCCGCCGGTTTCCTCCACGCGCAGGGCCACATCGCGGCGCAGTTCCGCGAACAGGCGCTCTCGCAGGTTACGGGACGTGCTCCAGCGGCCCTCACGTCCGCTGAAAGGCGAGCCATTCACCGCAAACGTCATGCGCACCGTCGGTTCTTCCACGTGGATCACCGGCAGCGCCTTGGGATTCTCGGGGTCCGCCAGAGTCTCCCCAATGCCTATGCTCTCCAATCCGGCAATAGAGACGATGTCGCCGGCCTCAGCCATGGGCACATCCACCAGTTCTAGGCCTTGATGCATCGCCAGATAACGCGCCTGCTCGGGCAGCACTCGCCCATCTCGAGTGATACGAGCGAGGTTCTGCCCGGAGGTGATCTTGCCAGCAGAGATGCGCCCAACCGCCGTAGCGCCACGATAGGTATCATGGCCGAGGTTGGTGACCAGCATCTGCAGTGGAGCGTCGGCATCCACATCGGGCGGCGGGATATTGCGCAAAATGGTATCGAAAAGCGGCTGTAGGTCAGGGCCCAGCTCCGCTGAATAGCCTGCCTGGCCTGTGATCGCATTGGTGTACACCACCGCAAAATCGGACTGGTCGTCCGTCGCCCCCAATTCGATGAACAGGTCAAAGGTGTCGTTGAGCGTCGCAGCGGGATCAGCCGTCCTGCGATCCACTTTGTTCACCACCACGATAGCGTGGCGTCCCATCTCCAGAGCCTTGCGCAAGACAAAGCGCGTCTGTGGCATGGGCCCTTCGGCAGCGTCCACGAGCAAGAGCACGCCATCCACCATGTTCATGACACGCTCGACCTCACCGCCAAAGTCGGCATGGCCAGGCGTGTCCACGATGTTGATCTTGACGTTCTGCCGAGTAGTCGGATCCCAGATGTGGATCGCGGTGTTCTTGGCCAGGATGGTAATCCCCCGCTCGCGTTCCAGGTCGTTCGAGTCCATCACGCGCTCGACCACCTGCTGGTTCGCTCGGAAGGCACGCGCCTGTCTGAGCAAGCCGTCCACCAGTGTGGTCTTGCCATGATCCACATGCGCGATAATCGCCACATTTCTAAGATCGGTACGTTTCTTCAGCACATTCCCCAGTCCCACAGAGCACAGAATGGGCTCCCGAAGCAGGCGAGAAACACACACAACGACCCCGGCCTCGCCAGCCGGGGTCGCATCGTGCCAATACACATTATGCCGCAGTGTGCGCGTTTGTGCAAATCGCGCCACTATGCGACACGTGCGCAAGGTTGACGCCCCAACACTTTCACGCTAGAATGGCTCTCAGTGCAGAGATCCTCGCCCAGTATGATAGGAGGGAAACATGTCCAACGAGGAATCGAAAACGACGGCGCCGCCGAGTCCAGGCGAGCAGTACACTCGTCCTCCACGTGAACACGAGGAGAAGGATGAGAAGGATCGCCAGCAGGACGAGAAGGATCACGAAAAGTCCGAGAAGGATGAGAAGGGCGCCCGCGATCCCCTGAGCAGTGTGCTTTGGGCCGTCTTCTTCATCGCAGTGGGCGTTATCCTGCTCATACAGCAGATGGGCTACTTCCAATACTGGGATTGGGGCAACATCTGGCGGGTCTTCGTGGCCGCGGCCGGAGTCACCCTCCTACTGGAAGCAGTGCTGCGGCTGATCCTACCCGCCTACCGGCGTCCAGTGCTCGGCACCATCATCGGCGGCCTGATCCTGCTGGCCATCGGCCTGGGCGAGGTCTTGAACTGGTCCATCACCTGGCCGATCATCCTGATCGTGATCGGGGCAGCCATGCTCCTGGGAGGCCTTTTCAAGGGCCGGCTGTAGAGCGATGCCGCAGGTAGACTTCGGAGGTTTCGGAAAACCTCCGAAGTCTTGTCCCTGCCTAGGGGCCGCCCAAGTCGGCGCGCATCAGCCGATCCCAATGGTAGGCCAGCAGGGCAAATGGCTGGTCGCGTCCGATGCAGCGGAAGTAGGGTGGATCGAAGGCCATGATCAAATCGCCGATCTTGTAGCGTGGCAGGATACAGGTGGAAGCGATCAGGCTGCCGGTTTCGCCCGGGCGCATCTCGTGCAGCATGATGATTCCCCGCCTGGTCTGCACTTCCAGGAAGAACAAGTCATAGTTCGGGCACCAGGCGCGGCGCTGATCGCGCTGCTGGCCGAACATGCCCTCCGTCGCCCCGTAGATCTCGGCGATCTCAGCCGGGCCGTACATGGCGTGCAGCGCCGGCGCGTACTTGGTGTTGATGCCCGGCACGCTGCCCAAAGTCATGATGCGCACCTTCCACAGGTCCTTGGGGTAGACCTGATGGCGCCTGTGCAGGTAGCGTCCGAACTGCAGCGCCGTGGGGGCCACACCTCCGACCACTGTGACGTCTTCCTCTTTGCAGCGTTCGTAGGCCAGCTCGAAGCGCCGTTCCCAATCACCCACGGTTTTGCCGCCGCCCAGCGCATCGATCTCCTCCTGCGACGGCACTGAGCGCAGGGGCGTACTCTTGGAAACGTAGCGCACGTAGATGCCCGAGCTGTAGCCGTACTCCACCTCGCGCTCGCCAGCGCGCACTTTGCCCACCACCGACGGGAAGTTGAGATTGAGGTTGGCGCCCTGAAAGACGCCCACGTCCTTGGTGCGCAGCGCATAGTTGACCACGGCCCGCGCGGCGCTCACGCGCATCTTCAAGTCCGTCGGGGTCATGGGCACGAACTTGCTTTCACCACGGGTCGTGCCGCGCGTGATGGCCCACCCCACCGGCGGCTCGTACAGCAGAAGGTCGGTCTCGCCGGCCATGCTGCGCTGAATCAGCGGCTCGAGGTCCTGATAGGTCACAATGGGAAAGGCCTGGCGGTACTCCTCGATGCTGCCGATCTCTCCTGCGCGGTGCTCCTGCCCATAGCGAGTCTGCGCGTAGCCGGACAGGAACTGCTTCAACACAGCCTCTTGCGCGGCTGGCGGGTTGGCCAGGGACTGATACCACGGCTGCACCAGGGCTTGCAGCTTGGCTTGCATCTCTTGCATCGACGCTTGCATGGGGCCCTCCTGATTACGATGTGCCGGACTCAGCCCTTGCGTACCAGAAAAGCCAGCTCTGTGGAAAACGCAAAGCGCTGCACTTGCCACGGCCTGCCGGAGACCAGCTCGCGGAAATGAACTTCATAGTTCTCAGTCATGCGCTTGTCGCGGCCGCCCAGGCTGCGCACTGGAAAGGAAACCAGTAGGTATTGGGCCTGAAGGCCATCCAGGAGCCTCGCACTGGCCAAGCGATCGAGTTGCTCCAGGCATGGCAGCGCCTTCAGAAGCATGGCCAGGTCCGCGTGTTGCGTGGGAGGCGCCTGGATCACATCACAGGCAACCGCTTCTCCCTGTATGCCCAAGCGCTCAAAGAAACGGTTCAAGAACCCGGCCATGTCCAGGTACATGTCGTACGCATAGTAGCGCACGCCTGCTGCCAGGCCCATCCACGGCAGCGCCAAAGGGTTGAGCCCACAGGCCAGATCAAGCACCGTGTGCACAGGCGGCAAGCCCTGCAGCACCCTGGCGTAGAACTCGCCCAGAATGGGCAGCCGTTCGCGCGTCGATGCGTGGCATTGCATCATCTGAAGACAGACGCAGCGCAACTGCTCGGGATCGCCAGAATCCGCCGCTGTCTGCAGTGCCAATTCCCAGCGGGAATACTCGATAGACTCATCCAGGTAGGCCCCACCCACCTGATGCAGCTTTTTCTTGGTGGCCTTGATCGCTTCCTTCAGACTGTGGCGTGCAGCGAGCTCTCGCGCCCCCACATTGCGGATGACCTCGGTGCTAACCCGCGCGTACTTGGCGCTCTTGTGCACCGCGGCTATCAACGGCTCTAGCTCATCCATCTCTCACCAGCGCATGTGCAGAAACAAGATCCAAACACGGAGAAGCGCCGTTCGCCCCGCCGCAGGTCTCGCCGAAGGCGGTGGCTTGACGTGGGAGTACACTGAGGGCAAAGAGGGAAAAATACGAGAAAACAGCAGGAGACGATTCGGTGTTGTCGCGCCAGAAACCGACGTCGTGCTGAGTGCGATCAGGAGTCCCTTTGTTCTTTCTGCCCTCTTTCTTGTCCTTCGTCTCCGTGTTCTCTGTGTCTCCGTGTTATGTCTTCTTTCTGCAGCCCGGCCATCAGGCGCGTCATGAAGCGCAGGTTGTGCAGCGTGGCCAGGCGGAAGTACAGGCTATCCTTGAGCTTGTAGAGATGGTGCAGATAGGCGCGCGAGTATTGGGCACAGCAAGCGCAATCGCAACCGAGCTCGAGCGGTTCCCTGGCGCGGATGTGCTTGTCATCGCCAATGTAGAGGTACGAGTACCAGTCGTCGCTCAGCTTGTCGCTCCCGGCGTTCAGCACGTACAGCCGGCCATGCCGAGCGTCCCGCGTGGGCATCGTGCTGTCAAACAGATCATAGCCCAGCCGTGCGCAGGCCACCACATTGTCCGGTTGACCCACACCAAGGGCATGCATGGGCAACTCACGCGGGACGAGCTCGCGCGTGTAGGCAATGATATCGAGCAACAGTTGGCCCTGCGAGTCGAGAGGCCAGCCACCCAGCCCGAAACCGTCGAAGCCGACCTCCAGCAGACCCTGCGCGCAGCGCTGGCGCAGGTCGCGGTGTCCCCCTCCCTGCACCACGGCAAACAGCTTCGGACGTTCCTCAGGACCGATGCCGCGTTGTTGCACCTGGTGCTGAAACTCGGCCTTGCCGCGCCGGGCCCAGGCAAGCGTGCGCACCACCGACGCCTCTTGCGCTTCGCGCGGAGCGTCCACGTGCGTGCAGTCGTCCAGGCAGATCACCACGTCGGCGCCATAGTCCACCTGCAGTTGCACACTCTTCTCGGGCGTGAGCTGGAAACGGCGCTGCGAGCCCTCGGGGCGAAACAGCATGCCGCGCTCGGTCAAGGCGCCGAACTTGGGATTCTGGTGAATCAGTGAATACACCTGGAACCCGCCCGAGTCCGTGACGATGGGGCCATCCCAGCCCATCATGCGGTGCAGCCCGCCCAGAGCCTTGATCACGGCGGATCCAGGTTTCTGCATCAGGTGGAAGACATTGGTCTGCAAGGCCTCGATGCCGCAGGCACGCAGGTCTCCCGCATCCAATGAGCGCACGACGCCTTGCGTCGCGTCGGGCAGGAATGCGGGCATTGGCAACTGGCCATGCGGCAGGGCTAGGGTACCCAGAATCTCACCCCGATTCCATCGGATGTCGCCACGAGCATCCCCTGGGCGTGTCTACGCTGCTGTCGCCGAGCCGGCCTGCTGTGCGCGCTCCTGCTCGGCGCGCTCACGCAGTTGACCGCGCAGGGTGGCGATGTCGCGCGGCACAAGGTAGGCCACGCCCGCATAGAAGAACGCACACAGCACCCAGGTCGACACACAGATCCACAGGATGGCATCGTGCAACGAGTAACGCACGGCAATCAGCCCGGCCATCAAAGGGGCCAGCGCGGCGCCGGCGGACTCGATGAAGTACTGTACCGCCATGGCCGTGCTGCGCACTTCGGGCAGCGTGATGTCGTACACCGTGGAGATCACGTTGGGAGACGCGAAGGGGATGAACAGCGCCGTCACGCTGAGCAGTAGCATGAACAGCATCTGATTCTGGATCGGCACGGCCAGAGTAACGGCTAGGAGGATGGCACCAAGCAGCACTGCCGTCATGGACACCAGGGCACGTCCGCGCGGCGTGCGTTTGAAGAGCCAATCGCCCGCCGCCCCGCCCACAAAGTATCCGATGGACAGGACCGCAATGGCCACGGCCATGGTGGAGAAAACGGCGCCGCTGGAATAGCCGCGCTCTGTCTCCAGATAGCGGAAGAACCAGTAAGTGATGGTGTTCCAGGGGAACACGCCGAAGAAACCTTGGACGAACAGCAACAGCAGGCTGCGCTTCCGAAGCAGTCCGGCAGCTTTCTTCAGGTCGAAGCGGTAGACGCCTATCTGCTCCAGGTCAGCCAGCTCGGGCTCGGACTTGCCCCGCGGCGCCTCGCGCACAAAGAAGAAGATGATGACCGCCAACACGATGCCCAAGGAACCCGTGACGTAGTAGATTCCACGCCAGCCCAGTGTTCCGCTGAGCAGCAGCCCCAGCAGCATTCCCAGCATGTAGCCTATGGGCTGGGCGATCTGCAGCAAGCCGTAGATCTTGCCGCGCACCTGCGGGCCAAAGTAGTCGGCGATCAGGCTATAGAGACCGGGGTAGCTGGAATCGTCAATGCCGGTGGAAGCGCGGGTAGCAAGGAAGCCGCCATAGCTGGGGGCAATGGCGCTGAGCCAGGTGGTGGAGCCCCAGATGAAGGACGCGGCCGCGAGCAGTTTGGCGCGCGAGTAGCGGTCGTACAGGTAGCCCCACAGGGGATAGGCCACCGCACCCACGATCAGGGCGCCAGTGACCACGGCGCCCATCTGCGCTTCATTGATGCCGAACGTCGCCATGATCTGGCTGGTGAGCGGTCCGATGAGCAGCTTGTCGCACTGGTGCAGCAGCATGAAGAGGAAGAAGACGATCACGACAAACCAACGGTGCCTGGAGGGTGACCCCACTGCCATCTCCTTTTTCCGGTATGCAAGCATTCTAGCGATTCCAGGTCAGCCCTGCAAACGCAGGGTCGAATACGGACCGACTTCTCAGCGCAATGTGGACGCAGCACCAGCCGATACCATGGGCCAGCAGCGTCCAAGCAGGCATCACGGAACCCGGCGATGGAGCGGCAAAGAACTTCTTCACCCCGCCCGGGCGTCACTTGTGATTACCGATACCTTTGCTTGTGCGCCGGATCCACGCAATGGGGGCGGGCTCGTAGCGCCGTACCAGCAGCGCGGAGCATTTGACTTGATCCACGATCCAATCATCGATCGAGCCGAACAAGCGTGTCTGACTGGCCCACTCCTCGGAAGCGCCCAGTACAATCAGGTCTGCGGGCTGCCGCGCAGTCTCGGCCAGAATGCCGCCGGGCACGCTGTCCACACACGCGACCCGCGTGTGGATGCGCCGGGGAACCTGCCCCAGCTCGTCTTCGATCACCTCACGCAGCAGCGCCATAGAATCCTGTAATTCATCCGCCGACTGCTCGCCGCAATGGCAGTACAGGGCGGTGACCTCAGCGCCTTCCTGCTCCGCAATCTCAAACGCCAGGCGCACGGCCAGTCGCGAGTGTGGCCCCCCACCGACCGGAACCAGCACTTGCCGGACGTCCTGCAGCCCTTGATCGAGCAGAACCGCCACGTTGGTGCGCGCCTTTTGCAGCAGCACTTTCACGGGGTTCTCAGCCAGCTTTCTGGCATCGAGGGGTCCTGGCCATCCGAGGAGAACAAGCTTCACGTCTCCCGAGCTCTCTATCTCTTCCAGGACGCTGGCGGAGATGCTAGAGTGCACGCGCAGTTTGGTGTAGAGCGGCACATTCCTGGACCCGGCCTCGCTGAGCAGGCGGCGCAGCAGCGCCCGCTGGCGCGGCGCAAGTCGCGAGGAGAGACGGCTAGCCATACCTTGCACTCTATCCGGTGCGACGGGCGCTACCGTAAGCACGCAAATGCTGGTGTCCTCACTCGCCTGTGCTAGGATGGCCGCCAGGTGCACCAGCTTCTCGGCGGTGCGCGGGTTGGCGACAGGCACGAGCACTCTGTCCTTCGACGGTTCGATGGCCCTAACGCGCATCGTCAGGGCGCGCGCGAGCGGTGGCACCCCATAGTACAACAGCGTGAGCGTAGCCAGCAGGCCCGCCCCAAACAGTAGCGCACGCGTGGCCGTAAACGCGATAAGGAAGAAGCAGGTACCCATGGCCACATAGGCAGTCAACGGGAAGAACGGCACGCGGAAGGGACGCTTCACGTCAGGGTAGAGCTTGCGCAAGCGGAGCATCGCAAGGCTGGCCCAGAAGAGCACAAACAGGTAGCCCGAGCTGGAGATGTAGCTCAGAAAATCCACCAGCCCAATGGCGGCGACCAGACACACGATCCCGCCTACTGCCAGAATCGAGACGTAGGGCGTCCGAAAACGACTCAGGCGCGACAGCGGGCGCGGCAGCATGCCATCTCGGCTCATGCTAAAGGCCTCACGCGTGGCACTGAGCATCGCGGTATTCACCGAGGTCAGCGTGCCAACGATGCCGGCCAGGCCCATCATGAAGACTCCGACTCCAGGCAGGAAGCGCTGCGCCGCGTCGCTCAATGCGGTCTCGGATCCGGCCAACTGCTGCCAGGGGATCGTGCCCAAAGTCACCATTGCCACCAGCACGTAAACTGCCATACACAGCGTCAGGCTGAGGAGGATGCCCGCTGGGATATTGCGGGCGGGATTCTGCATTTCCTCGGCGTCGTCCGCAATCACCTCAAAGCCTACGTAGGCATTGTAGACCAGGGCTGCCGTGGCCATGATCCTGCTGAGGTTGGCCCAGAGACCCCTGTGGATCAAGATCGATCCACCCGGCGCGAAAACGGACCAGTGGAACCCCAGGGGGCTGACGAAACCCACCACCACGAAGGCAAGCAGGGCTGCGAGCAAGAGGCTGCCCAACACGATCTGCACATTGCCCAGGTTGTTGACGCCGAGGACATTGAGCACGACGAAAACCAGCACGGTCGCGATGGCCGTCGGTACAATCGGCAGGGCTGGAACAAAGAGCCCCAACGAATAGGCAAAGCCCACCGCCGAAAGAGCAGCATAGAAGGTGCTCGACAGGCAGTCGAGCGCCCCTACCAGGTAGGAGAGCACATTGGTGCCAAATGCCTCACGTACATAGGTCAGGGCACCGCCAGTGAACGGAAAGGTGGTAGCCAACTCTCCGTAGTTGAGCGCGATGCTGTAGCTAAACAGGCCCCCAAGCAGCAGAGCGATCACCAGTCCTGGACCCGCGATGGCAGCGGCATGCCCAGTCAGCACAAAGATCTCCGCCGCGATGGTGCCAGCCGTTCCCAGCATGACGATCTGCGCTAGATTCAGTTGTCGTTTCAGGCGACGTTTCGCCATGTTGTGTGCTATTCCCCACGAAAGACTCCGCCGAGCAGTTGCACGGCGGGACGAACACACTCGCGGACTGGCGCCCTAGACCTTGCTCTTGCGCCAGCCGTTGGCCTGCGCTTCTTCCTCGGTGCAGAACCAGCGTTCTCCCTTGTCGGGATCGATGGTCGTCTGGTCATAGTAGCGCTGGCCAGGCATGTGATAGATGCGCTCTCCGCTCTTGCTGATGTTGCCTTTGATGGCGCAGCCGACAGGCGGCGTGATGCAGCCTTGCGGGCAGCCGCTGGTGTGCGAAGCTCCCAACGTGGCCGTCGGTGCCGCGGCCCACATTCCGCGCCCCGCCTGGCGCGCCTCTTGATCGAGCTGGTCCAGCATTTCCTGGTACTTCAGGTCGGGCGGATAGGCCTGCGCCCGCGCCAGTCCTTGCCGCACCAGCTCGGCATTCACGAACACCTCCCCGACAAACACATAGCGCAGAAGACGCCCGTACTTGTCAGCTTCGCTCTGGTCCTTTTCGAGATAGACCAGCTTGCCTTCTACCAGCGTGCGATTCGCTGCGGCAGCCTCGGCGCCCATGCGTTCGTCCTCTACTTCCGGCGCATCCAGGCCGATGTAGCGCAGCGTGTGCTGCTTGCCATCCAGTACCACCTCCAGAGTATCGCCGTCCACGACGTTTACGACCCGGGCCTGCACTCGAACAGGGGTAGCGGTTGCGCTTGCGGTCGGAGTGGGCGTCGCCGTCGACGTAGCCGTAACCGTCGGCGTACGAGTAGAGGTAGCGCTGGGGGACGCGGTCGCTGTGGGCTGGGGCGTGAGGGTAGGCGTGAGCGTGCAAGTGCTGGATGCCTGCAAGGTGGGAGTGTGCGTTGCAGGCACCCGACGAGCGGAGGGTGTGGCGCAGCCGAACAGACCAAAGGCC